>JBIKWI010000039.1:0-22711 GCA_044356395.1 Tagaea sp. | reverse complement strand
CACCAGAAATGGCAGGAGCGCGGCGAGCAGGTGATGAACGTGGCCGAGGTCATCCTCGGCAAGCAGCGTCACGGCCCGATCGGCACGGTACGCCTGCGCTTCGACGGGCAGTTCACGAAGTTCTCGGATCTCGCCGCGTCGGAATACCTGCCCGACATGCATGACTGACGCGCGGCCCGCTTCGCTGCTGACCGTCGATCTGGCCGCCCTCGTCGCCAACTGGCGCGATCTGGCCGCGCGCGTGGCGCCGGCCGCCTGCGCGGGGGTGGTCAAGGCGGACGGCTACGGGCTGGGAGCGGGTCCGGTCGGCCGAGCTCTCTACCGTGCCGGCTGCCGTCACTTCTTCGTCGCCCGCCTCAACGAGGGGCTGGAACTGCGCGACTATGTCGGCGAAGACGCGAGCGTGTGCGTGCTCGACGGTCTGGGTCCGGACGAAGCCCCCCTCTTCCGCCGCCGCGATCTCATGCCCAGTCTCAACGATCCGGGCCAGATCGAAGCGTGGGCGAAAGCCGCGCGCGGAGCCGGCGAGAAGCTGAAGGCCAACGTCCATTTCGACACCGGCATGTCGCGCCTCGGTCTCAGTCCGAGCGAAACGGAAGCTCTGATGGCGGACCCGTCCGCGTTCGCTGCATTCGACCTGCGCTACGTGATGAGCCACCTCGTCAGTTCGGAAGAACCGGACAACCCCATCAACGCCGCCCAGCTCGGCCGGTTCCGCGCGATCCGCGCCGCGTTCCCGAACGTGCGCGCGAGCTTCGCGAATTCTTCCGGCGTTTTCCTCGGCAACGACTACCATTTCGACCTGGCGCGCCCCGGATGTGCCGTCTACGGCATCAATCCGACGCCCGATGCCGCAAATCCGGTGCGCCCGGTGGCCCGCCTCGAAGCGCGCATCCTGCAGGTCCGCGAAATTGACCACCCCCAGACCGTTGGCTATGGTGCGACGTGGCAGGCGAATCGGCCGACGAAAGTCGCAACGATCGCCTGCGGTTACGCCGATGGGTGGCTGCGTTCGCTGTCCGGTCGGGGGGCCGCCTGTATCGGCGACAAGCAACTTCCCTTCCTCGGTCGCGTCTCGATGGATCTGATCACGCTCGATGTCAGCCAAGCGCCGGAGGCCGTCCCCGGCCGGATGGTCGAACTGCTCGGCAGCCGCATGACGGTCGACGACGTGGCCGCGCGCGCGGGTACCAACGGCTACGAGGTCCTCACGCGGCTGGGCAAGCGCTTCGCCCGCAGCTATCTCGAGCCCGCGGCATGAACCCGCTCGCGACCGTCGGCCGGTTCTTCCTGGGCTTCCTGCAGCAGGTCGGCGAAATCTCGCTGTTCAGTTCGCGCGCGGTCTCGCACTGCTTCCGCCCGCCCTTCTATTTCCGCCACATCCTGCGCCAGATGCTCGACATCGGGTATTTCTCGCTCCCCGTCGTCGGCCTCACGGCACTCTTCACCGGCATGGTGCTGGCCCTCCAGAGCTATACCGGCTTCGCGCGGTTCTCGGCCGAAGGTGCCGTCGCGACGGTCGTGGTCCTGTCGGTCACGCGCGAGCTCGGGCCCGTCATCGCCGGTCTGATGGTCGCCGGGCGCATCGGCGCTTCGATCGCCGCGGAAATCGGCACCATGCGCGTGACCGAACAGATCGATGCGCTCCACACGCTGTCGACCAACCCGATGAAGTATCTCGTCGCCCCGCGGCTGATCGCCGGTGCCGTCACGCTGCCGATGCTGGTCGTCGTGGCCGACATCATCGGCGTCTTCGGCGGCTACATCGTAGGGGTCTACAAGCTCGATTTCAACGCGGCGGTCTATCTCAAGCAGACCTTCGACTATCTCGAGTTCATGGACGTGTTCTCCGGCCTCGTGAAGGCGTCTGTGTTCGGCTTCATCATCACGCTGATGGGCTGCTACCACGGCTACAAGTCCGAAGGCGGCGCCCAGGGCGTGGGCCGGGCCACGACCAACGCGGTCGTGTCCGCCTCGATCCTGATCCTGATCTTCAACTACGCGATCACCGAAATCTTCTTCGCGACACGCTAGGTGGGGACGCGCATGGCCGAAACCCCGAAAATCCAGATCCGCGGCCTCAAGAAGCGCTTCGGTTCCAAGGTCGTCCTCGACGGCCTCGATCTCGACGTGGGCAACGCCGAATCGGTCGTCATCATCGGCGGATCGGGCACCGGCAAGTCGGTGCTGCTCAAATGCATCCTCGGCCTGCTCGATCCGGAAGAAGGCTCGATCAAGGTCGACGGGCAGGAAGTGATCGGCATGCCCACGCGCGAGCGCGAGGCGATCAACCGCAAGTTCGGCATGCTGTTCCAGTCGGCGGCGCTGTTCGACTCCCTGAGCGTCTGGGAAAACGTCGCCTTCGGCCTGATCGCGGCGCAAGGCAAGGCCAAGCGCGAGGCCAAGGTGATCGCGATCGAGAAGCTGGCCCAGGTCGGCCTGCCGGCACAGGTCGCCGAACTTCAGCCCTCCGAGCTTTCCGGCGGCATGCGCAAGCGCGTGGGCCTCGCCCGCGCCATCGCCACCCAGCCCGAGATCATCTTCTTCGACGAGCCGACGACCGGTCTCGACCCGATCATGTCCGACGTCATCAACGACCTGATCGCCGATTGCGTGCACCGGCTGGGGGCGAGCGCCCTTTCGATCACGCACGACATGGCGAGTGCCCGCAAGATCGCCCACCGCATCGCGATGCTCTACCAGGGCAGGATCATCTGGCAGGGCCCGGTCGCCGAGATCGACAGCTCGGGCAATCCCTACGTCGACCAGTTCATCCATGGTCGCGCGGAAGGCCCGATCCGCATGCAGATCCCCGTCTGATCGTGGCAAAGGCGGCCGCCCGCTTCGTCTGCCAGGAGTGCGGCGGCGTCCATCCGCGCTGGTCCGGGCGCTGCGATGCGTGCGGGGCGTGGAACACCATCGTCGAGGAGACGGTGCCCGACGTCGCGCCCAAGGGCGTGTCGGGCAAGGGCGGCAAGCGCGTCTCGTTCGTCGATCTCGAAGGCGAGAGCGAGCAGGCCCCGCGCCGCAAGACCGGAATCGCCGAGCTTGACCGCGTGCTGGGCGGCGGCCTCGTGAAGGGCTCCGCCGTGCTCGTCGGCGGCGATCCGGGCATCGGGAAATCGACGCTGCTGCTGCAGGCGGCGGCTGCGCTCTCGAAGACCGCGCGCGTCGCCTACATCTCGGGCGAAGAGGCGGTCGACCAGATCCGCATGCGCGCCACGCGCCTCGACCTTGCCAAGGCCAAGGTCTCGCTCGCGTCCGCGACCAACGTGCGCGACATCCTCGCCACCCTCGATGCCAGCGACGCGCCCGACCTCGCGGTCATCGATTCCATCCAGACGATGTATATCGACCAGCTCGACAGCGCGCCCGGCACGGTCGCCCAGGTGCGCGCGTCGGCGGCCGAACTCATCCGGCTCGCCAAGCGGCGCGGCATCGCCGTCATCCTCGTGGGCCACGTCACCAAGGAAGGCACGATCGCCGGTCCGCGCGTGCTCGAGCACATGGTAGACACGGTGCTCTATTTCGAAGGCGAGCGCGGCCACCAGTTCCGCATCCTGCGCGCGGTCAAGAACCGCTTCGGACCGACCGACGAGATCGGCGTGTTCGAGATGACCGACGCCGGCCTCACCGAAGTTCCCAACCCGTCGGCCCTGTTCCTCGCCGAGCGGCGCGGCGAGGTGTCCGGGGCGGCCGTCTTCGCGGGCATGGAGGGTACGCGCCCCGTGCTGGTCGAGATCCAGGCGCTGGTCGCCCCCAGCACCTACGGCACGCCGCGCCGGGCGGTGATCGGCTGGGATTCCGGCCGGCTCGCCATGGTGCTTGCCGTGCTGGAAACGCGCTGCGGCCTCGCCTTCGGCGGGGCCGACGTCTACCTGAACGTGGCCGGCGGCCTTCGCATCGCCGAGCCGGCGGCCGACCTTGCGGTCGCCGCGGCCCTCGTTTCGGCCCTGACGGACACGCCGGTCCCCGGTGAATCGGTCGTTTTCGGCGAAATCGGCCTGTCGGGCGAAGTGCGCGCCGTCGGCCAGACCGAAGCCCGCCTCAAGGAAGCCGCAAAATTGGGGTTCGGTCGGGCCTACTGCCCGCCACGCGGCAAGCGCGGCTCGTCGGTGGCGGGCATCGACGTGCGCGAACTGCGCCTGCTCGGCGACCTTGTCGAGGCGTTGGGCAACCCTGCCCCCCGCCGCATGGCCCGCCCCGGATAAGCTGGTATTCTCGGCCTTCGATGCTCGATTCGCTTCCCATCAACGCTTTTGACGGCGCCGTGGCGCTCGTGGTGCTGGTTTCGGCGCTCGTCGCGCTGATTCGCGGCTTCGTCAAGGAGGTCCTGAGCCTCGCCGCATGGGCCGGAGCCGCCCTCGTCACGCTGTGGGGATACGCCTTCGCCCGCCCCTATTTCCGCGCTTTCATCGACAGCCAGCTGTTGGCCGACGTCGCCGCCGGCATCGTGCTGTTCGTGGTGAGCCTGATCGTGTTCGCGATGATCGCGCACGGGACCTCGGCGCTGGTGCGCCGTTCGTCGAGCCTTTCGGCGGTCGACCGGTCGCTCGGCTTCGTATTCGGCATTTTCCGCGGTCTCGTCCTGCTCGGTCTCGCATGGCTGGCGCTCGCCTGGGCGATACCCGAGGAGAAGCGCCCCGACTGGGTCGTCGAGGCCCGCACCCGACCGCTGATCGAGCAGATCGCCGTGTATCTCGTCGGCCTTGCCCCGCCCGAATTCCGGGGCCAGGTCCGCAGCGCCGGCGATCAGGCGCAGCGCGGCACGGAGGCGCTCAAGGCCCTCCAGCGCCTGCAGCCCAACGACCAGCCGAATCCCCCTTCACAGCCCGCCGAAACGGGATATAAACGCGACGAGGTGCAGGGCATGGAACAGCTCATCGACCGCGTCCGGCCGGCCGCACCCAGCCGTTAGTTTGTCGAGATCGCGCGCCCTCCGGGCCGAGGGCGCATTGGGGGTTTCATGGACCGCTCCTCGGTGACGACCAGTCCCTTCGACGACGACAAGCTCAAGGAAGAATGCGGCATCTTCGGCATTCTCGGGCACAAGGATGCGGGCGCGCTCGCGGCCCTCGGCCTGCACGCCCTCCAGCATCGCGGGCAGGAAGCCGCCGGCATCGTCGCCTTCGACGGCAAGCAGTTCCACACCCACCGCGCGGTCGGCCTGGTCGGCGACAATTTCGGCGACCAGAAGGTCATCGCCGCGCTGAAGGGCGACAGCGCCATCGGCCACGTGCGCTACTCGACCAGCGGCGGCACCATCCTTCGCAACATCCAGCCGCTGTTCGCCGAATTCGAGTTCGGCGGCTTCGCGCTCGGCCACAACGGCAACCTCACCAATGCCGACACGCTGCGCCGCAGCCTGATCAAGCGCGGCTCGATCTTCCAGTCGACGACCGATACCGAAGTCATCGTCCACCTGATGGCGCAGGCGCAGGGCGACGTGACCACACGCCTGATCGCGGCCCTCAACCAGGTCGAGGGCGCCTATTCGCTGACCTGCATCGCCAAGGACACGATCATCGCGGTGCGCGATCCGCGCGGCGTGCGCCCGCTCGTGCTCGGAAAGCTCGACGACAGCTGGGTCGTCACGTCGGAGACCTGCGCGCTCGACATCATCGGTGCCGACTACGTGCGCGATCTGGAAGCCGGCGAGATGGTCGTCATCGACCGCTCGGGCATCCGGTCGATGAAGCCGTTCCGCGCCGAGGTAAAGCGCTTCTGCGTGTTCGAGTACATCTATTTCGCCCGGCCCGACAGCGTAGCCGAGGGCATCTCGGTCTACGAGGCGCGCAAGCGCATCGGCGCCGAACTCTCGCGCGAGAGCGGCCTGCCCGCCGACCTCGTCGTGCCCGTGCCCGACAGCGGCGTTCCGGCCGCACTCGGCTACGCGCAGGAATCCGGCATCCCGTTCGATCTCGGCATCATCCGCAATCACTATGTGGGCCGCACCTTCATCGAGCCGACCGACCAGATCCGACATCTGGGCGTCAAGCTCAAGCACAACGCCAACCGGGCCGGCCTCGCGGGCAGGCGCGTGATCCTCGTCGACGATTCGATCGTGCGCGGCACCACCTCGAAGAAGATCGTCGAGATGGTCCGCCAGGCCGGTGCGACCGAGGTGCACATGCGCATCTCCTCGCCGCCGACCAAGCATTCGTGCTTTTACGGCATCGACACGCCCGAGGCGAGCCAGCTCCTCGCCTCCAAGAACGACGTCGCGGCGATGGCGCGCATCATCGGCGTGGACAGCCTCGCCTTCATCTCGATCGACGGGCTCTACCGGGCGATGGGCGAGCCCGGCCGCGATCCCAAGGCACCGCGCTTCTGCGACGCGTGTTTCACGGGCGAATACCCGACGCGCCTCACCGACATCGAGGAGCGCGGCGACAACCCCGTGCAGGCGAGCCTGCTCGAGATCGCATGAACGCGATCGCCGCCGGTCTGCGGCGTATCTGGGATGCGGTTTTCGCCGTGACATTCGCCATTTCCGGGATGCAGATGCCGGCCTTCCTCGGCACCTACCGCCATCGGCTGGACCAGAGCGCGCTCGAACTCGACCGCCAGCTGTCGGCGATGCGTTCGTCGCCCACGCCGGATGCATCCAGCATCGCGCGGATCGAAGCAGCCCTTCCCGATCTGCGGCAGGCGGTCGTCGACCTGGGCGGCAACGGCTTGGGGCGCCTGCGCACGTTCGTCGCGAATTTCGACTGGCCGGTCGTCGAGGCCAGCCTGCGCCTGCACGAGCCGGCCCTGCCGCTGACGGGCGAAGCCGCCGCCTATGGGGCCGGGGCCGCGATCCTGGGGCTTGTCATCGCCGCCGCGACGGCCGGCATCGCGCGGCACCTGTTCTTGCCGCGCCATCGAACTTTGAGGGACATATGAAGCGCCTGCAGGGCCGCATTGCCGTGATCACCGGAGCCTCGCGCGGAATCGGGCGCGCGGTCGCCGAACGCTTCGCCGCCGAGGGTGCCCATGTCGTGGCGCTCGCGCGCACGGTGGGCGCACTCGAAGAACTCGACGACGCGATCGTCCGGGCCGGCGGGTCCACGACACTGGTGCCCGTGGATCTGGCCGAACTCGACAAGCTCGACCAGCTCGGCCCGTCGCTCTACGAACGCTTCGGCAAGATCGACATTTTCGTCGCCAATGCCGGCGCGCTCGGCACGCTCGGCCCGGTCACGCATCACGACGCCAAGGACTGGGAAGAAGTCTTCAAGATCAACGTGCACGCCAACTGGCGGCTGATGCGCACGCTCGAACCGGCCTTGCGGCTGTCGGATGCCGGGCGCGCGATCTTCGTCACCTCGGGGGCCGCCCACAAGCTCCGCGCCTACTGGGGTGCCTACGCCACCAGCAAGATCGCCCTCGAGATGATGGTCAAGACCTGGGCGCAGGAACTGGCGTCGACGGCCATCCGCGTCAACCTGCTGTCGCCCGGTCCCGTCGCCACGCGCATGCGCGCGGCCGCCTTTCCGGGGGAGGACCCGAGCACCCTGCGCCAGCCCGCGAACGTCACCGAAGCGTTCGTCGACCTCGCCGCCGCCGACTGCCTGCGGCACGGCGAAACCGTGGAGGCCTACTGATGTCGACGATCGGTCCGATCGAACAGATCCATCTTTGCGTGCGCGACATCGCCGCGGCGAAGGCGTTCTACGCCGGCAAGCTGAAGCTTCCGCTGGTCGCCGCGGGCGACGAACTCGCGATCTTCGACACCGGCCAGGCGAAGCTGATCGTCGCGAAGGGCGAAGCGGCGGCCTCGGGCGTCGAGTTCGGCTTCACGGTCGCGAGCCTCGAAGCGGCCCTTGCCGCGCTCATCGCCGCCGACGTGCGCGTGGCGGTCCCGCCGCGCACCGAACCCTGGGGCGGGCGCGTGGCGAAGATCGCCGACCCCGACGGTAACCTGCTGTCGCTTGTACAATATCCCTGACCGGCCCATATCTGCACGGGGCCATACCGGCCCGGCAGCCACCCACGGAGCACGACACGATGACGATTTCGATGTACCAGATCAGCGCCCCCGTCTTCACCAAGATGCTCGGCGCGCTTTCCAACGTCCTCGACAAGGGCGCGGCCTTCGCCGTCGCCAAGAAGATCGACCCGGCGGTGCTGATGGCCTCGCGCCTGGCACCCGACATGTTCCCGCTCACGCGTCAGGTCCAGATCGCGGCCGATTTCGCCAAGGGCCCGATGGCGCGTCTTGCGGGCCTCGAGGTTCCCAAGTGGGAAGACAACGAGACGACGATGGAAGCGCTCAAGGCGCGCGTCGCCAAGACCATCGACTACGTCAAGTCGTTCAAGCCCGCCCAGATCGACGGCAGCGAAGCCCGCGAGATATCGCTGACGATCGGCGGCCAGCCGATGACGATGACCGGGCAGGAATACCTCCTGCACAACGCGCTGCCGAACTTCTATTTCCACGTGACGACCGCCTACACGATCCTGCGCCACAACGGCGTCGAGGTCGGCAAGCGCGACTTCCTGGGGCGCACCTGAACTAGCGCTTCTTCTTGTCGTCGTAGGGGTTGCTCGACGCCCGCAGCTGCAGGCGCACGACGACCCCTTCGAGACCGAACGTCTCGCGCAGCGAATTGACGAGATAGCGCTGGTAGGAATCCGGCAGCGAGACGAGCTTGTTGCCGAAGATCGCGAACGTGGGCGGACGCTGGCCGACCTGGCGCATGAAGCGCGGGCGCGGCCGGCGGCCCGACACGATCGGCGGCGGATGCGCCTGCACGACGCCTTCGAGCCAGCGGTTGAGCTGCGGGGTCGCGAGGTCCGCGTTCCAGCGGTCGTGCATCGTGACGACCGCTTCCATCAACTCGTCGAGCTTGCGCCCCTGCAGCGCCGAGATCGTGACGAACAGCACGCCCTTGATCTGCGGCATCGAGATTTCCATCCGGTCGCGCAGCTTGCGCAGCGCCGCCTGCGGATCGTCGATCAGGTCCCACTTGTTCGCGCACACCACGATGGCGCGGCCCTCGTCGGCCGCCAGCCGCGCGATCTGCAGGTCCTGGTTCTCGAGCATCGTCGTGGCGTCGATCACCAGCACGCAGACATGCGCGTCGCGGATGTTGCGGATCGTGTCGCCGACCGACATCTTCTCGAGCGTGTCGTCGATGCGCGCCTTGCGCCGCAGGCCCGCCGTGTCGATCAGCCGGAACTTCCGCCCCTTCCATTCGAACGGCGTCGAGATCGCGTCGCGCGTGGTGCCCGGCTCGGGGCTCGTCAGCATGCGCTCGTCGCCCAGCAGCTTGTTGACCAGCGTCGACTTGCCCACGTTGGGCCGCCCGACGAGCGCCACGCGGATGTCGGGCTTGGCGACGGCTTCGTCGGGGACCTCATCCTCGGGCGCATCGTAATCCTCGACCGCGTCGGCCGGGGCGAAGACCTTCAGCGCCTCGTGGAGGTCGGCAAGGCCCTCGCCGTGCTCGGCCGAGACGGCGATCGGCTCGCCCAGTCCCAGCCCTGCGGCTTCCGCCACGCCGAAGCCGGTGCGCGCCGCGTTCTCGGCCTTGTTGGCGACGACGATGGTGGGCTTGCCGGTCTTGCGCAGCCAGTTGGCGAAATGGGTATCGTGCGGCGTGAGCCCCTCGCGCGCGTCGACGACGAACAGCGTCACGTCGGCGTCGGCGACGGCGCGCTGGCTCTGCTTGGTCATGCGTGCGGCCATCGTCTTGGGCGGCGCGTCTTCGAGCCCGGCCGTGTCGTAGACGGCGAAATTGAGGTCGCCCAGCCGCCCGACGCCTTCGCGCCGGTCGCGCGTCACGCCCGGCGTGTCGTCGACGAGCGCCCGCTTGCGCCCGATCAGGCGGTTGAACAGTGTCGACTTGCCCACGTTGGGGCGGCCGACGATCGCCACGCGCCAAACCATCTGGAAACTGCCTTTCAGCGCACGGCGGCGATGTCGCCGTCGTCCGTAAGCACGAATATGGTGCGGCTTGCCGCGATCGGCGCCACCTCGGCCGAGCCCGGCAGCGAGATGCGCGAGACGACGGTGCCGTTGGCCGCGTCGACGACGACGGCCTGGCTCTTGTTGTTGGCGACGACCACGCGCTGGTTCGCCACGACCGGGCCCGTCCACACGATGCGGCCGCGCTTGCGCCGTTCGTCGGTGAAGGCGCCGAGCGCCGTCACCCAGACCGCGCGCCCGTCGCGCCGCTGCAGGCACGCGAGGTCGCCGTCCACGCCCATCACGAAAACATAGTCGCCGGCCACCCACGGCTGGCCGAGCGAGCCGATCTCCTGCTCCCAGATGCGCGTGCCCGAGCGCATGTCGATCGCGACGGTCCGGCCCGACTGGGTCGACACGAAGGCGAGACCGCGGTCGACCGCGGGCCGGCCGCGGATGTCGGCCATGCCGGAAACCTGGCCGGTGCGGATCACGCCCGACAGCGTGTCGGACCACAGCACGCGGCCGCTTTCGGCGCGAAGCGCGAAGAGTTCGCCCGACGAGTAGCCGACCAGCACGGTCGACCCGTCGACCACCGGACTGGCCGCCCCGACGAAGCCGGCGGATTCCGAAATGCCCGAATGCTGCCAGATGCGCTTGCCGTTCGAAGCGTCGACCGCGTGCGTCTGGTTGTCGATCGTGGCGACGAACACGCGCCCGTTCGCGACCGCCGGGCCCGAGCGGGCGGGCGCGCTCATCTGGAAGCGCCAGATCTCCTTGCCGGTCGCGGCGTCGAGCGCCACGAGCTGGCCGTAGCCGCTGGCGAAATAGACGCGGTCGCCTTCGACCGCCGCCCCGCCGCCCGATCCGCCGCCGCTGCGGTCCTCGTCGGGCTCGCCGGCGAACGTCCACAGCCGGCTGCCGTTGCGCACGTCGATGGCCGCCAGCCGCGATCCCGCGTCGGCGGCGAACAGGCGGCCGTCGGCGACGACGGGCGAACCGGTCACGCGGCCCGAGCGGCTGTTGCCGTCGCCGATCGAGGCGCGCCACGCATAGGCGAACCCGTCGACGCGCACGTTGCCGATCGGCGTGCCCGGCTGGCCCTGCGGCTGCGGCCACTGGGCAAGGTCGACCGCTTCGGGAAGCCGGACGTCGAGCCCGCGCAGACGTTCGTCCGGCTCGATCTTGCGGTCGGTCGACAGCACGGCCGTGCGCTCGCCCGGCAGCGGCCGCTTGCTCGCACCGTCCATCCAGTCGCACGCCCCCAGCGCCGAAACGGCCGCGACGAGGACGAGATGGTGCCAGCGCATGGCCTTCGCGTTCCTTCAGCCGGCCAGGGCGGCGGCGATTTCGGCCGCACGCTGGCGCAGGCCGGCCGGTGCCGCGAGATCGTCGGCAAGCGAACGGTAGATCTCGAGCGCCTTGGCCCGGTCGCCGGCGCGCAGCAGGGCAAGCGCTTCGACTTCGCGCGCGGCATGGCGCCAGGCACCGGCGGGCGTCTGGAGGGGGGCAAGCGACCGGGTGACGTCGGCCGCGGCCTCGCCGTCCACCGCGAGCAGGGCGGCGACGACCATGGCTCCTTCGCGAAGCTGCTGGTCGACCGAGGTGTCCGCCGCGATCTGGCGGTAGAGGGCCAGTCCCTGCGCGCGGTCGCGCTCGAGCGTCACCGCGGCTTCCTTGAGACGGGCAAGCGAGGCGTAGCCGGCCTTGCCGTCGCGCGCCAGCGCACGCAGCTCGACGAGGGCGCGTTCGGCGTCGGTCACGGCGAGGTCGCTTGCCGTCATGAAGCGCAGGGATTCGGATTCGGCGCGCTTGCGCTGGTGGTCCTGCCACATGACCCAGGCGGCGGTCCCCACGACGATCGCGACGGCCGCACCGATGACCAGCGGGGCGAACTTCTTCCAGAGCTTCAGCGCTTTGGCGCGCCGGAGTTCCTCGTCGACTTCATCGAATACGTCGGCCACGGTGCCTCGACTCTTGGGGGCGGGAAAAGGTGCGCCAAACTAGCCCGTCCGGCCGCAGGGCGCAAATCACGAATGGCGCCACACCGGCGCCTCAATTGCGTTGCCGATTAGGCGGTTAGCGGCCGCTTTTCAGGGCTTGGAGACGTTCGAAGGCGTGAACATACGGCTCCATGTTCACCCTGCGGTCGACCGCACCCGGCCCGCCCATCGACGTCAGCGACATCTCGAGCGC
Source organism: Tagaea sp. (assembly GCA_044356395.1). Lineage (GTDB taxonomy): Bacteria > Pseudomonadota > Alphaproteobacteria > CACIAM-22H2 > CACIAM-22H2 > Tagaea. The sequence goes on along the minus strand of JBIKWI010000039.1, from coordinate 10,620 downwards.
CTTCAGCAGCAGTTCGGCGCAGTCGAGCGAACCGGTCTCGCACGCCTGGTCGAAGGCCAGCAGGATCTTGTCGCTCAGGCGTCTTGTGTAGACGGTCATCGACCGGTCTCCGGGGGCGGGCCCCCAAGGATGACCATATCGGCGACCGCTTTGTCAAAGCAGGCGAATGTAGCGCGCCTCGCGCCCGCGCGGCGTGACGACGTACGACGCGCGCACGGCCTGGTCGACATCGACCGACGGCACGCTCGACCGGCGCAGGCACGCGGCGTTGACGAACACGTCCTTGCCGCCGTCGCTGGTGGCCACGAAGCCGTAGCCCTTCTCGGGCGAATACCACTTGATCGTGCCCTCGACATCGACGGCACCGGCCATGTCGACCTCGTCGCGGAAATTGCCGCTGGGCCGCGTCGGACGCGGGCCGCCGCGCGGCGCACCCATGCCGCCGCCGGGGGCTCCGCCGCCCGTGCCCGCACGCCCGTCGACCTCGTGCACGCGCACGACCTGCGGACCCTTCTTGCCGGGACCCACCTCGCACTTGATCTTGGCGCCCTCGCCCGGCGGCGGCAGACCGGCCTGCTCGAGGGCGGCGGCATGCAGGAACACGTCCGGCGACCCGTCCGTCGGCGCGACGAAGCCGAAACCCTTTGTCGTGTTGAACCACTTGACGACCGCTTCGATGGTCTTGGTCGGGCCGGGATTGAAAGGGGCCATATTCTGTCTGGTACTCCGGGTGGGGACGATTGGCCGCAAGCTACTTAAATCGCGGCCGGAACGCCACTGCCGAATTGCGGGCGCCCCGGCCCCGGATCCGCCGCCCGGTCAGCCGTCGACGACCGTCGAAAAGCCGCCGAAGATCATGCGTTTGCCGTCGAAAGGAATGTCCTTGAACTGTGCCTGGAACGAGGGGTCGTCCCGCATGCGCTTCATCGCGGCATTGCGGACCTTGCGCGACGGCCATTCGATCCACGCGAAGACCACGCTTTCCGATCTCTTCGCCTTCACGGACCGGTAGAAGTCGGCCAATCGGCCCTTCGGCACGTCGTCGGGCCACGCCTCGACCAGCCGAAGCGCGCCCAGCTCGCGGAACAGCTTCAGGCTCAGCCTCGCCATCTTCACGTAGGCGGCCTTGTTGCGCGTGGGTACCGCCAACACGAAGCCGTCCACGTAGTTCGTCCTGACCTTCTTCATCCCTGTTCCTCCCGATGCTTGACTGCATAACGCCGGTTGGTGTGCCGTCAAGCAAGTCCGGCCCCTGCCCGGCCCCAGGAACAAGAAAGCCCCCAAGCCATGAGCCACGACCTGCAGATCGAACGCACCTTCAGGGCCCCGCGCAAGGCGATCTGGCGCTGCTGGACCGAGACCGAGCTGCTCAAGCAGTGGTTCTGCCCGAAGCCGTGGGGCGTGGAACATGCAGAGTTCGACCTGAAACCCGGCGGCAAATCGATCGTGATCATGAAGGGCCCGAACGGCGAGCGCCACGAGAACCCCGGCTGCTGGCTGGAAGTCGTACCCATGGAACGCCTCGTCTTCACCGACGCCATGACCGCCGGCTTCGTGCCGACGGCCAAACCCTTCATGGTCGGCTACGTGCACCTCAAGGATGCCCCCGGCGGCGGCACGCATTACATGGCCGGAGCACGGCACTGGACCGAAGCCGACTGCAAGTAGCACGAAGCTATGGGGTTCTACGCGGGGTGGAACAAGGCGGCGGATCAGCTGGAGGAGTTGGCGCTGGGGTTGAAGGACTAGGATTCCCCCAACTCCGAATCAGGCCGACGTCCCCAATTCGAACATCATTCGATCGTCTAGTAGCGCTGGGCCCGCACGAGGATGCGGGCCGTTCCATTCACGCGGGCACGCCCGCCCAGGCCAAAGCACGGCGACCATGAATCGACGTCACATCCTCATCGGCGGCGGAAGCCTGATCGCGCTCGGTACCGGCGCAACGGTGGCGGCCGCCGCACGGATGGGGTCAGCAGCCGACTATGCCGATGCGACGAAGGCGATGCGCGCGGTGCTGTCCGCGCAGCCCGAAGCGCGCGAACTCGTCCGCTACGCGACACTTGCCCCGAACGGCCACAACACCCAGCCATGGCGCTTCGAACTTGCGCCGGGCCGTATCGTGATCCACGCCGATTTCACCCGGCGGACACCGGTCGTCGACCCCGACGACCATCACCTGTTCGTCAGCCTGGGTTGTGCTGCCGAGAATCTGGCACTGGCCGCGGCGGCCAGAGGACATCGCGGCGACCCGACGTTCGAAGACGCGGGCAACGGGGCGATCGTCTTCGCGCACCGCCCGGCACCAAACGAGGCATCGACGCTGTTCGACGCGATCCCCGTTCGCCAGTCGACCCGCGCCGAGTATGACGGGCGTGCCGTCGGGCCGGCGGACCTGAAGTCGCTTGCCCAAGCGGCCAAGCACCCCGGCGTCGACCTGGTGCTGATCGCCGACCGGCCGATGATGGACCGGGTCCGCGATCTCGTCGTTGCGGGAAATAGCGTACAGATGGGCGACCCGGCCTTCCTTCGCGAACTGAAATCGTGGTTGCGCTTCAACCCCCGGCAGGCACGCCGGACCAACGATGGCCTGTACAGTGTGGCGACCGGCAATCCCGCGCTGCCGGACTGGCTCGGCCAGCGCGCATTCGACTGGCTCGCGACGGCGCGTTCCGAAAACGACAAGTACGCCCGCCAGATCCGCTCTTCGGCTGGCGTAGCCGTCTTCGTTGGCGAAAGCGATAGCCGGGCCGGTTGGGTCGCCGTCGGGCGGGCCTGCCAGCGTTTCGCGCTGCAAGCGACGGCGCTGGGTCTGAAGCACGCATTCGTCAACCAGCCCGTCGAGGTGCCGGCCCTACGGCCCGAGCTGGCAGCACTGATCGGCATGCAAGGTCGGCGTCCCGATCTGGTCATGCGCTTCGGGTATGGCCCCCTGCTGCCCTATGCGCCGCGGCGACCGGTGGCCGAGTTGATCTGAACGCCCGGTTCGAAAGGACGCCTCATGTCCGAAGCCGAAGACCGAAACAGGCCGAATCTTCCGGCCGCTGTCTACGATCTTGCGATCCGCCTGGGCGTGAAGCCGCAGGACAATCCGTCGGGCGTCAATCTGACACAGACCGGCCGGATGAAGCGCGACCTCGGGTCCGAATCCTGGATGGCGTTCACGGCAACGCAGACGATCCGGACGCGCACCTGCGAATTCGACTGGCGGGCCAAGGCGGGGCCCTTCGGCGTGATTTCCGGGCGCGATAGTCTAACGGGCGGCGAAGGCCGGTTCGAGATATTGGCGCTCGGTCTGATCCCGATCGCGCTCGCGCCACGCACGGCGGCACTCGTTCGCGGCGAACTGATGCGCTACCTCGCGGAGATCGCATGGGCGCCACACGCGATCCTCTGCAATCCCGGACTGCGCTGGCGTATGGACGGCCCTGAAACGCTGTCGGTCGGCGCAGGTACCGGCGAGACGGCTTGCGAAGTTCGGTTAAGCCTTGATGGCGAAGGGCGGATTGCCGGTGCATACGCCGCCGACCGGCCGCGATCCGCCGCGGAACCGACGTTGCCGACGCCATGGCGCGGGCGGTTCGCCGACTACCGCCGTTTCGGCGACATCTGGCTACCCGTGGCCGGCGAAGTCGCTTGGGAAATCGACGGCAAGGAGAGGCTCTACTGGCAATGCCGGATCGCGGCGTGGAAGCTGTCTGCCTCTCACTCCCACTCGATCGTCCCCGGCGGCTTCGACGTGACGTCGTAGACCACGCGGTTGATGCCGCGCACTTCGTTGATGATGCGCGTGGCCACGCCCGAGAGGAACGCGTGCTCGAACGGGTACGAGTCCGCCGTCATGCCGTCGGTCGAGGTGACGGCGCGCAGCGCGCAGACGAAATCGTAGGAGCGCGCGTCGCCCATCACGCCGACGGTCTTCACCGGCAGCAGCACGGCGAAGGCCTGCCAGATCTTGTCGTAGAGGCCGGCCTTGCGGATCGCGTCGAGATAGACGGCGTCGGCCTTGCGCAGGATGTCGAGCTTCTCGCCCGTGATCTCGCCCGGGATGCGGATCGCGAGGCCCGGGCCCGGGAACGGGTGGCGGCCGACGAGGCTTTCGGGCAGGCCGAGTTCGCGGCCCAGTTCGCGCACCTCGTCCTTGAAGAGTTCGCGCAGCGGCTCCACCAGCTTCATGCGCATGCGCGCCGGCAGGCCGCCCACGTTGTGGTGCGACTTGATCGTCACCGACGGGCCGCCGGTGAACGACACGCTTTCGATCACGTCGGGATAGAGCGTGCCCTGTGCGAGGAAATCGGCCCCGCCGACCTTCTTCGCCTCTTCCTCGAACACGTCGATGAAGGTCGAGCCGATGATCTTGCGCTTCTGCTCGGGGTCGCTGACGCCCGCGAGCTTGCCGAGGAAATCGGGCTGCGCGTTGCGGTGCACGAGCGGGATGTTGTAGTGGCCGCGGAACAGCTCCACCACCTGGTCGGCCTCGCCCAGCCGCATCAGCCCGTGGTCGACGAGGATGCAGGTGAGCTGGTCGCCGATCGCCTCGTGCAGCAGGACGGCCGCAACGGAGGAGTCGACACCGCCCGAAAGCCCGCAGATCACCCTGCCCTTGCCGACCTGCTTGCGGATCTTGGCGATCGCCTGCTGGCGGAAGGCCGCCATCGTCCAGTCGCCCTTGAGGCCCGCGACATGCGTGGTGAAGTTCTTGAGCAGGGCCGCCCCGTGCGGCGTGTGCACGACTTCCGGGTGGAACTGCACGCCGTAGAAGCGGCGCGTGTCGTCGGCGATGGCCGCGAACGGCGCGCCGTCGCTTTTGGCCACCGTGCGGAAGCCGGGCGGCAACGCGACGACGCGGTCGCCGTGGCTCATCCACACTTCTTCGCGGCTGCCCTTGGGCCACACGCCGTCGAACAGCGTGCAGTCCTGGAAGATGTCGATGAAGGCGCGGCCGAACTCGCGGTGGTGGCCGCTCTCGACCTTGCCGCCGAGCTGGGCGCACATCGTCTGCTGGCCGTAGCAGATGCCGAGTACGGGCACGCCCGCCTCGAACACGTATTGCGGGGCGCGCGGCGTGTGGCTCTCGGTGACCGAGGCGGGGCCGCCCGACAGGATGATGGCGCTGGCGTCGAAGGCCTTCAGCCGGTCGACGTCGGCGTTGAACGGGAGCACCTCGCAGTAGACGCCGCTTTCGCGCACGCGGCGCGCGATGAGCTGGGTGACCTGGCTGCCGAAATCGAGGATCAGGACTTTGTCTGACAAGCGCTAGGCCCCTTCAAAAAGCGGTCGATCCGATTACCCGAAACGGCTCTGGCGGACAAGGCCCAGCCGGCTCTGTGCCGCCGCCAGATCGGGCCAGCCATAGGCCGCCTGCGAGACCGAAACGCCCCACAGATCCTCGTCGCGGTCGGCGATGTAGCGCCCGCCCATCCGTTCGTAGAAATAGCGCGCGGGATTGCTGTCGAGCACCCACACATAGGCTTTTGCAAGGCCGCGCTCGCGAAGGCCCGCGAATGCCGCCCCCATCAGCTGGCGGCCGATCCCCTTGTCCTGGTGGTCGGGGTGGACATAGAGCGTGAACACCTCGCCCGAACCGAAATCGGGGTTGCCGGACAGGAACGGCGCCGAGGCCGGCCTATCCTCGATGCGCGACTTGCCGAAGCTCGTCATGCCGATCACCCCGGCCCGGTCGTCGTAGGCGACGAGGATCGGGCAGTGCAGCCCCTTGTGGCGGATCTGATGCGCCCATTCGACCGTCTGGCGGTCGTACGACATCCCCGTGAGTGCCCGCGCCGGCAACAGGCCGGCATACGTCGTGCGCCACGCGTCGACATAGACGCGCGCGATCCCCCGTGCGTGGGCGATGTGGGCTTTCAGGAGCTGGACCGGCATGGCGGACCGAGCTTACGCGCTGCGAACGAAGGCGGCCACGAAGAACCCGTCGGTGCGGTCGCGCGCGGGGTTGAGCATCAGATACGGCCCCGCCGTCGGGCAGGGTGCCGGCGACATCTTCGCCCACAATTCGGGGATCGGCAGGACGGCGAACTCCGGATGGGCGGAGGCGAAGGCGTCGGCCTGCATCTCGTTTTCTTCCGCCAGCAGCGAGCAGGTCGCGTAGACCAGCCGTCCGCCCGGCTTCACGAGGCGTGCCGCGCTCTCGAGGATGCGGCGCTGCTTGTCGACAAGCTCGGCGATCTCGGGCTCGCGCAGCGTCCAGCGCGCGTCGGGATTGCGCCGCCACGTGCCCGTCCCGGTGCAGGGCGCATCGACCAGCACGCGGTCGTACATCGCGGCGTGCTTCTTGACCCACTTGTCGCGCTCGTCCGACAGCGTCGTGCGCTCGACATTGAACACGCCCGCGCGGCGCAGGCGCAGGCCCGTCGCCTCCAGCCGCTTGGCCGACACGTCGCACGCGGCGACCTGGCCCTTGTTGCCCATGGTGGCCGCGATGGCGAGCGACTTGCCGCCCGCCCCTGCGCAGAAATCGCACACGCGCATGCCGGGTTCGGCACCCACGAGCAGCGCCACCAGCTGCGAGCCTTCGTCCTGAACCTCGACGAGCCCTTCCTTGTAGGGCTCGCTCGCCATCAGAGCGGCGCGCGTCGCCGCACGCAGGCCCCACGGCGACAGGCGCGTGGGCTCGGTCTCGATGCCGATCTCCTTCAGCAGGCCGCGCAGCGTCTTGCGGTCGGTCTTCAGGATGTTGGCGCGCAGATCCAGCGGTGCTTCTTCGGCGAAGGCCGCCATCTCGCGCAGATGGTCGTCGCCGAAGCGCTGGCGCAGCCGGCCGATGATCCAGGCCGGCACGTTGGCGCGCACGGATTCCGGCTGGTCGGGATGCTCGATCGAGCGGCCCGACAGCGCCTCGGCCGCCGCCTGTTCGCCGCGCGACAGAGGCGGCGGGTCGTACTGCTCGCCCGAGAACGTCGTGGCGATCTTCTCGGGCGGGATCTTCTGCAGGATCGCCAGATACGCGATCGTCCACGCCCGGCCGTTGGGCGCAAACGGCTCGCGCCTTGCCCCGTCGCGGATGCGGGCCAGCCACCATTCGAGCTGGGCGCGGTGGCGCAGGCAGCCATAGACGATGGCCTGCACCGCCGTGCGGTCCTTCGAGCCGATATAGCGGCGCGAACGGAAATAGTCGTTGGCCAGCCGGTCGGCCGGCGTGCGGTCGGCGATGATCTTGTCGAGGATCTCGATCGCGGCGGCTGCGCGCCCGCCGGGCGTCATTCGCCGGGGCCGCCGCTGTAGTTGGGCGCCTCGCGTTCCATCGTCACGTCGTGGACGTGGCTCTCGCGCAGGCCCGCACTGGTGATCTTCACGAAGCGGGCGTTCTTCACCATGTCGGGCAGCGTGCGGCTGCCGGTATAGCCCATCGACGCGCGAAGCCCGCCGACGAGCTGGTGGATGACCGCACCCACCGGCCCCTTGTAGGGAACGCGGCCCTCGATGCCCTCGGGCACCAGCTTCAGCGAATCCTTGATCTCCTGCTGGAAATAGCGGTCGGCCGAGCCGCGCGCCATCGCTCCCACGCTGCCCATGCCGCGGAACGACTTGTACGAGCGGCCCTGATAGAGGAACACCTCGCCCGGCGCTTCGTCGGTACCTGCGAACAGCGAGCCGATCATCGCGCATTCGGCCCCCGCCGCGATCGCCTTGGCAAGGTCGCCCGAATACTTGATTCCGCCGTCGGCGATGACGGGCACACCCGCGGGCCGTGCCGCTTCCACGCAGTCGAGCAGCGCGGTCAGCTGCGGGATGCCCACGCCGGCCACGATGCGCGTCGTGCAGATGGCACCCGGGCCGATGCCGACCTTGACCGCGTCGGCCCCGGCATCGATCAGCGCCTTGGTGCCTTCCGACGTGGCGACGTTGCCGGCGATGATCTGGCTGTAGTTGGAAAGCTTGCGGATCGCGCGGACCGTGTCGATCACGCCCTGGCTGTGGCCGTGCGCGGTATCCACGACGACGATGTCGACCTGCGCATCGAACAGCGCTTCGGCGCGCGCGATCCCTTGCGGGCCCACGCCGGTCGCGGCGGCCACGCGCAGGCGGCCCTTCTCGTCCTTCGACGCGTTGGGGAAGCGCTGCGCCTTCTCGATGTCCTTGACGGTGATCAGGCCGATGCAGCGGTACGCCTCGTCGACCACGAGCAGCTTCTCGATCCGGTGCTGGTGGAGAAGCCGCTTGGCCTCGTCCTTCGACACGCCTTCGGTGACGGTGACGAGGCGCTCGCGCGTCATCAGCTCGCGCACCGGCTGGCGCAGGTTCGACGCGAAGCGCACGTCGCGGTTGGTCAGCACGCCGACCAGCTTCTTGGTGCCGGGCTCGACCACCGGCAGACCGGTGATGTGGTTGGACGCCATGACCTGGAGCGCGTCGGCCAGCGTCTGGTCGGGGCCGATCGTCAGCGGGTTGACGACCATGCCGCTCTCGAACTTCTTCACCTTGCGCACTTCCTGCGCCTGCGCCTCGATGTCGAAATTCTTGTGGATCACGCCGAGGCCGCCGGCCTGCGCCATCGCGATGGCGAGCGCGCTTTCCGTGACGGTGTCCATCGCGGAGGAGACGAGCGGAATTCCGAGATCGATCGAGCGGGTCAGCCGCGTGCGGGTATCGACCTCGCCGGGAAGGACGGAGGACGCCGCCGGTTCCAGGAGAACGTCGTCGTAGGTAAGCGCGTCGCGGATCTGCATGCCGCCTCCGGTGTCGGGAAGTGGCGCGCATCAATACACCAGTCGGGCGGCGGCGGGAACCCCGTTCGAGGCCCCTGAAACCGTTGCCTTTTCAGCCCTTGAAGCCGATCGCGACGATGTAGAACTCCGACGACTCGGATCGCGAGGCCGGCGGCTTGACGCGCACCACCTTGTCGAAGCGCGTCTTGGTCGCGTTGAAGATGTTCACCTCGTCCGGCCCCTGGCGGAACTTGGCGACGAACGCCCCGCCCTTGCGCAGCGTGTGGGCCATGAACTCGATCGCGGCCTCGACCAGGATCACGATGCGCATGTGGTCGGTCTCGCGGTGGCCGGTCGTCGACGGCGCCATGTCGGACAGCACGACATCGACCTTGCCGCCGAGCACCTCTTCCAGCTTCGCGGGCGCCTTCGGGTCGAGAAAGTCGGCCTGCAGCACGGTCGCACCGGCGACCGGCGCCATCTCGAGGATGTCGAGGGCGACGACCTTGCCGCAGCCGCGCTCGACGGCGACCTGCGTCCAGCCGCCGGGGGCGGCCCCGAGATCGACGACGCGCGAACCCTTCTTCAGGAGCTTGTACTTGTCGTCGATCTCCATGAGCTTGAACGCGGCCCGGCTGCGATAGCCCTGGTCGATCGCCTTGCCGACGTAGGGATCGTTGAGCTGGCGCGAGATCCATTGCTGGGATGCGGTCGAGCGGCCCTTCGCGGTCTTGAGCTTCACATGCAGGCGCCGTTCGGTCATGGCGCCGCCTCGCGCATCATGCCGAGCAGGATGCCTTCGCGAAGCCCGCGGTCGGCGACGCGCAAGCTGCCCACCGCCCAGCGCCGGCAAATGCCTTCCAGCACCGCGCACCCCGCGACGACGAGGTCCGCGCGTTCGCGTCCGATGCAAGGATGGCGCGCGCGCGTCTCGAAATCCTGTGCGGCAAGCTCGGCCGAGTGGCGGCGCATCTCCTCGAAGGCCAGCGTCGAGCCGTCGACCCGGTCGCGCTGGTAGTGCCGTAGCCCCATCGCGAGGCCCGACAGCGTGGTGACCGTGCCCGAGGTGCCGAGCATGTCGACATTGCCGGCGGCGACCTGGGCCGCGATGGAATGGCGTCGGGCGAGATCGCCCAGCGCCGCGGCGATCTCGAGCACGACGCTTTCATAGGCGTCGGTCGCGACGGCATCGGGGCCGAAGCGTTCGGCCACCGGCACGACGCCGAAGGGCAGCGACACGAAATCGGCGATCCGCCAGCCTGCCTCGTCCTGGTCGAGCCACATCACCTCGGTGCTGCCGCCGCCGATGTCGAAGACGATCGCGTGCGGGCGCGTGGTGTCGAGCAGCGGTGCACAGCCGGCCAGCGCCAGGTTCGCCTCTTCGGCGGGGGCGATCGGCTCGAGCAGCAGGCCGGTTTCCGCGCGCACGCGCGACAGGAAGCTCATGCCGTTGTCGGCGCGCCGGCACGCCTCTGTCGCCACGCCGCGGAAGCGGATGCTCTCGCGCCGGCGCAGCTTGGACGCGCAGATGTGCAGTGCCTCGATCGCGCGGGCCATCGCCGTCTCGGTCAGCACGTTCTCGCGCGACAGTCCTTCGCCCAGCCGCACGATGCGCGAGAAGGCGTCGACCACACGGAAGCCGTCGCCCGACGGCCGCGCCACGAGCAGGCGGCAATTGTTGGTGCCCAAGTCGAGAGCGGCGAACAGGCTGTCTTCCACCCGCCCATGCACCGCCGACGGCCGGTCGTCGCGCCGACTGGCGCTTGCGTGGACCACGCCAAACTCCCTGTCGCCTCCGACCCCGGCTCCCCCGAGCCCGGCCTCCGGCGAAAACGCTTTTCGCCAAACACTCTAGACCCGGGCCGGGGCACACGCAATCCGCACTGCGGCTCCTCGGACGGCACTCGAATTGACGCAGGCGCCGAACGGCGATATACGACACCCCGCTTGCCAA
>JBIKWI010000038.1:0-22713 GCA_044356395.1 Tagaea sp. | reverse complement strand
TGTTCGCTGACGGCATCTCTCGACGTGCCGGAGGCGGCGATCGCGTCCGCGACGCGCGAGCTCGAGGTGTTCGCGGCAATGAACCGGGGGCCGGGCTTCGTGGATTGGCCGGATGTGGACCCGCGTGGCCGGGTTGAGATTATGGCAGCAATGCTGCTCGGCCAGAATGGCGGCTGCACGAGCTACGCGCAGGCGCGCCTTGCCGCGATGCGGTTCCGCGACCGGTTGGCGGAAATCGCGGAAGAGGGCCGTCGGGCGGCCGAGCTCGGCGACCGGCGGAGGTCAACGGGGAAGCGGTCGTTCATTCGCCCGATGCGGCGGGGCGGGCCGCCGCGTAACCGCTGCGGCGGGTACAGATTACGCGTGCCTCAAAACGGTGGCCCGTCTCCGGACGCTGGCGAACGCACGATGTCTGGAATGCCGTCAACTCAATACGCGTTCCCGCCCGTTCTGTACGACAAGAGTCGGCCGTAGTGCACCGACCCAATAACTGAGTTCGCCAGGGTTTGCGGTGGGCCACACGACAAGATCGGCCGCTTTTCCGACCTCCAATGTGCCGTGGGTGGCACCCATGCCGAGTGCCGTTGCCGCGTGACGCGTGACACCGGCGAGCGTCTCTACGGGCGTCATGAAGAAGAACGTGCAAGCCATGTTCATCGCCGTCAGCAAAGACGCGAGCGGGCTGGAGCCTGGGTTGAAATCGGTTGCGACCGCGATTCGGACGCCGTGCTTGCGGAATAAGTCTATCGGCGGCTTTGTCGTTTCCCGCAGATAGTAGTACGCGCCGGGCAAAATCACGGCGATCGTGCCCGCCTTAGCCATCGCCGATATCCCGTCCTCGGACGCGTATTCCAAATGCTCCGCCGACAGCGCACCATAGCGGGCAGCAACTTCGGCGCCGCCGAAAGCCGATACTTGGTCGGCATGCAGTTTTACCGGCAGGCCCAACGTCCGTGCCGTGTCGAATACGCGCGCGGTCTGGGCATGGGTGAAGCCGATACTGTCGCAGAATCCGTCAACGGCATCGACCAGACCCTCCCTGGCCAAAGCGGGTAATATCCGCTCGGCAATCTCGGCGACATAGTCGTCGGCCCTGCCGGCGAACTCAGGCGGCACGGTGTGCGCGCACAATGCGGTCGTCTTCACGGTGACTGGCAACTCGCGGCCCAATCGGCGGGCGACGCGAAGCATTCGCGCCTCGCTTTCAAGATCGAGGCCATATCCGGATTTGATCTCGATGGTTGTCACGCCTTCGGCCATCAAGCGCTTCGCGCGCCAGATGGCGGCGCCCAACAACTCGTCTTCGCTTGCGGCGCGCGTCTTGCGCACGGTCGATCGGATGCCGCCCCCCGCGCGCTGTATCTCCTGATAGGTGGTTCCAGTCAGTCGCAATTCGAACTCGTCTGCGCGGTCGCCGCCGAAGACAAGATGGGTATGGCAGTCGATCAGGCCGGGCGTCACGCACGCACCGCCCAAGTCGCGCACGATAGCCGCATTCTCCGACGGCAAGCCGCCCTGCGGGCCGACATAGACGATCTTACCGTCGGCGACGGCTATCGCAGTGTCGTCGATCAGACCATAGGGCGTGCTGCCGACCATCGTTGCGGCACGGCAACCCTTGTAGAGCAGGTCCCAAGGAGCCGTCATGGCGAAATCCCATCGATGAATTCGGAGAAAACGTCGCGTTGATCCACCGGCGTGCTGCCCATCGCCAGCGAAAGCGCGAACGACAGCAGCACCACATCGGCCGGCCGCGGCTTTGCCGCATCGCCGAGCAAGTTCAGCACCAGCGTCGGACAAGCGAACAGGGCGGCCCGCAGGGTCTCCCGCCAATCGTCCGGCAGGAGGCCCCGCGCCTTCATCGACGCCAGCAGCGGCCTCCACAGGAGATCGCGCTTCGATTCGAGAAATTCCCGACGCATGCCCTCCAGTCGCCAATCGTGCTCGATCCTTATCAAGCCGGCCTCAAGTCGCGCGGCGACGCCAAAGCGGCCCGCCGCTTCGGCCGGATGATAGAGCCAGAATGGATGCGCAAAAATGTTGTGTACCGTTGCCTTGACTTCGGCGAGTAATGCTGGAACCGAGGCACCAGCAAATGCCGGGTCGAACATCACAAGCCGACACGACTCGCCTTCGCGCTCGACCCAAACATTGGCGTTGTGGGCGTCACCATGTGCGACGACGGAGCCAAAGCGTGCCAGACGTCGTGGTTCGAGGAGGCGTAGTGCGCGCAGGAATACCTCATGCAGCGTGTCCGCGTACTCCACGCCGTTCACGACCCATCGCGCGGCGGCGAACTCGGCCCAGGGCAGGCTCGTGCCGCAGACGTCGATCTGGCGGCCCACATAGAACCGGACGGCGCGTCCGCCAAGAGCGTCCGGCTGCTCGGGCTCGCAAAGTCGAGCATGAAAGAGTCGGTGGATAGGTTCGGCGGCGACCGCTTCGGGATCGGCCTCATGCAGCGTGCGGAAGTAGACATTCGCGACATCCGTGTCGAACATACGCTGTGCGACGACGAGCGGCGCGCTAACATTGGCGCCCGGCTCGCAACGTTCGATCGCCAAAAGTTCGGCAGCTAAAGTGTTTTCGCGGCGGATGCGATAGAGGAGAATCTGTCTTCCAGGATCTCGGCAAACACGGACCGGCACATCGACATCGTAGCCATTTCGTTTCAGAAGCTCGCCCCGGTAGTACTCTGCGACGGTTTCTTCCTCTCCTTCTTCTTGGTGCAGTTTGAAGAAGTACTCGCCATCGTGCGACTGAACCATGCCGTTCAGCGAATTGAGGCTCGTCCAGTCATAGTTCAGTTTGACGGACGTAACGTCCATCGAAAAGTTTGAGGCAATGAGTTGTTTGATGGCGTTTTCCGCTTCGGGAATCTTTCCGACCTTCGCCAATGCGCGAGCTACGGACGTTGGACTTTCTTGGGTCATGTCTATTTCAGTGTCAGTTCTGGCACAAGGTCGCGGAAGAAGCCGCTTTGGATCAACTCGGTCGCGGCGGCGATATCGGGTGCAAGTTCGCGATCGCGGTCGAGATGCGACACCTTCGCGCGCACAGCATCATGAGCTGTCAGCAAGGCGGGAGAGGTCTTCAAGGGAGCGAGATAGTCAAGCCCTTGGCAAGCCGCCAGTAGTTCGATCGCCACGATTCCGGTCGCATTCAACGCCATTTCGCCCAGGCGACGCGCGGCGTAAGTCGCCATGGAGACGTGATCCTCCTGGCCTGCGGCGGTCGGGATGCTGTCGACAGTGCCGGGATGCGCGAGACACTTGTTCTCCGACGCCAAGGCCGCGGCCGAAATCTGCGCGACCATGAAGCCTGAGTTGAGGCCGGGATTGTCGGTCAGGAATGCGGGAAGGCCGCTCAGCGTGTTGTCCATCAGCAAGGCGGTGCGCCGTTCGGAGATGCCGCCGATCTCGGCGATCGCCAGCGCTAACGTATCGGCAGCAAACCCGACCGGCTCGGCATGGAAGTTTCCGCCGGAAAGCACCTCGCCCGTATCGGCAAACACTATTGGGTTGTCGGAAACGGCGTTAGCTTCGGTCGTCAACGTGGCGGCAGCGTTGCGTATAAGGTCGAGACAGGCGCCCATGACCTGAGGCTGGCAGCGCAGGGAATACGGATCCTGCACGCGATGCTCGTTGCGATGCGATGCCCAGATCCCGCTACCGTCGATCAGTCGGCGACACGCTGCTGCGACATCGATCTGGCCGCGATGGCCGCGTACGGCGTGAATGCGCGCGTCAAACGGCGTGGAAATGCCTTTGCAGGCTTCGAGCGAAAGCATGCTGGCGACGATACCTGCGGCGAATACGTTCTCTGCCGCGAACAGCCCAGCGAGCGCCAATGCCGTCGTGACCTGCGTGCCATTGAGCAGGGCGAGACCTTCCTTCGGCCCCAGGCGTAGCGGCGCGATCCCGGCGGCGGCAAGGGCTGCTTCGCCGTCGGCGGTTTTCCCCCCGATGCGCGCAGTGCCGCGCCCAATCAGCACGGCCGTCATATGCGCGAGCGGCGTGAGGTCACCGGACGCGCCCACCGAGCCTTTCGCGGGCACGCATGGATACACTTGTGCCGTGAGCAGTGCCATCAGAGCGCGCACGACCTCGGCGCGCACCGCCGAATGGCCGCGCGCCAAGCCGATCGCCTTCAACGCGAGGACGAGTCGCATAACGGTGTCGTCCAGTAGCGGGCCAGACCCCGTGCAATGCGACAGAACCAGATTAAGCTGCAACTCGTCGAGGCTCGCAGCGTCGATCCGCTTCTGGGAAAACTTCCCGAAGCCGGTGTTGACGCCGTAGATAGGTTTGCCTTCGCCGAGGCGGCGGGCGAGTGCATTTGCCGATCCGGCGATTCGATCCCAGTCCGCTGGGATAAATTCGATCGTGCAGGGCTCTTGTGCGATCACTCGCAACGTCGCGAGCGGCACGCTTCCGGACGAAAGTCGAAGTGTCTTGTTCATGAGTTGCGCCGCTTCCTTTCGCCACTCGTGCGGGGGCCGGCAAAGGCCTGCGAGGCCGTGTCGTCGGCCATTCGGCTCGACAGAGGCAGCAGGTTGGGGCGCTGCCCCAAACGATCGAGGCGATACCGGCTGCCGAGGGCATAGCTGGAGCCCGGGAACAAGAACTGGCTGCTGGTGGCGAGCGTATCGCTCGCCCAGGTGCGCCTGAACAACAGCAGACATGGCTCGTTTTCCGGTATCTCCAGCAATTCGCGAGCTTGCGGAGTCGGTATGACCGCGTGGATGATGTGCTCTATCTCTGTCGCTTCGACGCTTCCGCGCAGATAGCGATATGGCGTTACCTTGGAGAAATCGACGTTGGTATAGTTCGGGAACACGGCCGGATCGATCCAGCGCTCCTCGAGTTGCACGGGCATCCCGTTCTCGCGATGGACGATCAGCGAATGGAAGACGCGAAGACCGGCGCGCATGCCGATCGTTTCGGCATCCGACTTCTCAAGTGTGATCGTCTCGAGCACCTTCATATCTGCATCATGCCGGTTGCCGCGCGCCTCGATCTCCTCGGCGATATCGCGCATTTCAAGCAGGGCCGATTGCGGCTTCGTTCGCGAAACGAATGAGCCCACGCCTTGCCGACGAACGATGATACCCGCCACCGTAAGTTCGCGCATCGCGCGGTTGACCGTCATTTTTGAGACTCCGAGCTGTTCGATGAGCTCAATTTCTGATGGCACGCGTTGCCCGGCTTCCCATTTTCCGGATTGGATATGGTCGGTGATGAAGCGCTTCACCTGTTCGTAGGCGGGCATCGCGTCGTCGTACTCATTCATTGTTACCTCGTTTCGATCATATCTATGCCAGACAGGACGGGCCCAGCGCACCGTAGGTTTTGTAGGAGAGGATGAACTCTTGGTGGCCAAGCGCTTCCGACCTCGTTTGCGCTCCCCGGCAGACATCGGCGATGGCGGCGCGGATCTGCACGCCAACTTGATCAAGCGTCGAAGCGCCGGAGAGAATGGCACCTGCATTGATATCCATATCATCACCCAGCCGGTCAAATGTATCGGGATTGGCGCAGATCTTTACGACTGGCGAGATTGCAGATCCAACGACTGATCCGCGCCCCGTGGAGAACAGCAGGATCTGCGCACCACAAGCGATCAGCTCGGCGAGTTTGGCGTTGTCGTTGACGTTAGGATACCCGAAGACGGGTTTGCCCTCCGGGATATCGTCGACAAGGAAAAGCCCGCCGCGCGTCGGCAGCTCGCACGGGCGCAACACGCCAGATATCCCCGAATCACCGGACTTGGCGTACGCCCCCATCGATTTTTCCTCCTGTGTCGTCAGGCCACCTTCGGCGTTGCCTGGCGCGAAGCTACCGTGCCCCATGGCGTGATCGTAGGTCGCCGCCTTCGACAGGCAGCGATAGATCTCTTCGGACACGGCCGGATCCAGCGAGCGCGAAGCCATGAATTCCTCGCAGCCGACGAGTTCCCCGGCTTCCGTAAAAATACACGCGGCGCCGTCGCGGACAAGCGAGTCGAAACACCGGCCAATTGCCGGATTCGCTGTAATTCCGCTGGTTCCGTCCGACCCGCCGCAGATCGTGCCGACGATCAGATCCGACCAGGCAAGGGGAACCGAGGGCGTGGCTTTCAGCGACTCGAGTGCGGCGGCGACCCAGCGCCGTCCCTCTTCGATCGTGTGCCGCGTTCCGCCCGTCTCCTGAATCGTCAGCGTCGTGGTCGGACGGCCCGACGCGGCTATTGCCGATCCAAGCTCCCAGCGGTCGAAGCCCTCGCAGCCGAGCGACACCAGAGCAACCGCGCCGACATTCGGATGGGTGCAAAGCGCGCGCATCATGGCGAATGCGTAGTCATTCGGGTAGCAGCCAGGAAATCCGATGACCTGGACTTTTTGTGGCGCGAAGGCGGATGCGATCTCCCGCGCCACGAAATGCGCGCACTCGACGAGATAGACGACGACGATTATGTCGCGTACGCCTTTGCGACCGTCGGGCCGCAAATAGCCGATCATTCCGTCCTCCCGAGATAACGGTGGGCCGCGTCAAGCGTGTAGGTAGGCAGATAGCCGCTTCTAATGTTGTGGACATGAACATGCTGGCCGCGCTGGATTCCCCGAGTCGCAATCCCGATCCGCGCACCATATTTGGTTATATCTGCGCCCGCCGAGATATCGTATCGAGCGACCTTATGCCCCAGCGCAACTTCAGCATCGACGGTCAGCGGGACCCTGTCGACGATAAGCGTTTCGCCCGCCGCCAAATCGGCGCACGCAACGCAAACGTTGTCGTGCGGCGAAAGCGTGATCAGTCTCCGATCGTCGGCGATCTTCATGATGTCACTCGGGCAGCATGGGCGTATGAAGACCTTTGTGGCGCGCGGTGTCACGGGCAATCGGATAGCCTGCATCCGCGTGGCGCACTACGCCAATCGCCGGGTCGGCGAAAAGGCAGCGCGCAATGCGGTCGGCCGCCCCGGCGCTGCCGTCGGCGATGATCGTCATGCCGGCGGAAATCGAGCCGCCCATTCCGCTGCCCCCGCCTTGGTGGATCGTCACGAGATCGGCGCCGCATGCCGCGTTGCTCAACGCGTTGAGCAACGGCCAGTCGGCGACCGCATCACTGCCGTCAAGCATGCCTTCGGTCTCGCGCGTCGGCTGGGCGACCGATCCGGTGTCGAGATGGTCTCGCGACATCGCAACCGGTCCCTTCAGCTTTCCTGTGCGCACCATGTCGTTGAGGATCAGGCCGAACTTGTCGCGTTCGCCAAGCCCCAGCCAGCAGGTCCGCGATGGCAGGCCCTGAATGGGTACGCGCGTCTGCGCGATGTCGAACCAAGTATTGAGCTGTTCGTCATTGGGAAACGTGATGCGTGCGGCTTCGTCCGTCGCCTTCAGATCGTCCGCGTCGCCCGACAGGCAGACCCATCGGAAAGGGCCGCGCCCGGCGCTGAAGCTGTCGCGGATGTAGAGTGGCACGAAACCTTGCATATCGAAGGCGTTCGCGACACCGGCCTCCTTCGCGTGGCCGCGCAGATTGTTGCCGTACTCGAAGATCGTGGCACCTTGTGCCTTGAAGGCGAGAAGGGCGCGCATATGACGGGCCATCGCAGCCATGCTCGCGTCGATATAGCCCTTGGGGTCGCGACTGCGGAACTCGATCGCCGCAGCGACGTCGTAGCTGTCGGGGATATAGCCGTTCAGCGGATCGTGCGCCGAGGTCTGATCGGTGACTGCGGCGGGAGCAAGGCCGAGTTCCAACAGAGCTTCGAGCGACGTGGCGGCGTGACCGACGACGCCGATGCCCAGCGCCTCGCCGCGTATCGCGGCGTCTTCGGCCAGCCGTTTGGCGTCGTCCAACGACGCGGCCTTGACGTCGCAATAGCCGGTGGCAATACGCCGGTCGATTCGCGACGGATCGATCTCGATCGCTATGCACACGCCGCCGGCCATCTTGACCGCAAGCGGCTGCGCGCCGCCCATGCCGCCCAGTCCGGCGGTGACGAGGATGCGGCCCTTCAACCCTTGCGGGCCGAAGCGCTTGCCGCACGCCGCGAAAGTTTCGTAGGTACCCTGCAAGATGCCTTGTGTACCTATATAGGCCCAGGTGCCGGCCGTGTACTGGCCGTACATCATCAGCCCGCGCCGTTCGAGCTCGCGGTAGTGATCCCAATTCGCCCATTTCCCGACCAGATTGGTGTTTGCCGTCAGAACACGCGGGGCGCCGGGCGAGGTCCGGAATACCGCGACAGGCTTGCCGGACTGGACCAGCAGTGTCTCGTCCTCGGCGAGATTTTTCAGGGTCTCGACAATTCGCCGGTAGCAGTTCCAGTCGCGGGCCACACGTCCGGAACCGCCGTAGATGATCAGTTGCTGCGGTTTCTCGCCGTTGGTCAGCGTGTTTTCCAGCATGCGCAGCAGGCCTTCCTGACGCCAGCCTTTGCAGCGCAACACAGGCCCTCGGCCCAGTTCGATGGGCTCATTGACGAGTTCGTTCACTGGGGGCGGCCCTCGAACCAAGTTGCAGCCGTCGTGGCGTAGACGCGGATGGCCTGAAGATACTCTTCGATCGAGACGTACTCGTCGTCCCAGTAGCAGAACTTCGATCCCGGCCCGTAAGTGATCGACGGAATGCCCGCTTCGATCATCACGGGCGTGTCTGGCCACGCAGGATGACAGGCCCGCGTGGCCTCCTTGCCGGCGAAGACGGCATGAGACGCGCTTACCGCATCGACGATCGGATGGTTCACCCAATCCATCGCGCTGCGAGGATTGCGGATACAGGTTTCCTCAGGCTCCACACTCGCGTTGAAGGTCGGATCGACCGCATGCAGATTGTCGAGGATCGCCTGAATGTCGGCGAGGACCGACGCGGCACTTGCCGACGGACTGAAACGAACGTCGATGGTCACGTCGCAGGTTTCGGGGATCAGGCAGCGGCGTAAGCCGCCCTTGACCATCGAAACGTTGACGATTTTTTCCGGCCCGTAGCTGTCGTGACCGGGCTTCAAGAAAGACGCCTTCTTCAGCTCGGTGATCAGCGGCACGATCTTCTCGATCGCGTTGACGCCTATATGCGCCGCCGTCGAATGCGCCGAAACGCCCTTGATATGCACGTTCATGTAGAGGATGCCGCGCTGGGATGAGCAGATGTCGAGATCGGTCGGCTCGCAGACGATCCCCGCCTCGTGTTTCTCGCCGCCGTCGAGATAGCGGCGCGTGCCTTCGCCACCTTCGAAATGGTTGGGCACGCCCAGCACTACGATCTCGCCGCCCTTCGGCAGGCCGAGTTCGGCCAACACGGTCGCCGCGACGATCATCGCCGTCGTGCCGCCCTTCATATCGGTCGAGCCGGGGCCGTAGACCTTGCCGTCGCGCACCGGCACGCTGAACGGATCGAAGCTCCACGAGCGCGACGGCGGATAGACGTCGAAATGGCCACAGAGCAGCATGCGACGGCCGCTCGATGGATTGCCGACGCGGCCCAGCACGTTGGGCGCGCCCGGCGTACCGGAATCAGGCAACGAGGCGCGCACGCCCGATGCGGCGAGCTTGGCGTGCAGTACGTTCGCCATGCGCGCGAGCTGCGGCACGTCGCCCCAGATTGACGGCACCGAGACGACCTGGCGCAGGAATTCGATCATGGCGTCGCGATTCTTCTCGACGTGATCGGCAACTTTTTTAGCGATTGTTTGCTCTTCCATCACGTTCTCCTATCACCCCTGCGACAGCCATTGTTCCAGATTTATCTGGTCGACGCCGACCAGCCGCTTGCGCTCGAACTCGGCGCGGCGTGCGAAGGGTACGCATGCGTCGATGCCCATGCGGCCCCAATGATCCTTGTGTGGATCGCGATAGAATGTCGGCGTCTCAGGTACGATGATCGTGTCGCGATCGGGGCGTGCGCGGGTCAGGATCGCCCAGAACACATCGTTGAAGTCGTAGAGATCGACGTCCTCGTCGACGACCGTGACGTATTTTGCCCAGGTCGGTTCCGCCCCCATCACCGCCTGCAACACCTGCCGCGCGTGGCCTTCGTATTGCTGGCGGATCTGCACAACCGCGTGAAAGGCGAAAGGCAGACAAATCACGTCGACGATGCCCGGCAAGACCGCGTTGATACGCTGGAAAATGTTGGCCGCGATCGTGATTTCCAGCGTCAACACTTCCTCGGGCGAGCCGCACAGGATGCTGTGGAATACCGCGTTCGGCCGCGCGGTCACGCCCAGCACTTCGAATACGGCGTTGTTGTCGACTGGCACGTAGTAGCCCATGAATTCGCCGAACGGGCCTTCCGGGCGGCGTTCGTTGGGCAGAAAGCGTCCTTCGATCACGATCTCAGTGCTTGCCGGCACCTTCAGGTCGATATGCTTGCACGGCCGCATCTCGATAGGTTCGCCGCGCAACTGGGCGGCGACTTCGACTTCGTCGGCGTCGTAGGGCAGCGGCGTGGCGGCCGTTAGGAAAAGCTGGGGTGGCGGGCCGATCAGCATCGCCGCTTCCAGCGATTTGCCCATCTTCTCCGCCTTCTCGTGATACATCGTCAAATGATGGCGCGGGGCCAGGCGTACACGCAGCTCTTCGTCGCTAACATACATCGAGCGGTGGAAGGACAGGTTGCGCACCTTAGTTTCTGGCTCCTCGGCAAGGAAGATCGCCGACGTGAAATAGGGGCCGGCGTCGCGCTCGGAATAGGTGATGAGCGGCAGGTCGCTGACTTTAACATCCTCCAGTTCCTTCGGGTACGGCACCTGCCGGATCGGCGGTTCCTTCAGCGCAGTGCCGAGCGTCGTGAGTTGGTGCCATTTGCGGCAGAAGTCCGTTGGCTTGATGCCCAGGATTTGCGCCAGGCGCGCGCGGTTGCTGTAGACCGACGTAAGAACAGGAAAGCGTGAGCCCGACACTTTTTCGAACAGCAACGGCTTGTCGTGCTTCTTCTGCACGAGATCGGTGATGGCGGCGAGCTGGTGCTTGGCCTGAACCTCGCGCTTCACTGTCAGGAGCTGATCTTGGGCTTGGAGCGACTTCATGAACGCGCGCATCGCGGTTTTCCTTTTTGAGACTTACTTCGTGAACGCCGACAGGCCGATCATCCTCTCCACGGCGAAGATCAGCAGGATCGAGAACAAGATCGTGATGGTCGAGACCGCCGCGATCAGCGGCTCGAACTGCCATTGCAGGTAGAAGAATATCTCGACCGGCAGCGGCGCGAACTCCGGCGTCGACAGGAAAATCGACAACGGATAATTGTTCCAGGACACAATGAAGCTGAGCAGCGCGCCCCCCGCCACGCCCATTCGCACTTGCGGGAACGTGATCTTGAAGAAGGCACGCACCGGATGCTCGCCCAGCATGATCGCGGCTTCCTCCAGCGATGGATCGGTGTTCTGGAGGTTGGCCATGATGGTGCGCAACGGGAAGGGCAGGGTAATGATGATGTGCCCAATCGTCAGCGCCAGAAACGAGCGCCCGATCCCGATCATGATCGCCGCCTGATAGATGGCGAGACCGATGACGACGGTCGGGATCAGAAGCGGCGACATCAGCAGTTGCGTGACCACACCCTTGCCGCGGAACGGGTGGCGGACGATCGCCATGGCGGCGCACAGCGCGACGCCGGCCGATACGGCGGCCGAAACCACGCCGATCTGGATGCTCAGCAGGAAGGCGCGCACGAAATTGTCCGCAGCAAAGGCCCGCTTGTACCATTCCAGCGTGAAGCCTTCCGGCGGGAAAACGATGTGCCGCGGATTGAACGACGACGCCACGATCACGACGATCGGGGCCACCATGACCGCGATCCAGAACAGGCTGAAGATCGCGAGCGCGATACGGGCCGGACTGCGGGGGCCGGAATCGGCGTACATGGTCAACGACCTCCTGCGGCGCGGTTAAGCGCCAGCGTAACGACGGCGAGGGAGATCAGCGTCGCGGCGAGCAGGATGAAGCTCATCGCCGACGCGAAGGCGATGTTGCCGGAGACGTTGGCGGTCCGGTAGATCAGCATGCCCAGCATCGGCACCTTTCCGCCGCCCAGCAACTGCGGGATGGCGAAGGAGGCGATCGAGATGCAGAAAATCAGGACGAAGCCGCTGAGGACGCCCGGCAATGTCGCCGGAAACACGACGCGGCGGAAGACGTAGCGCCCGCTCGCGCCCAAGGAATACGCCGCTTCGACTTGGCGCTGGTCGATCTGCTCGATCACGCCGATCATCGCGATGACGAAGAACGGAATGGCGAGATAGGTGAGGCCGATGACGACGCCAGTTTCGTTGTAGAGGAGCTGGAGCGCGGGCAGGCCGATCATCCCGGCCAAGGTTACGACAGGCCCGTTATCGAACAGCAGCAGCATCACGCCGAAGACGCGGATGACGGTGTTGAGCCAGAGCGGGCAAACGATCGCCGCGATCAGAATCGCCTTGATCTTCTGGTTGCGCGTCTGCGCCACGAAGAAGGCGAGCGGATAGCCGATCAGAATGGCAAACAGGCACGACAGCAGCGACACGCGCACCGTCGTCCACAGGATCCGCTCAAGATAGAATGAATCGCCGAGGAAGCGCGTGTAGTTCTCCCCAGTCATGACGCCGAGGAAGGTCGGCTGCTGGCCGGGGGGCGTCACGCTGAACTGAGCCAGCCACGCGAGCGGGAAGCCGAACAATCCGATCAGGATGAGGCCGGAGGGCAGAAGCAGCAGCCAATGCGGCCCGATCGCCGGCAGGAAGCGCCGGGGCGGTTCGGCAGTCGCGGGGCCGGACGCGGGCGCGGTCATTGAACCGCCTTGGGAACAAGGCAGCCGCCGTCGAAGCGGACATGCGCGAACTCGCTGCCCTCCAGCGGGATCCGGCTGTCGAGGAACACGTCGCTGCCGTTGTCGAGTACGAGTTGGTAGCGATAGACGTTGCCCAGGAATAGGAACTCCACGATCCGCGCGCGCATGGCGCCGGCTTCGCCCGGCAAAACGAGGGAGACCTCCTCCGGACGCACGGCCAGAAGGGCGCGTCCGCCGCGCGCGGCCGCATCCCTGCGGCGCAGCCTGGAAACGTGGACTTCGATTCCGTCGGCCGTGCGCAGCCGCGCGACGCCGTCGGCATTCGCGCCGTCGAGAACCGCGTCAAGGAAAGTCGCTTTTCCGATGAAGCGCGCGACGAACTCGGTACGAGGCTCGAAATAGATCTCGTGCGGGGTGCCGTGCTGCTCGATCTGTCCCAGATTCATGACGACAACCCGATCGGACAGCGACAGCGCCTCGTCCTGATCGTGGGTGACGTAGATCGTCGTCTGGGCGATGCTGCGCTGAAGATGCTTCAACTCGAGGCGCATGTCCTCACGCAACTGGCGATCCAGATTGCTCAGCGGTTCGTCGAGCAACAACAGTGGTGGATTGATGACCAGCGCCCGGGCCAGCGCCACGCGCTGCTGCTGGCCGCCGGACAGTTCGCGCGGCGTGCGCTGCGCGAGGCCGCCGAGGTGCAGGCGTTCTATGGCGGCGCCGACGCGGGTAACGATCTCCGCTTCCGGCACCTTGCGGACGCGCAGGCCGAACGCGACGTTCTCAAAAACGCTCATGTGCGGCCAAAGCGCGTAGCTTTGGAACACCATGCCGATTCCGCGATGGCGCGGCGACACGTTGGTCATGTCCTTGCCGTCGATTTGGATCGAGCCGCTGTCGGCGCTGAGAAAGCCGAGCACGATGCGCAGCGTGGTCGTCTTGCCGCAGCCGCTATGCCCGAGGAGCGATACGAACTGATTGCGCCTGATGTCGAGCGACACGCCTTTTAGGACGCGGACGGCGCCGTATCGCTTCTCGAGATTGCGGATGGAGACGAAGGCTTCGGACATTGATGAGATCCAAAACGTGGGGCGTGTTCGCGGGACGTGTCCACATGCCGACCGCGGTCAGCAGCCGACGCTTCGGGAGGGAAGCGCCGACCGAGCCCGACTTCAACGGAACGCAACTTCCTTATTCCAGCGCTCTTCCCAGACACGGTTGTTGGCGTCGATGTATTCCCAGTCGACGTTGATCAGGCTTTCGATAGCGTCCTTGCCGTGCGGCACGCGCGCGGCGACCTCGGGCTCGAGAACGAGCTTCGAATTCGCCGAACCGTAGTTCATGATCTTGGCGAGATTCGCTGCGATCTCAGGGCTCAGCAGGTAGTTGACCAGCTTCATCGACAGCTCCGTGTTGGGCCGCCCGGCGACGACCTGAAGCGTGCCGATCAGCGCGAATCCGCCTGGTTTCGGATTCACGAACTTCACCGGCAGGTTCTGGTCCGTCGCGAGCCAATTGGCGCGACCGTTGGTGCAGGTGGAGGCCCAGACCTGACCGGTGCGGAATAGCGTCGAGAGATCGCCCCAATTCTCGTAGTACTTGGCGATGCTCGGCGCGAGTTCGGACATCTTCTTGAAACCGGCGTCGGGTCGGCGCTCATCGCCGCCGTTCAGCTTGGCCATCGTCACCAACAGGCTGATAGAATCGACGCGATAGCTTCGGATGCTTACGCGGCCCTTCAGATCGTTTCGCCACAAATCGGACCAGTTCTCGATCGGGCCCGTTCGGCCGGGCAGGTAGCAGACGCCGAAGCTCCCATAGAACAGACCGACCTGATAGGGATCCATCATCGCGACGGGGTAGAGGTCCGCCATATTCGGAATCTTCGACTTGTCGAGTGGAACCAGAAGCTTCTCCTTCTGCATCTGGTAGGAGTAGACGGGATCCGTGATTAGAACATCGACCTCCTTGTTGCGCGCCATGGTCACCGTCGGCGCGCCAAGCCCGGCGACGATGTTGACTCGCGCATTGTTCTCGCGTTCGAACTTCGGAAGATGCGGCTCGAACACGGCCTTCATGGGGCCGAGTTCCGTAGCATTCATCGTGATCGTTGTTTGCGCAGCGACGGTGCCGGATATCTGGAAGGCCAAAGAGGCTGCAAAGGTGACGGAAAGGGTTCCCTGGATGCGCATTCTCTTTCCTCCTTGGTTGATCGGGTGGTCGGCGGACTTTACGCGGCGCTACCGGACGGGGCCGCCGCGCGCACGGCGTTTTCAAACGCTGCGAGAAACTGGTCGTTATCCTCCTTGCAGCCGATGCTGACGCGCAGCCATGTCGCGAAGG
Source organism: Tagaea sp. (assembly GCA_044356395.1). GTDB lineage: Bacteria > Pseudomonadota > Alphaproteobacteria > CACIAM-22H2 > CACIAM-22H2 > Tagaea. Next base: position 7,618 of record JBIKWI010000038.1, on the reverse strand, counting down.
CCCCGCTCCATGGTTTTACGATTACGCCCTGACGGAGCAGCAACTGCGCCATTTCGACGGCCGGACGTTTGGCATCGAAAAAAACAAAATTCGCCCGGCTCGCCGCCGGTTCATGTCCCATCGCGGCAAGCGCGCGAGAAACACGCGCGCGCTCTGCGGTCGTGAAGGCGACGACTTTCGCCACAGCGGCTTGGTCGGACCATGCGGCACGTGCGGCGATCTGGGCGAGGCGATTGACGTTGAATGCCGAGCGCACGAGATCAAGATGCCGCGCGAAAGCGGCTTCAGAAGCAATGCCATAGCCTACACGCAGTCCCGCGAGACCGTATGCTTTCGAGAAGGTCCGCAGGACGAGATAGTGTTTGCGCATCCGATCGAGCATCGGGATGCTTTCGGGATAATCACCCCCGCGGGCATATTCGTAATATGCCTCGTCTGCGACTATCACGGTATCTGTATGGGCGGCAGAACAGATTGCCTAGAACTCCGCGGCTGGAATCGCATTGCCAGTCGGATTGTTCGGATTACAGAGAAACAGGAGCTTCGTCTGGGGGGTCAACGCAGAAATCGTGGCCGCCGCGTCGAGTGACAGATCCGGTTTGCGCGGCACGTCGACGATTGCCGCGCCCATCACGATCGCATTGTCGCGATAGACCGAAAAAGTCGGCGAAGAAAGAACGACCTCGTCACCCGGATTGATGAAACAGCGGCAGGCGAACGCGAGGATGTCTTCCGACCCGTTGCCGAATATCAAGCGGTCGGATTCTACTCCAAGCGTCCGCGCGATGTCTTCGCGCAAATCCCTGCAGTTGGGGTCAGGATAATGTTCGAGCGACGTTGCCTCCAGCAACGCGTCCCGTACTCGCGGGCTGGGGCCGTATGGGTTTTCGTTGCTACCGAGTTTGGCGATGCGGGGCGGCGCATAAAGGCGGTGTATTTCCTCGGCGCCGAGCCCGGCATTGTACGGCACGAGTGTCGTGACCGCGTCGCGGTACGGTACGCGCCTTTCGGTCTTATCGACGGCTCTTTCTTTGATCGAAACCACGTGCCCCGCTGCCATGTTAAAACCGTTGGCAACATTCAGTCAGATATTCCCGTCTCCGTCAATCAGTGTTATAGACCAGTATAGGCAAGACGGTCGAGGCTGATGGAACCACTTTACAGATTCGCTGTTGGCGAAGTGCCTGTGTTGGTAAGCGTTCCGCATGCGGGCATGTATATTCCCGCCGCAATCGCATCGACGATGACTCCGGAAGCACTTCGAGTCGAGGATACAGACTGGTTCGTCGATACTCTTTACGATGTCGCCCCGTCGCTCGGTATCGGACTGTTGACCGCGACGCATTCGCGTTATGTCATCGACCTTAACCGCGCGCCGGATGATGTCTCGCTCTATCCTGGAAAGAGTGTCACCGAGCTCGTTCCGACCACGACATTTGCGAACGAAGCGATTTATCAACCAGGCCAGATCCCGAACGCGAATGAGATTGCGAACCGCATCAAACTTTACTGGGAGCCCTATCACCGGGCGCTTCGGCACGAGTTGGATCGGTTGACGGCGAAGTTCGGTGTCGCCGTGCTGTGGGACGGTCATTCAATACGTAGTGTTGTGCCGAGATTCTTCAGCGGCGTACTGACCGACATGAACTTCGGGACGGCTAAGGGGGCCGCTGCAGGCGCGTCGCTCGTAGCCGCGGTTCGAGGCGCTGCAAGCTCGGCCGGAAGTCTCAGCGTCGTCTGGGACGGCCGCTTCATCGGTGGTTACATTACGCGGACCTACGGCAAGCCGGCTGCGGGTATTCACGCCATTCAGCTCGAGATGACATGGCGGAGCTACATGCTGGAGCAGGCGCCGTATGCGCTCGCGCCGGACCGAGCCGCCAAGGCGCGCGCTTACATCGTCGCTTGCCTGCGTGCCGCTCGCAATTGGGCCTTGGCTGAAAGCAAGGCATAGGGGACTTGTATATGCCACAACGCCTAATTGTCGGGATATCGGGCGCATCGGGCGCGATCTACGGCATTCGACTGCTGCAGGTAGCGCGCGCGGCGGGACTGGAGACGCATCTCGTCGTCACCAAGACAGCAGCGCAGACGATCGCTTGCGAGACTGACTATACGTTGAAGGCCGTTCACGAGATGGCGGATGTCGTGCACGCCGCGACCGATCTCGGCGCTGCGATCTCGTCCGGATCATTCCGGACTATCGGAATGATCGTGGCTCCATGCTCGATGCGCTCGTTGTCGGAGATCGCCTATGGAAATACGGGCGGCCTGTTGACGCGCGCGGCTGATGTGCAACTCAAGGAGCGCCGCCGTGTCGTGTTGATCGCTCGCGAGGCCCCCTTAAGTCTCAGCCACCTTCGCGCAATGATACAGGCAACGGAGGTCGGCGCGATCGTACTTCCGCCCGTACCGGCTTTCTATAATCGGCCGAAAAATCTCGATGACATTGTCGATCATACGGTTGGCCGGGCGCTCGATCTTTTTGATGTCGAGAGCGGCATCGTAAAGCGTTGGAAGGACTCTTCAGTCAATTGAGGCGGTCTCTTTTAAAACAGGCCGACAGCTTGGAGAACGTCGTGTCATGCGAGCCATTGCAGCCCCTCGTCGGGATTATGCGCGCTGAGTCAAGCCGCAGTATCCGAACCAACCTTCACGAGGCAACCGAACTCGAGACGGAATCAAGGCATGCTTTGATTCGAGACGATCACAGATCATGACGCTCGGACGCGTCGATCGACCATATCTATCAGGCGCCATATGCAAGGTATTCCCGATCTGGAGTTGATCAAGCGGATGTCTGCGAATGCGGAGGCGATCTCAACGCTTCGGCGTATCAATTTGGTTTCTCTCGGCATTCTTGCGGCGATTGCCGTTGTAGTGCTGACTCTTGGGGACGCGGCCTCGCCGTAGCATTGGCGATCCTGCCCAAGTCGCTTCGGCGCAATATCTCCATGACGCAGACCATCTGCATGGTATTGGCGCATAAGCAAAACCGCTCGTGCGAGAATCTCTCTTGGCTGGTCAAGCGCCCCCCATCGGCTTTTCGACGACAGGTTGAGATGTTCGCACCACCAACTTAGTTGTAAGAAGCGAGCGTCACTGATATATGCTGGTATAGACGTTTCGAAAGCTCACGAAATCAGGCGATTCACTTCTGACTTTTGGGGTCGGCTGACATCCCAGGCACGGAAACGTCGAAAACGAAGTGGCCGGGAGATCCCGCCGCAAAACCAACAGAGGAGAACGGAGATGAAAGGATTTTTTGGCATCAGTCTCGTCGCGATTCTGGCTGCAGGGTTTGCGGCGACCCTGCTGCCACGCGATGCGGGCGCACAGGAACGCCCCCGGAATGTTCGTGTGCAGATGCAGTCCGCATATCCGTCGACGCTCAAGGGAACGGGCGACAACGCTGTCTATACGGCTAAGACGATCACAAACATCTCCGGCGGCACGCTGGATATTCGCTTCTACGAGCCTGGTGCCTTGGTTCCAGGCGGGCAGATCTTCGACGCCGTTTCGTCAGGTTCGCTCGACTCTGGGTGGGCAAGCCCGGCATTCTGGACCAGCAAGGATATCGCGTTCTCCATATTCTCGTCGGTACCATTCGGGCCGGATGCCAGCGAATATCTTGCATGGATGAAGTACGGCGGCGGCGAAAAAATGATGCAGGCGCTGTATGCCAAGTACAACATCCACTCGATGCTGTGCAACTTCACCTCGCCCGAAGCCGGCGGTTGGTTCCGGAAGGAGATCAATACGACCGAAGACCTTAAGGGTATCAAGATGCGCTTCCTGGGGCTTGGCTCGAACGTACTCCAGAAGCTCGGCGTTTCGACCCAGGTCCTACAAGCAAGCGAAATCTTCCAAGCATTGCAGCTCGGCACGATCGACGCGACGGAGTTCTCGACGCCATCGATGGATCTCAGTCTCGGGTTCCATCAAGTCGCCAAGTTCTACTACTTTCCGGGGTGGCACCAGCAAGCAAGCTTCGGTGACATGATTTGGAACAAGTCTAAATGGGACTCGCTGACGGACACCCAAAGAGCGCAGGTTACGGCCGCATGCGACTCGGCTCTGCTGAACGGCATGGCATCGTCTGAAGCAGCACAGATGGGCGCCCTGAAGGAACTCCAATCCAAAGGCGTGCAACTTAAGACCTTCAATGAGAAGTTGCTCGATTCGTTCCGCGTGGCCTGGGATGAAGTTGCGGTCGAGCAGAGCGCCCGCAGCCCCGAGTTCAAGAAGGCTTGGGATTCCTTGAAGGAGTTCCGGGCTGGTTATGCGATCTGGCGCGAGCGTGCATACTTGCGCTGATCTCTGCAAGTTCAGGATCCAGCCGGCGGGCGCAGCGCGCCCGCCGGCTCGGTACGGGCTCCACACGACCTTCGGTGATACGTATGCGACTTATGTTGGCCATCAGCGACAGTCTCGATCGCATCATCGGCGTCGCAGGAAAAGCGGCAGCTTGGTTGCTCGTGGTCAACACGATCGTCATTTGCTTCGACGTCGTCACACGGAAATTCGGCTTTCAACTGCCGGGCTTGGGCTCGACCCGACTGCAAGAGTTGGAGTGGCAGCTTCATACGGCGATATTCGCGTTCTGGCTCGGTCTTACCTATATCCGCAACGGCCATGTCAGGATCGATATACTGAGCTCGCGCCTGTCGAAGCGTAGCCGGTTGATCGTCGAGCTTCTGGGGTGCGTTTTGTTTGCCGTGCCCTACACGCTTCTGTTGCTCTACAGCGGCTGGGACTTTTTTGATCGTTCTTGGATGCAGAACGAGAGCTCCGATGCGCCTACGGGCCTGCCGGCCCGCTACGTGATAAAATTCGTTTTGTTTCTCGGCATCGTCCTGCTGGCGCTCAGCATCGTGTCCGTAATGTGCAGGCGGTTGGTGGAGCTTTTGACGCCGGCCGCTCCCGAGCAGCGTTGACCGGGAAGGCGAACGCAATGTCCCAGGATACCTTCTATTGGATTGGCGATCACCTCTCGGTGTTCATGCTGGCCACCTTCGCCGTCGCTCTGTTCTGCGGGTTTCCCGTCGCTTTCGTGCTCGGCGGTATCGGCCTGGCGTTCGGGTTCGTCGGCTATTTTTTCGAGGTATTCAACGTCATCCAGTTCCTGAATCTCTTGCCGCGCATCTGGGGCAGCGTGGCGCAGAATCAGGTCCTGGTCGCGATCCCGATGTTCGTCTTCATGGGCACGCTTCTCGAGAAGTCGGGGGTCGCCGACGATCTGCTGCGATGCCTTCAAGTCCTTCTGCGGCGCGTCCCCGGCAGCTTGGCGATGTCGGTGACGCTCATGGGCACGATCATGGCTGCATCGACGGGCATCGTCGGCGCAACCGTCGTGATGCTGACCTTGATCGCGCTCCCCGCGATGATGGAACGCAACTATAGTAAGGAGTTGGCGGTCGGCACGATCGCGTCGGCAGGAACGTTGGGCATCTTGATCCCGCCGTCGATCATGTTGGTCGTCATGGGAGACCTGCTGCAGATACCGGTCGGCACGCTGTTCACCGCGGCGATCGGGCCCGGATTGCTGCTCAGTCTCGTCTATGCGGTGTACATCTTCGCCGTCTCCTATCTCCTCCCGCATTGGGCGCCGCCGTTGCCCCGGGACATGGGGCCCGCCGACAGGTCGGCCTTGTGGCGGATGGTGATCAAAAGCTTCCTGCCGCCGTCGTTCCTGATTTTTCTCGTGTTGGGCTCGATCTTCTTCGGATGGGCGACGCCGACCGAAGCGGCCGGCGTCGGATGTTTCGGCGCGCTGGTGCTCGGCTGCGCGAACGGCCGCCTGAAACTGAGAATGCTGCAGGATGTTCTGGAAAGCGCGGCCGTAACCAACGGCATGGTGTTTTTCATTTTCTTCGGCGCAACGCTGTTTTCCTACGTACTGCGCGTTCTGGGCGGCGACGACGTGATGGCGGAAATCCTGAAGGCTGCCGGGATCGAGACTGGGTGGGAGGTCGTCACGTTCTTGATGGTTCTGGTTTTCTTACTCGGATTCTTCTTCGACTGGATCGAGATCTGCCTGATTGTCTTGCCGATATTCACACCGATTCTGGCGACTCTGGACTTCAGCGCTCATCTGGGTGACCCCAGGTTCTTCCTCGTCTGGATAACGACGCTGATCGCGATTAACCTGCAGACGTCATTCCTCACGCCCCCATTCGGCGTGACTTTGTTCTACATGAAGGGAGCGGTTCCGGATTCGATCACGATGGGACACATCTATCGTGGGATCATCCCCTTCGTAGGGCTCCAGTTAATTGCGCTGACCCTCGCGATAGTTTTCCCGCAGATCGTCCTGTGGCTGCCGATTTCAACGGGATTTTTCGACTGAAGGCGGATGACAATCGAGTGTCAGCATTTTTTGCTGGAAGTCTTCGTGTCTATTCAAAGATCGATTAACCGCTAGATTTCGGACTCGCAAACGGTTCGGAACTCCGGGCAATTTTGATTATGGCGTAATCTGTGGCTCATGCACTCTCACGCTGGACGAGTTCAAAACCGAGATCATAGACCGCATGCTCCGGTGTCTCGCCGCTCAGCCGCATCTGGATAAGCCGTGCGGCCTGACGGCCGATCTCGTAACGCGGAACGCGGACCGTCGTTAGGGCAGGCGCGATCTCGCCTGCGATCTCAAGATCGTCGAACCCGGCAACAGCCATTTCTTCGGGTAAACGCACTCCCCGCCGCCTGGCCTCGAACACGGCGCCGGCGGCGATGATGTCGGTCGCACAGAACACGGCGCGTGGCTGGGCGGATAGGGTCAGAAGCCGTGCCATAGCCTGCCGCCCGCCTGCCATTGTGATCGGGACCTCTTGGACAGGGCCCTCGGGCACGCCGGACTCCGCCAAGGCGCGCACGTAGCCGTGGCGGCGATCGCGCATGCGGTCGTTATCGGTTTCCGCGCCGCCGATATAGGCGACTTGTGTGCCGTAGCGCGCGACGAGCAGCCGGACGACCGCGGCGCTCGCGTCGGCATAGACGGTTCCGACCGCAAGATCGATCGGGGTCTTGGGCAGGTTGGCCCCTTCGACGACGGGGATGCCGGCACGTCGGAGCAGTTCGACGGTCGCCGGCGAATGGCTGCTGCCGGTGAGATAGAGCGCATCGACGCGGCGTGAAAGAAAACCGCGCACGATGGCTTCTTCGTTGGCCGCGGAAAACCCCGACGCGCCGAGCACGAGCTGGAGCTTGTACTGCGCCAACTCGTCGGAGATTCCCTGTATCGTGTCAGCGATAAAGGAGTTCGCGAGGACGGGGATGATCGCGCCGACCATACCCGAGCGCCGCGACTTGAGCGATCGGGCGACGAAGTCGGGTGAGTAACTCGTCTCGTCGAGGGCAGTTGCGACCCGCACCCGCGTTCCCGGGGCGACCTTGTGCGGTTCGCGCAGGACGCGCGCGACAGTCATCGTCGAGACCCCAGCCCGCCTGGCGACGTCGGTAAGGCGCGAGCGGAGCGGGACTTGTCGAGGGCGGATAGTCATGGACGGAAGATTCCGCGAATCTTGCTTGCTTTCGAGAATGTATTCGATAACATCGCTGTAAGACACATAAATTGTGTAACTTTGCGGTTTCTATATACCGTGCCGAGTGATGGGAG
>JBIKWI010000037.1:0-22721 GCA_044356395.1 Tagaea sp. | reverse complement strand
CGCACGCTGGGAGATGCCGCCAGACGGCTCGCGGCGTCGAAGGCAGCCAAGGAGCTGTTCGGCGAGGCGTTCGTCGAGCACTACGCCGGGACCCGCGACTGGGAGCAGCGCGAATACAACAAGGCGATCACGGACTGGCAGCATCAGCGCTACTTCGAGATCATCTGAGGGATGCCGCGATGAAGATGCTGAAGACGGTCAGCCCCGTCGACGGGCGCGAGTTCGTCACGCGCCCGCTGGCGACCGCGGCGGAGATCGAGGCGGCGCTCGCCGCCGCCCGGAAGGCCAAGGAAGGGTGGCGGCGGACCCCGCTTGCGGAGCGCATCGCCGCCCTCACCCGCATGGTCGACGCCATGGTCGCCGGCAAGGACGCCATCGCCGAAGAGCTGACCTGGCAGATGGGCCGGCCGGTCTCGCAGACGCCGGGCGAGATGCGCGGATTCGAGGAGCGTGCCCGCCACATGCTGGCGATCGCGCCCGAGGCGCTGGGCGACATCGCGCCTGCCGCGAAGCCGGGCTTCACGCGCTTCATCCGGCGCGATCCGCTGGGTCTCGTCTTCGTCGTGGCCCCGTGGAACTATCCGTTCCTCACCTCCGTCAATGCGGTGATCCCGGCCCTTGCCGCGGGCAACGTCGTGCTGCTCAAGCATTCGCACCAGACGCCGCTGGTCGCCGAACGCTACGCCGAGGCGGCCAAGGCGGCGGGCCTGCCGGCCGGCGTGTTCCAGATCCTCCACACCGATCACGCGGATGCCGCGCGCATCGTGGGCGACGCGCGGACCGACTTCGTATGTTTCACGGGGTCGGTCGACGGCGGCAAGGCGATCCAGCGCGCGATCGGCGAGCGATTCATCGGCGCCGGCCTCGAACTCGGCGGCAAGGACCCGGCTTATGTGCGCGCGGATGCGGATCTCGCCCACGCGGTCGAGAATCTCGTCGATGGGGCCTTTTTCAATTCCGGCCAGTCCTGCTGCGGCATCGAGCGCATCTACGTCCACGAGAGCCTCTATTCCCGGTTCGTCGACGGCTTCGTCGAACTGACGAAGGCCTACAAGCTCGGCAATCCGACCGAGAAGTCGACGAACCTGGGGCCGATGGTGCGCGCAAGCGCGGCCGATTTCGTGCGCGGCCAGATCGCCGAGGCCGTCCGGCTGGGCGCGCGTTCGCTCGTCGACCCGAAGCACTTTCCGGCCGACAAGGCGGGCACGCCCTACCTGGCGCCGCACGTGCTGGTCGACGTCTCCCACAAGATGCGCGTGATGACGGAAGAAAGCTTCGGTCCCGTCATCGGCATCATGAAGGTGGCCTCCGACGACGAAGCGGTGGCGCTGATGAACGACAGCGCCTACGGCCTGACGGCAGCCCTGTGGACCATGGACGCCGCTGCCGCCGAGCGGCTGGGTGCGCGCATCGAGACCGGCACCGTGTTCATGAACCGCTGCGACTATCTCGATCCGGGTCTCGCCTGGACGGGCGTCAAGGACACGGGCCGGGGCGCCACGCTTTCCGTCCTCGGCTACGAGCAGCTGACGCGCCCCAAATCCTTCCACCTGCGCACGACGCTTTAGGGATCGCCACGACGATGAACATCAAGGGCAACTGGAACTATCCGACCACCGTCTGGGCCGGCCCCGGCCGTCTCGAGGAACTCGCCGCCGCCTGCCGGCGGCTGGGCATGTCGCGTCCGCTGCTGGTGACCGACGCGGGCCTGGCGGCGGCACCGATGGTCGCGCGCGCGCTGAAGCTTTCCGGTGCGGCGCTGTTCGCCAAGGTCAAGGGCAACCCCACCGGCCGGAACGTCGACGACGGGCTTGCCGCCTTGCGCGCCGGCAAGCACGACGGCATGATCGCGTTCGGTGGCGGTTCGGCGCTGGATGCCGCGAAAGCCATTGCGCTGATGGCCGGCCAGAAGCTGCCGCTGTGGGATTTCGAGGATGTCGGCGACAATTTCAAGCGCGTCGATCCCGACGGCATGCTGCCGGTCGTCGCCGTGCCCACCACGGCCGGGACAGGCTCCGAGGTCGGGCGCGCTTCCGTCATCACCAACGAGGCCGACCACGAGAAAAAGATCATCTTCCACCCGAAGATGATGCCCGGCATCGTCATTTCCGATCCCGAGCTTTCCGTCGGCCTGCCCCCGCACATCACGGCGGCCACCGGCATCGACGCCTTCGTGCACTGCTTCGAGGCCTATTGCGCGCCCGGCTTCCATCCGATGGCCGAGGGCATCGCGCTCGAAGGCATGCGGCTGGTCAAGGAAGAGCTGCCGCGCGCGGTCGCCGACGGCACGAACATCGAGGCGCGCGCACGCATGCTTGCCGCCGCGAGCATGGGGGCCGTCGCATTCCAGAAGGGGCTCGGCGGCGTGCATGCGCTCGCCCACCCGGTGGGCGCGCTCTACGACACGCACCACGGGCTGACGAACGCGGTACTCCTGCCCTTCGTGATGCAGCACAATCGCAAGGCGATCGAAGGGCGGATGGGCCTCGTGGCGCGGGTCCTCGACCTGCCGCGGGCCGACTATGCCGCGGTATTCGAGTGGGTCCTCGCGTTCCGCAAGGCGCTCCAGATCCCGCATACGCTGGCGGAAATCGGCGTCGATGCCGCCCGCGCGGCCGAGATCGGCACGATGGCCGCCCGCGACCCGTCGGCCGGCGGCAACCCCTGCCCGGTCGACGCGCCGGCGCTGGAGCATATCTTCCGCCGCGCGGTCGCCGGCACCCTCGATTGACGGCAGTGCCTTAACCCCGCGTTAGCGCTTTTCGCGCTAGCTTTCCGGCCAGACGAACGTAGGGTATTGCGAACAATGGCCAAGCTCGACCTGTCCGACGACGACTACTTCGCAATCGAGGACGCTCTCCTCAACAGCGCGCGCGGCCGCGCCTTCCTGCGGATGCGCGACGAGCGCCAGCGCGTGGTTTCGATCGACGAAGCCCGCCGCATAGCGTCCTCGTTCCGCGAATGGACGCTCAAGCAGATCGGCGCCGCCAAGGAGACGCAAAGCCTGGACGTGCTGCGCGCCGAGCTGCAGAGCATGGCCTCGCACATCCAGACGGCGAAGACCGAGATCGCCTCGATCTACAACAAGGATCCGAAGGTCCAGCAGGCCGGCAACCGCATCCACTCGGCGACCAGCGAACTCGATCAGATTGTCGCATCGACCGAGCGGGCCACGTCCGACATCCTCAATGCCGCCGAGCGCATCATGGAGATCGCCGGGACATTGCCCGGCGAGCAGAGCGAAGCGGGCCAGATCCTGACCGACCAGGCGACCGAGATCTTCACGGCCTGCTCCTTCCAGGACATAACCGGCCAGCGGATCTCGAAGGTCGTCAGCACGCTGCGCTACATCGACCAACGCGTGGCCGCGATGGTCGCCATCTGGGGTCCGGAGAATTTCAATGTCGCGCAGTCGCGCGCCGACGAGCAGGCCGACCAGCGCATGGATGCCCATCTGCTGAACGGACCCTCGATGCCCGGCCAGGGGCGCACGCAGGACGAGATCGACGCCCTTCTGGCCGGCGCCGCGTCGGCGGCCCCGAAGACGCCGCCGGCAACGCCTGAGACTGCAAGTGTAGCGCCCGCACCGATCAAGGTCGCCGTCGAACCGCCGCCCCCGCCCAAGTCACCGCCTGCCCCCGTCCCTGCCGTCGCGGCCGCCGGCGCCAGCGCCTCGCAAGCCGATATCGACAAGCTCTTCGACTGATCCGTCTGGCCAATCCGCCCGGAGCGTCGTAAATAGGGCGTCATGGAAACGACCGATACGCCCGCAATTCCTGCCGCAGACCCGCATGCCCTGCCGTCGGCAGGCACAGAAGCGGTTCCGCCGCCGGCGGCCGGCGATGCCAATGTCGACGAGTACGATGCCGAGGGGCAGGACGCGCTGCATATCCTGCCGCTGCGCATCATCCCGCTCGAGACACCCGGCCTGCGCCGGCTTCGCCTGATCAAGAACGTCCGTCTGGATTCCGTCGTCGAACTCTACAAGGACCAGGGCCACAAATCCGCCCAGGTCCCCCTCGATGCGCTGCACAGCGTCTTCCAGAGCTATGCCGAGCCGCTGCGCAAGGACATGCCGCTGCTGCAGAGCCTGAGCAGCATCCCGTCCTTCGACGTCTACACGCTGCGGGTGGCGCTTCGCGCGCTCAATCTCAGCATCGACATGAAGAAGGAGCTGCAGCTCTCGGACGGCAAGCGCAAGGAGCTGACCGAGCACATGAAGGTGTTCACCCACCCGCTGATCCAGCAGATCTACGGATCGGACGATTTCGTGGTGAACGACGTCTCCGACATCATGAAGCTGATCGCCTCGCCCAACCGCGAGGACGCGCTCAAGAACCTGCGCATGATGTCGCAGAAGCTCAACGTGCCGCTGACCGAGATCCCGCGCTTCCTCGAAGACTACGGCGACACGTTCCTTTCGCTCGCCTATTTCCGTTCGTGTCTCGACCTCGTCGTCCCGCAGGTCCAGGGGTTCCTCGACTGGCTGAAGCCGCTCGAGGAAAACCAGATGATCAAGCAGGACCGGATGTCCAGGCAGATGCTGGACAAGGTCAAGGAGTCGCTTTCGGGCGTCATCATCTCGCTGACCGGCCGGTTCGAGGCGTTCAACCGCAAGAGCGCCGACTTCTGGAAGGACATCAACGCCGACAGCTTCGCGAAGATGAAGGACCTTGTCTTCTCGAACCACCGCTCGATCGGCGGCGTGCTGTGCGGCCTGTCGGTAAAGATGCAGCTCTGGCGCGACCGCTTCCCCACGGCCAGCGGCGGCCCCAACAAGCGGCTCGAATTCGTCCGCTCCGAGATCGTTCCCGGCATGCAGCTGATCGACGAGCTGGAAGCCGCCGCGCGCAAGCGCGGGATCTGAACCCGTCTAGAGCCCGCGCGTCAGCGAGACCATCGCCGCCTTCCGGCCGCGGAAGACGACGCGTTTGGCATTGGCGACGACCGGCGTCAGGACGCCCGACAGGGTCTTCAGCGCCGTCGGCACCGAAGAAGACGGTGTGACCGGACCCGTGGCGCCCATCAGGGTCTTGAAGGCGCCGGGCAGCGCGAAATGCTCCGCGAGCGACGTGCCCATCAGGTCGAACTCGCTGCCGCCGAGCAGCTCGCGGAAGGCGTCGTTCATCCACAGGATCGTGCCGTCGACCGAGCCGACGAGCGTCACGGCGACCGGCAGCGCGTCGAGGATCTCGGCCAGCCGGCCGTCGTCGGTTTCGCCGTCGTCCTGTGCTGCCAGCGGGATCGAGACGAGGAAGAGGCCGCCGCCGAGTGCTGCAATGCCCATCCGGCCCTCGATGCGATGCCCGCACAGGATCGTGCCTTCGCACGCGACGACCGTGTCGGCGCCATCGGCAAGGTCCGCGAATGCGCCGACCAGCGGGCCCGGCAACCCTTCGGGAAAGGCTGTCGCGCCGACGCCGGCATTCTCGAAATTGGCGAAAAACTGGGGAGCGGCCCAGACGACACGCGCGGCGGCGGGCTCGCCCGCGGCAAGCCGCAGGACGGCCACGCATCCCGATGTCTCGAACTCTCCGGACGCCGCCATACATTTCCCCTTCGCAAGCGCGAAGAGGAAAGTTTAGCGGCCGGGTGGGTTCAAGCCAAGGTAAAGCCTAGGCGGCTTCCGCGCCGCCACGCTTGATGGCCAGCAGGCGACTCACTTCGAGCAGCACCAGAAGCTTGCCCTTGAGGCGGTAGATGCCGCCCGAAACCTCGCGCCAGCGCGGGTCGAGCGTATTGGGGTTGCGCTCGTAGGTGTCGGTCGAAAGCGACAGCACTTCGCCGACATTGTCGACCATCAGCGCGTACAGCTCGCCCTTGAAGTCGACGACCACGTTCATGCCCGGCTTGTCGGACTCGCGCTTGGGCAGGCCCAGGCGACGGCGCACGTCGAACGCGGTGACGATGCGACCCCGCAGGTTGAGCGCGCCGGCGACTTCCGGCGGTGCCAGGGGGACGCGCGTGATGCGCTGGGGCCCGAGCACGTCCTGGACGGTCAGGACCGGGATGCCGAAGAGCTGGTCGGCGACCATCATCGTGACGAAGTCGTTGGCGACGTCGGCACCCACGGCCTTCACGGCGCCCGAACGGTCGGCGGAAACGAGGGAACTGCCCATCTGATGTTTCTCCTGCTTCCGGCCTACTGGGCCGCAGCGACGCGGTTGGTGGCGCTAAGCTCGTTCAGCGAGGCCAGCAGGCCTTCGCGGTCGAGCTTCGGGATGAAGTCGGTGAAGCCGACGCGGCGCGCACGCTCGATGTCCTGCGGATGGGTGTGCGAGGAAAGCGCCAGGATCGGCGTCTCGCGGAAACGATCCGTCTTGCGCAGCGCCTCGGCGAACTCGAACCCGCTCATGCCCGGCATCTCGATGTCCGACACGACGATGTCGAATTCGCGGCCGGCCTCGCACATCGCCAGCGCCTGGGTGCCCGTATCGGCGGTGGTCACCTCGTAGCCGGCGACCGACAGGATCGGCTGCAGCAGGTTGCGGAAGAACGGGCTGTCGTCGACGAGAAGCAGGCGGCGCACCTGGGTCTGGCCGAACGGCGAGTCCGCCTTGCCGAACCAGTCGCCGAAGGCGAGCGACAGGTAGTGCGCGGTATCGATGACGTCGGTCGCCTTGCCCGAGATGATGGCCGAACCGACCATGCCGGGCCGGACGTTGTTCATCTCGACCTCGAGGCGCTCCTCGACGATATCGACGATCTCGTCGACCAGCAGGCCCATGTTCCGGTTGCGGTCGGCGAAGACAAGGATGGACTGCCGGCCCTCGCTGCGGATCGCGTAGGACGGATCGATCGTCACCAGCGGCATCAGCTTGCCGCGATACTGCAGGACGGGCTTGCCGTCCGAGAACTCGATCGTCGTCGCATCGGTCTCCTCGAGGCGCGCGATGAGCGACAGCGGCACGGCCTTGGGTGCCTGGCCGCCGGCACGGAAGACCAGCAGGGCGATACGCTGCCCCTCGGTCTTCGCGCGTTCGTCGGACTGGGCCGCGGCGACCTGCTCGCCCATCGAAGCCGATTCGCCCGAGGCGGCGGCGATCCCGTTGGGATCGAGGATCATGATGACCGATCCGTCGCCCAGGATCGTGTTGCCCGAGAACATCGAGATGTCGCGCAGGATCGGGGCGACCGGCTTGACGACGATTTCTTCGGTGTCGAACACGCGGTCGACCATGATGCCGAACGTGTAGGTGCCGACCTGGGTGACGACGATGAAGCTTTCCGACGCGTCGACGCCGCGATCCTCGCCCAGCCGCAGCATGTCGTGCAGGCTGACGAGCGGCAGGAGACGGTTGCGCAGGCGCAGGAACGGCGATTCGTTGACGCGCTCGATCGTCGTTTCCGAACCGGCCGTGGCGCGCACGAGTTCGAGCACGCTGATCTGCGGGATGGCAAAGCGTTCGCCCGAGCACTCGACCACGAGGGCCGAGACGATCGCGAGCGTCAGCGGGATCTTGATGACGAAGCTCGTCCCCTTGCCGCGTTGGAACTTGAGCTCGACCGTGCCGCCGATCTTCTCGATGTTCGTGCGCACGACGTCCATGCCCACGCCGCGCCCCGAGACCGAGGTGACGACCGCGGCGGTGGAGAAGCCGGCCTTGAAGATGAACTGCGCGACCTGCTGGTCGGTGAGCGACGCGGCTTCCGCCTCGCTGCACACGCCGTTCTGGATCGCCTTCTGCTTGATCTTGTCGATGTTGAGACCGCGGCCGTCGTCCGTGATCTCGATGATGATGTGGCCGCCTTCGTGGAAGGCATTGAGGTTGACGCGGCCCGTTTCCGGCTTGCCGGCCGCGCGGCGTTCCTCGGGCCGTTCGAGCCCGTGGTCGGCACAGTTGCGCACGAGATGGGTCAGCGGATCCTTGATGAGTTCGAGCACCTGCCGGTCGAGCTCGGTGTCCTGGCCGTGCATCTGCAGGTCGATCTTCTTGCCAAGTTCGTGGCTGAGATCGCGGATCAGGCGGGGCAGCTTCGACCACGCGTTGCCGATCGGCTGCATGCGCGTCTTCATGACGCCTTCCTGCAGCTCCGACGTGACGTGGTTGAGGCGCTGGAGCGGGCCGGAGAACTCGCTGTCCTTCTGCGAACGCAGGATCTGCAGGAGCTGGTTGCGGGTCAGCACGAGCTCGGAAACCATCGTCATCAGGTTCTCGAGCACGTCGACATTGACGCGGATCGATGAGGCGGCGACGGCCGATTCGGTGACCTCGCCGCGCGGCTCCGCCTTCGCGACCGGCTTCGGCGCGACCGGGGCCGGGGCAGCGGCGACGGGCGCCGGGACGGGGGCGGGTGCTGGCTCCGGCGCCTTCTGGGCGGCCAGCGCGTCGGCAACCGCGGCGGTCCTGTGCGCGGGGACCGGCACGAAGCCGTGCTCGTCCGGCTCGGGTTCGGCGGCGGGCGTGGGGGCAAGGGCCTGGAGCGGCACGGCGGCAGCCGGCGCTTCCGCGGCAGGCGTCGTGCCGTTCGCGTAGTCGTTGAGGCGCTTGATCAGGTCGACGTCGTCGCCTTCCGGCTCGGCTTCGGTCTGCTCGAGGACGGACAGCAGGCTCTTGATCCGGTCGAGCGCTTCCAGAATGAGCGTGACGGCCTGTTCGTTGGGAATGAGCTTGCCGTCGCGGATCTTGTCGAGGAGGTTCTCGCCGGCGTGGGCGACCTTCTCGAGGCGCGGAAGCCCCAGAAAGCCGCATGTGCCCTTGATGGTGTGCATGATCCGGAAGATGCTGCCGACCAGACCCGGATCGTTCGGGTTCTGCTCGAGCTTGACGATTTCCGTGTCGAGGACGCCGAGATTCTCGTTCGTCTCGGTCAGGAAGTCGCGCAGCAGATCGTCCATTTTTCTCTCCGTCCTCGTCCCGGCCCCGTCCGAAAATTCGCCAAGCGAATGGACAAGCTCACCGTCAGTCAACGTTTTAACCTTACCCGAGTTACCGAACCGTTTACACCGACAAGACGGTATGAATTTAATCTAGTGCGTTGTTTTGACGCGGGTATCTATCGGGACTCCGCGACGATTTCCCGGACGAACCGGATGTGGAGCCGCAGATTGAACAGCATGTCGGCATATCCGGATGGGACTTTCAGGGCGCCGGCACGCGCCTGTAGTACGTCCAGTTCGGACAGCAACGCCGCCCGCTGGAGAGGCGTCGTCGCCGCGCGAAGTTCGGCCTCGATCCGCCGCAGCGTCTTGTACTTGGCGAATATCTTCGCCCGGACCTGCCAGCGGTAGGCCGGCGGCGCGATGCGCGCGAGCGGGATCATCAGCGTGACGAACGGGATCAGCATGACCAGACTGCGCTCGACGAGCACGGCCCCCCAGAACGGCAGATAGCGTGCGAGGAAGTTCGGGCCGCGCTCGATCAGGCGCTCGGAGTCCTCGTGCAGCGGAAAGTCGGCATAGCGCGTCGTGGGAAACGTGCCGGCGGGCGCGAAGATCTGGCGCGGCCCGTGCACTTCTTTCGCCGCCTTGACGAGCAACTGCACGAGTGCGGGATGGATTTCCTCGCGCGCCACGATCTGCGCCACGGGCGCCAGCAGGATCGTGTCGTCGCCCGGCACGTCGCGCGCGAGATCGAGGGCGCCGGCCGGCAGCGTGATCGACGACAGGAACGGGAAATTGTGGCGGTAGGCCGCGTGGCGCTCGAAGCTGTAGAGCCGGTGCTTTCCTTCGGCCAGAAGGTCGACGAGGGCGGCCGGCGCGCGGGCCGCCACGAAGAACGCGGCATCGACCGAACCGTCGCGCAACGCCACGAACGAATCGTCGGTGCCGATCGTGCGGGCATCGACATCCCGCGCGACGTCGAGCCCGTTGGCGCGCAGAACCTGGCGCACGAGGATCTGCGTGCCCGAGCCGTCGCGCCCGATCGCGATGCGCCGTGCGCGCAGGTCGTAGAGCCTGTCGACGGCAATGTCGGTGCGAAGGACGAGCCAGACCGGCTCGTAGAAGACCGAGGCCAGCGCCACGAGCCCCGGCGACCCTTCTTCCGAACCGACTCCGCCCTGGATCAGCGCGACCTCGACCGGATTCGAGCGGTCGGACAGGCGGTGCAGGTTGTCGAGCGCGCCGGCCGTCTCGACGATGTCGAGCCGGACCCGGTCCTTGGCGAGCACTTCGGCGTAGGCACCGGCGAAGCCAAGATACGATCCGCCCGGTGCGCCTGCGGCGAAGACGATCCGGTCGGGTGGCGGGGGTGCGACGAACCGGAGTGCCACAGCGAACCCGGCGACGACGAGCAGGACGATCGGCAGATAGACTTTCAGGGCCTCGCGCATCGGGTCCGGTTCCTAGAGATTGCCAAGTTCGAGTTCGAGCGCATGCAGGCCGCGCACGACGAGATTGTCCG
The DNA here is from genome assembly GCA_044356395.1 of Tagaea sp. Lineage (GTDB taxonomy): Bacteria > Pseudomonadota > Alphaproteobacteria > CACIAM-22H2 > CACIAM-22H2 > Tagaea. Next base: position 12,375 of record JBIKWI010000037.1, on the reverse strand, counting down.
ACCAGCGCAGCGTCTGCGGCGCAAGCGTCATGTGCGGCAGGCGCGCCAGCAGGCGCGGAAACGCCACACGCGCTTCGAGCCGCGCCAGCGGTGCACCGACGCAGAAATGGATGCCGAACCCGAACGCGAGATGCGGATTGGGGTTACGTCCGAGATCGAACCGGTCGGGCTCGGCGAAGACCGCCGGATCGCGGTCGGCGGCGGCCAGCATCAGGAAGATGCGATCGCCCGGCTCGAACGTGGCTCCCTGCCAGTCGAGCCTGTCGCGCGCCACGCGCACCTGGGCAAGGCTGGGGCCGTCCCAGCGCAGCATCTCCTCGACGGCACCCTCGACGAAAACGGGATCGTGCGCGCGGTCGCGAAAGCGCGCCATCTGTTCGGGATGCGTCAGCAGCGCCCACAGGCCGTTCCCGACGAGGTGCGTCGTGGTCTCGTGCCCGGCGAACAGCAGCAGCACGCAGGTGGCGACAAGCTCCTCGCTCGACATGCGCGCGTCGCGGTCGGCCGCCCCGATCATCCACGAGGCGGCATCGTCCCCGGGCCGGGCGCGGCGTGCGGCGACGAGATCGCCGAAATACCCTTCCATCTCGCGCGCGGCCGTCTCCGCCCGTTCGTACTTGTCGGGAGTCGCGCGCGCGGTCAGCACGAACGCGCCCAGATCGTCCGACCAGCGTTTGAGCAGGTCCACGTCCTCGAGCGGCACGCCGAGCAGGTCGGCGATGACGGTCGCGGGAAGCGGATAGGCGAAGTCGCGGATGAAGTCGATCCGCTCGCGCCCGGCAAACGCGTCGATCAGCGCTTCGACCCGGCGTGCCACGAGAGGGCCAAGTCCTTCGATCGCGCGCGGGCTGAATGCCTTGTTCATCAGGCCGCGCAGACGCGTGTGGTCAGGCGGATCGAGGAAGACCGCCCAGCGCGTGACCGTCGCCTCGAGGTGCTCGACGCGCGCGCGGCGGTCCGGCGGCATGTGGTCGAAGAAAGGACCCATGCGATCTGCCGACAGACGCGGATCCTTGAGCAGGGCCTTGCAGTCGGCATGGCGCGTGACGACCCAGCCGCCGAGCGCTGCGGACCGGAAGACCGGCTGGACGCTGCGAATCGCCGCGAGCGCCGGATAGGGATCGGCGATGAAATCGGCGGCGCGCGGGTCGATATCCAGAGGCATCGCCCGCCAGCCTAGCAAACCCTTTTGCCGACGACATCCGCCAGCCTGCGTGCAGCGGGCGGCAGCCATGCGGAGCCAAATACCGGCACCGCTTGACTTTTTGCACCGCACAAAGCATAACCCGTTCCGCGCCGCTTCGTGCGGCCTTTGGTTTCTGGCTCGCGTGAGCGCGATCGATGATTTGATCGCGACCCGCCGGAAGCTCCAAAAGACACCTCGCCCGGACACGCACGGGCGGTCCCAGAACCGGATAGCCCCGTGGCACACGGCATCGACCCTTGCGAGGGCGACCGCCGCGCGACTGTCTATATTCGACGAAAAGAGAACTCAGTGACTGAAGTCATCCAGAACGACAACACCGCGATCCAGATCCAGACCCCGACCCCGATCCACATGCCCGCCGGCCCCACCTTCGACACGCTCGGCCTTTCGGGCCCGATCCTCAAGGCGGTCCTCGCCGAGGGTTACACGACCCCCACCCCGATCCAGCTGCAGGCGATCCCGCAGGTGATGGCGGGCAAGGACCTCCTCGGCATCGCGCAGACCGGTACGGGCAAGACGGCCGCGTTCGCGCTGCCGATCCTCCACCGTCTGATGGCCAACCAGCAGCGTCCGGGCCGCGGCCTGTGCCGCGTGCTCGTCCTGTCGCCGACGCGCGAACTCGCCGGCCAGATCGCCGACAGCTTCCGCGCCTACGGGCGCGAACTGCCGATCCGCGGCGCCGTCGTCTACGGCGGCGTCTCGTTCGGGCCCCAGGCCCGCCAGCTCCAGAGCGGCGTCGACATCGTCGTCGCCACGCCGGGCCGCCTGCTCGACCATCTGAGCCAGGGCACGCTGCGCCTCGACAAGACCGAGATCTTCGTCCTCGACGAGGCCGACCAGATGCTCGATCTCGGCTTCATGCGCGACATCCGCAAGCTCATCCCGCTGCTGCCCAAGGATCGCCAGAACCTGTTCTTCTCCGCCACGATGCCCAAGGAAATCGGCAATCTCGCCGACGAACTGCTGCGCAACCCCGTGCGCGTCGCGGTCACGCCCGTCGCCACGACGGCCACGCGCGTGGAACAGAAGGTCGTGTTCTGCGATGCGGCCAAGAAGCGTCAGGTCCTCGTCGACCTTCTCAAGAAGGTCGCGACGACCCGAACGCTCGTCTTCGCGCGCACCAAGCGCGGCGCCGACCGCGTCGTCGAGCATCTCGAGCGCGCGGGCATCCCCGCGCAGGCGATCCACGGCAACAAGAGCCAGGGCCAGCGCGAGCGCGCTCTGGGTGCCTTCAAGAACGGCAACTGCCGCGTCCTGGTGGCGACCGACATCGCGGCGCGCGGCATCGACGTGGATGCCGTCGGCCATGTCATCAACTACGACCTGCCGAACGTCGCGGAAAGCTACGTCCATCGTATCGGCCGCACGGCGCGTGCCGGTGCCGACGGCACGGCGATCTCGCTGTGCGACCCGTCGGAACGCAGCTTCCTTCGCGACATCGAGCGCCTGATCCGCAAGCAGATCCCGCGTCTGGAAATGCCGGGCGAAGCCCCGGTCCGTCGCGCGGCCTGAACCAAACTCCTTGAGCCCGATCCGCCGCCGGACCAAACTGTCCGGCGGCGGCATCCGGGTCTTCTGAAGCGACATTCCGGTCCGCCTCTCCAGGGAGGACCGGATGCGCCCGCTCGACGACAAGACCGCCGCCGCCAACGCCGAACTGCTCGACGTCGCGACCACACCCGCCGACAGGGCGCGCATGGTGACGCTCGCAGGGCCGCAGATCGCGGTCGTCGCGCGCACCCATCTTCCCTTCGACAGCGAGCCCTCGCACCTCGTGCGCGGCCTTTCGCAAGGCAAGCGCGCATGAGCGCCCTGCCCGCCGATCCCACCCAAGCCACCCTGGTCGAGATCGCCGACGCGATCGCCGCACGCAAGATCTCGTCGGTCGAGATCGCGACGGCCTGCATCGCGCGCGCGAAAGCCTGGCAGCCGGCGCTCAACGCTTTCATCGCGCTCGATGCGGAAACGGCCCTTGCCGCAGCACGAGCGGCCGACGCGAAGCCCGCATCGGGCAAGCTCCATGGCGTCCCCCTCGCCCACAAGGACATGTATTATCGCGCCGGACGGGCCGCGACCTGCGGCTCGAAGATCCGGCGCGACTGGAAACCCTCCGTCACGGCCACGGCGCTCGCGCGTCTCGACGCAGCCGGTGCGATCGATCTCGGCACCCTAAACATGGCCGAGTTCGCCTTCGGACCGACGGGGCACAACTACCATTGCGGCCATGCCCGCAACCCGTGGAACACGGCGCACATCACCGGCGGCTCGTCTTCGGGCTCCGGTGCTTCGGTCGCGGCACGGCTCGTGTTCGGGGCGCTGGGCTCGGACACCGGCGGATCGATCCGCATGCCGGCCTTCTGCAACGGCCTTGCCGGCATCAAGCCGACCTGGGGCCGCGTCAGCCGGCATGGCGCGATGACGCTGTCCTGGACCATGGACACGGTCGGGCCGCTCGCCCGCACGGTCGTCGATTGCGCCCGCCTTTTCGGCGCCATCGCCGGGCCCGACAGCGAGGACTCGACGGCGGCCGGCGACCCCGTGCCGGATTACGAGGCGGCGTGCGCCCGCCCGGTCAAGGGCATGCGGCTGGGGCTCGCGACCGGCTATTTCGACGAGGACCTCCATCCCGACATCGCGAAGATGCTCGACGATGCGGTCGCCGTGTTCACGCGCCTCGGCGTTTCGGTCACGCGCGTCAAGATCCCCGATCTCGAGGCCGTCAACGCGGCCGGGGCCCTCGTGACGGTCGCCGAGGCCGCATCGGCGCACCGGCCCTGGCTCGAGACGCGAATCGACGAATATTCGCCGCAGGTCCGCGCGCGCCTGCTGCCGGGCCTGACCGTGCCTGCCGTCGCCTATCTCGACGCGCAGCGCATCCGGGCGGCGACGCTGTCCCGTTTCCTTGCCGACGTGTTCGACAGGTGCGATGCGGTGCTCGCCCCTGTCTGCGCCGTCCCGGTCCCGACGATCGCGGCGACCGACGTGGCCGACAGCGACTCGATGCCGGCAACCTTGGGCAAGCTCACCCGCCTGTCGCGGCCGTTCAACGCGATGGGGCTGCCGGCCCTCTCGGTCCCCGCCGGGTTCGACTCGCAGGGATTGCCGACGGGATTGCAGCTCGGCGGCCGGCCGTTCGACGAGGCCACGCTGTTCGCGCTGGGGGCCGCGTTCGAACGCGAGACGCAGCACCATCGCGCGGCACCCGAGGGTCCGCGCTGACGCTTATTTCGGCGCGATGGTCGCGATCACGGCACGACCGGCGGAGATGCGGAACGCGGCACTGCCCTCGAACCGCAGCGCATGGCCGGCGGGAACCGTGTGGGCCGTCTCGTCCAGGACCAGCGACAACTCGCCTTCGGGCGCATAGACGACATGGGCGCCCGGCACCAGGATTGTCGCGGTCCCGGCCGGTGCGACGAGAAGCCCGCCGGCGGCGAAATCGCGACGGACGATCAGGTTGACGACTTCGACCGGCCCCTCGTCGAGGACGGAATCGATCTTCGTGGCCCCGTCGAAGCGCACCGGAACGAAGGGCGTGCGGACGTCGATCTCGCTACCGTCGGCCGCGCGCAGACGAAGGCCGCGCCCCTCGACCACGACCTGCAGGCGCTCGAAACCCGCCATGTCGGAGAACGGCCCCGGCTTGCCGATCCCGGTGCGCCCGAAGCGCCAGAGGACGGTCTCCCAGTCGCCCGGCCGGCCGCCTTCGCGATGGGCGGCGGCGATGTCCATCGTCACGCCCTGTCCGTTCTTCCACGGAAAGGCGATGAAACGGTCGGGGGCGATCGCGAGCGGCGAAGACATGCCCAGCCACTTTGGCGCATCGATGCCCGGCCGTCGAGCAGTAGACCGCGCGGCGGCGAAATGTTCTTCTGGGGACCTGTCATGCGCCTGCCGGAGAAATTCCGCATCCTGCCCTGCGGCGACGCCGCCCTGACGGTCGAGTTCGGCGATACGGTCGATTCGGCGATCAACGCGCGCGTGCTGGGCTTCGACGCCGCGGTGGCACATGCAGCCGTGCCGGGCGTGGTCGAGACGATCCCGACCTACCGCTCGCTGTTCGTCCGGTACGACCCGGTGGCGGTCGGCTTCGGAGAACTTGCCGCCGGCCTGCGCGCGATCGCCGCCGAGGCGAAGCCGCAGCCGGCGAACGGCCGGCGCTGGCGGGTGCCGGTCGTCTATGGCGGCGAGGCGGGCATGGATCTCGACGCCGTGGCCCGCCGGCACGCCATCACGACGCGCGAACTGATCGCCCGCCACGTGGCCGGCGACTACCGCATCTACATGATCGGCTTCACGCCGGGCTTCGCCTATCTGGGCGGGCTCGATCCCGCGATCGCCACGCCACGGCGCGATTCGCCGCGCGCCATCACGCCGGCCGGCGCCATCATGATCGGCGGCGTGCAGGCCTGCGTCCAGTGCCAGGCGGCGCCGAGCGGCTGGCACGTCCTCGGCCGCACGCCGATGCGCAACTTCCATCCGGGCCGAGATCCGATGTTCCTGATGGGCACCGGCGACCAGGTCAGCTTCCACGAGGTTCCGGCGCGCGACTGGCCGGCGCTCGAGCGGGCGGCCGAGCGTGGCGAGCCGGTCGGCGAACTGGTAGCGGCATGACGGCCCTGTCCGTCGACGAGGCCGGCCCGGCCACTTCGGTCCAGGATGCCGGACGGTTCGGCGCGTTGCGATACGGGCTTTCGTCGGCCGGCGCCATGGACCGCTTTGCGCTGGCCGCCGCCAACGTGCTGGTCGGCCGTGCGGCGGACGCCGCGGCGATCGAGATCGGACCGTTCGCCGCCCGCTTCACGGCGCGCGGCGGTGCGGTACGCCTCGCCCTCTACGGTGCCGAGCGGGCGGCGACGGTCGACGGGCGGGCGGTCGCACTGGCGCAGAGCCTGTTGCTGCAGGAAGACGAGACGCTCGTCCTGCGCGCCGCGCGCGGCGGCACGTTCACCTACCTTGCCGTCGAAGGCGGAATTGCGGGCAAGCCCGTCTTCGACAGCATGTCGGTCCACGCGCGCGCCGGGCTCGGCAGCCCGATCGCGCGCCCGCTTGCCGCCGGCGACCGTCTTGAAGTCGTGCCGGGCGAACGCACGACGGGCGAGCGCCGGCTGGCGATCGTACCCTTCGATGCCGGCCCGATCCGGGTGGTGCTCGGCCCTCAGGACGACTATTTCGACCCCGCCGCGATCGCGACCTTCTTCGCCGCCGAATGGCGGGTGGCGCCCGCCTCCGACCGCATGGGCTATCGGCTCGACGGCCCGCCGATCGCCGCGACACGCGGCCACAACATCGTCTCGGACGGGATCGCCAACGGCCAGATCCAGATTCCCGGTGCCGGCAGTCCGCTGGTCCTGCTGGCCGATCGCGGCACCACCGGCGGCTATCCGAAGATCGCCGGGATCGTCACGGCCGACCTTGGCCGCTTCGCCCAGACGCCGCCCGGCCGGCCGCTGCGTTTCGCGGCGGTCGACGTCGACCAGGCCCGACAGCTCGCGATCGCCTGGCGGACGGCGCTCGACGGGCTTGCGGCACGGGTGGTACCCGTCACGGGCCCCCTGCCGACGAGCGAAGCCCTTCTGGCGGCGAATCTCGCCGGCGGGGCGGTCAACGCGCTGGACACCGACACCTGGTCCCATTCATGAGGAAGCCACGATGATCGAAGTCGACCTCAACAGCGATCTTGGCGAAAGCTTCGGCGCCTGGAACATGGGCGACGACGGGGCGATGCTCGATGTCGTCACCTCGGCCAACGTCGCCTGCGGTTTCCATGCGGGCGACCCCGATACAATGCTCAAGACGGTCGAAAGCGCGAAGGCGCGCGGCGTGGCGATCGGCGCGCATCCGGGCTTCCACGACCTGCAGGGCTTCGGCCGCCGCCAGATCGCGGGAATGTCGGCGCGCGAGATCGAAGCGCTCGTCGCCTACCAGATCGGCGCCCTCCAGGCCGTCGCGACGATGGCCGGCCACCGCGTCACGCACGTCAAGGCCCACGGCGCGCTTTCGAACATGGCGATGGTCGATGCGGCGATGGCCACGTCGCTCGCCCGCGCGATCCGCGCGGTCGATCCGTCGCTGGTCTTCGTCGTCATTCCGCTGACCGAACTGGAGCGTGCCGGCGAGGCCGCGAACCTGCCGCTCGCCCGCGAGATCTATGCCGACCGGGCGTACGAGGACGATGGCACCCTCGTCTCCCGCAGGAAGCCGGGCGCCGTCCTCCACGATGCGGAGGCAGTGGCGGCGCGCGTCCAGCAGATGGTCGAGGAACGCGCGATCGTCGGCGTCGGCGGAAAGCGGCTTTCCCTGACCATCGACACCGTCTGCATTCACGGCGACTCGCCCGGTGCGGTCGCGATGGCCCGCGCGGTCCGCCGCCGACTCGACGCGGCCGGCATCCGGATCGCCTCCTTCCGCAAATAGGGCGGAACGGCTATCCTCGCGTCTCCGGTGAACGGGGCCATCCCGTCTCCGCAAGGCACATGTTGGGCAGGCGTTCGTGGCGATCAATCCCGTACTTTCCGAGTTCATCGGCCGTTGCGAAGCGATCGTCGCGCGCGAAGCCGACGTGGCGGCGCGCGTCGATGCCATTGCGCCGCTGATGCAGAAGCTGACCCGGCACGCCGAGGATTTCCTGGAGCCGGCGCATCTCGTGTCCGATCCGGACCACTATCGCCGCAACGCCATCTATTTCTGTCCGAACGAAACCCTTTCGCTGTTCGCCATCGTCTGGCTGCCGGGCCAGTGGACGCCGGTGCACGATCACGGAAGCTGGGGTGTCGTCGGCGTCGTGCGCGGCGCGCTCGAGGAGCGCGCGTACATGTGTCCGACCGGCGAGATCTGCAACGATGACGGCATCGTCCTGCGGCGCGGCGGCGTCGTGCTTCTCAACCCCGGTGCCGTGACCAGCTTCGTGCCCAACCCGGACCACATCCACGTGACGGGCGTCGATTCTGCCGCCGAAGCCTGCGTCAGCCTGCATCTTTACGGGCGCAACATGAATTCGTTCCACATCTACGATCTTGCCGCCGGGACGCGCCGGCTGATCGACGTTCCGCATCATGCCGTCAGCCCGTCCGCGAAGACGTAAATTTTATTTGTAGTCTTTACGTATTTTCTCTCGCTGCCAGCCGCTTGAAATTCATCGCTGTTTTTCGACGAAGACGAAGTTAATTGTATTACATTTTTGAATACAAACAAAACTTGCGTTTGACGCATCCGAAAATCGGGCGCTACCGTCAGGCATAATTTTGTCGGAGATCGCGCCATGCAACTGAACATTTCCGGCCTGTCGATCAAGTCGAAGCTCATGCTGCTTGCCGCGATCTCCGCACTCGGCTTCGCCGCGATCGGCTTTGCGATCGAGTACCAAACCCGGGTCAACGAGGCGGCCGCAACCGCACGCGCCGCCAGCACGCACCGGCTCGCGGAATTCCAGATGCTCGACGAATCCCTCGCCGAAGCCCGGCGCTTCCAGCGCGACATGATCATCCGTCGCGATCTGTCCATCGGCCGGCGCGCGATCGAGGCCAACCGGCAGGCGCGGGCCGCCGTCCAGTCCCTCGCCGCCGTGTCCGATACGGCCTTCGCCGGCGACTTCGCCGAGATCGGCGGCCTGATCGACCGTTATGGCCGCCACCTCGACGAACTCGTCGCCCTGATGCGGCGGATAGGGGTCAGCGAGAACGAAGGACAGCAGGGTGCCATGCGGCGGACGATCCGCGATGCCGAAGGCGCCTTGAACCAGCTGGGCCTCGACAAGATCGTCGTTTCCGTCCTGCAGCTTCGCCGTCACGAGAAGGACTTCCAGCTCCGCGAAGCGAAGGCCAGCGCCGATCTTCATGCACGCGAGATGGGGCACCTCAAGGAACTGCTTGCCGGGTCCGGCCTTCCCGAAGACCGGCGAAAGGAGCTGATCGCCCTGGCAAGCGCCTATGGGGAAGCATTCGACGCGCTGGTCGTGTCGATCGGCGCACGCAACGCGAAGATCGCGGAGCTCGACGGAAGCGCCGCCACTCTCGATCCGATCGTCGCCAAGATCCGGGAAGCCGAGGCAAGTGCCGCGGCCGCCGCCAGCGAAGCGATCGACGCGCAGATCCGGACCGTCGCCAATCTCCTCTGGCTGGCGATCGCGATCACGCTTTGCACCGTCATCGCGGCCGGCCTCCTGATCGGCCGCTCGATTTCGGTGCCGATCGCGAACCTCACGCGGGAGATGGAGCGTCTGGGCAAGGGCGAAACGGAAATCGCGGTCGATACGCAAGGCCGCAACGAGATCGCCGACATGGGTCGCAGTCTCCTGATATTCCGGGACAATCTCGTCGCCCAGCGCCGCCTTGAAGCGGAGTCCGCGGCCGCCCAGCAGGCGCAGATCGAGCGTGCGCGGCGGATCTCCGCCCTTACGGACGAGTTCAACGAGGGTGTCGGGGATACGCTCGAGGCGACCGCCCGCGCGGCGGGTGAACTCGAAGCGACCGCCCGTAGCCTCGAGAAGATCTCGACCGCCGCCCGCGAGATGTCGGTCAACGCGGCAGCCGGGGCGAACGAGGCATCGACGAACGTCCAGACTGTCGCTTCGGCGGCCGAGGAACTTGCCGCCTCCATCCGCGAGATTTCCCGTCAGGTCGCGACATCGAGCGAAAGCGCCGGACGCACGACGACGCTGGCCGCCGAGAGCGAGGCGCGCGTGCGCGAACTCGACGATGTGGCCAAGCGCATCGGCGACGTGGTGAAGCTGATCAACTCGATCGCCTCGCAGACCAACCTGCTGGCGCTGAACGCCACGATCGAGGCCGCGCGCGCCGGCGATGCCGGGCGCGGATTCGCCATCGTCGCGAACGAGGTCAAGGCGCTCGCCGCCCAGACGGCGAAGGCGACCGAGGAGATCGGCGCCCAGGTCTCGACCATCCAGAGCCGCACGTCGGACGTGGTCGGCGCGATGTCGGAAATCGGAGGCGCCATCCGCGGGATTTCCGAGATGACCTCCGGCGTCGCCTCGGCCATCGAGGAACAGACGGCCGCCACCCAGGAAATCGGGCGCAATGTCGAGCAGGCGGCCGCCGGCGTCGAGGAGACGAACCGGGCGATCGCCGGCGTACGCAACGCCTCGGAAGAGACCGGGATGGCCTCCGGCGGCGTCCTCGACGCGTCCACCCAGGTCGCCGCCCATGCCGATGCGCTCGGCAAGCGCGTCCGTGCGTTCCTCGAAGCCGTACGCGCCGCGTGACGGCCGCCTGCTTCGCCGCTTACTTCAGCGTCTGCAGATAGGCGATGACGTTCGCGCGATCGGTATCGTTCTTGAGGCCGGCATAGGCCATCGTCGTGCCCGGCATGAATTCGCGCGGATTGAGCAGGTAGGGGTTCAGCTTGTCCGGCGTCCAGACCAGATCGGCATCGCGCTTGGCGGTCGAATAGCGGAAGCCTTCGACCGAGGCCACCTTGCGCCCGACGACGCCGTGCATCGTGGGGCCGAGCTTGCGCGGGCCCTCCACGGTCGCGTTGTGGCACGTGGCGCAGACGCGCTTGAAAACGCCTTCGCCTGCCGCAGCGTCTTGGGCGCTCGCCGGCAACGACGCCGCGAACGCGAATGCGAGGACCGCCGAGGCGAGAATGGAACGGTTGTTCACGGCGCAGGAACTCCCTAGCTGGACTTTCAGGGTGTGGATCGACCGGCGGAAAGCTAGGCCGAGATTCGGGGCAAATCAACCCCTGCCGGAAGGCTGCGATCAGCCGATCGATCCGACCCTGCGACACTCCGCCTCATGTCCGGGTCCGATGGAGACCGTCGGCGGCCGGCCGGCGCTGCAGGCGGCCTCGGCATGCTGGCAGCGCGGCGCGAAGGCGCAGCCGACCGGCGGCGAGGCGAGGTTCGGGGGTGCGCCGGGGATGGCGTCCAACCTCGCGCCGCGCATCGCGCCGTGTACCGTGGATGCCAGCAGACCGCGCGGATAGGGATGTGCCGTCCGGCCGATCAGGTCGCTCGCGGAGCCGCGCTCGACGATCCGGCCGGCGTACATGACCGCCATCCGGTCGGACACCTCGACCGCGACCCCGATATCGTGCGTGACGAAGATCACGCCCATGCCGAGTTCCTTCTGGAGTTCGCGCAGCAGCAGCAGGATCTGGATCTGCACGGTGGCGTCCAGAGCGGTCGTCGGCTCGTCGGCGAGCAGGAGCTGCGGCTTGCAGGCAAGCGCAAGGGCGATCATCGCGCGCTGGCGCATGCCGCCCGACATCTCGTGCGGATAGGCGTCGAGTCGTCGCTTTGGCGACGGGATGCGCACGCGGTCGAGCATCTCGAGGGCGCGCGCCCGGCCCGCCTCGCGCCCGACATTCTCGTGCCGCATCACGGCCTCGGCGATCTGGTCGCCGATGGTGAAGACGGGGTCGAAGGCCAGCATCGGCTCCTGGAAGATCATCGACACGACGGAGCCCCGGTACCGGCGCAAAGCCCGTTCGTCGAGGGAAAGGACGTCGCGGCCGGCAACCGTAACCTTGCCCGTCAGCGTCGTGCGCCGCTCGGGAAGCAGACGCAGGAGCGCTTTCAACGTCACCGACTTTCCCGACCCGGATTCGCCGAGCAGGCCAAGCACCTCGCCCGCCTGCAGCGTCAGATCGACGCCATTGACGGCGTGGACGGTGCGGTCGGCCGACCGGAAGAGCACGCCAAGCTGCTCGACGCTGACCAGCGGCGTCATGGGCCCTTCCCCGCGCGCGAATGGCCCGAGACGCCGTCGCTCATGTGGCAGGCCACAAGATGGGCTTCGACATCGCGCGCCGGGGCGAGTTCGGGAACCTTCAGCCGGCAGACGTCTTCGGCGAACGGGCATCGCGTATGGAAACGGCAGCCCGGCGGCGGGTTGATCGGGTTCGGCGGATCGCCCGCGATCGGCGCTTCCTGCGTGCGCCGGTCGGGATCCATCGACGGCATCGCCGACAGGAGTGCCTTCGTATAGGGGTGCCGGGGAGAATCGTATATCGGACCGACGGGACCGATCTCGACGATCCGGCCGAGATACATGACGAGAACTCGGTCCGACATGTAGCGCACGACGTTCAGGTCATGGCTGATGAAGACGTAGGTGAGATTGAACTCCGTCTTCAGGTCCTGCAGCAGGTTCAGGACCTGCGCTTCGACGGACTTGTCGAGGGCCGATACCGCCTCGTCGAGAATG
>JBIKWI010000194.1:0-6442 GCA_044356395.1 Tagaea sp. | reverse complement strand
CCGCGCCGACGCAGCACGCTGGCGGCCAGCAGCCGGGCGAAGGCGCGGTCGCGGGGCGCAAGATCGGTGAACCCGCGGACCAGCCCGGCGGCTTCGTCCAGCGTGCGGTATTTCTGGAGCACCTGATCCAACAGGTCGCGGGCAACGGCACGGGCCGATGCCACGGCTTGTGGACGCTCGATTTTCCGGGGTTTCGCCATGGGTGGCGCAAAATGGGCGAAGCCGGCGCCCGGTTCAAGGAATAAGCGGCACGGCCCTTGCGTTCCTTTGTGGAATAGGGAATCGATACGCGCCCTCGAGAGAACGCCATGACCGATCTCGCCCCGATCCGCAGCCCGCGTCCCCGCTCGATGAGCCGCCTTCAGGCGCTCGCGCTGGCGGTGGTTCTGATTCTGGGGGGCGTGGCGATCGCGCGGGCCGACCGTCCGGTTGATAGTGGCGCACCGCTCGCCAACGTGATCAGCAGTCCGCTGTAACCCTCGGCCCGACCTAGTCGTGCCGTCTATGTCGAAGCCGCCCAATCCAAGCGCCCGTCACTTTTGATACGCGTCCATTTCGAGGCTGCGCGCGAGCACCGACGTGCCGTGTGGCACGCAGAGCGTGATCGCCTGCCTAACTGGATGGAGCCCGAACTCGAGCCCGACCCAGATGTACGGGAACAGGTTGGCAGCGACGGAAACGTCGAGATCGTGGAAGCGCTCGAAGCTGGTATATATCCTTAGATTCAGAAGGCCAATCGGCTTGATCACCTCGAGCCAGTGCCACCCGATGCGGAACACGGCGCCCGGCTGGGCATGGAACATGTAGTGCTCTTCGTTCATGGGATGATCCTTCGGCGGGTCAAAGCCAGTCGTCGGGCATGGGCCCGGTGAACCCATGCGCACGACGGACGGCAGCGTCACGACGGCGAACGTCGATATCGATGGCGCACTCGACCGCCGCACGCATAGCCGGCTGGGTACGCATCACGTCAAGCAGCCCGGGCATCTCGATACGAGCCGGTCCCTTGCCGAGGCCCATGAAGCGGGCCTGACGGGCCGGCAGGACCAGCCCGAACGCATAGTCGAGGACCGGCGGATCGCAATGCAGCGCCCCGCTGGCGATGTGGTAGGTGGGCCAGCGTGGCGTGTAGCGGTACGTGATGAACCCGCGGCGGGCATGGCGCACGTACAAACAGCTGATCGCCACCGGTAGTACAATCTCCCCCACGAACGCCGCCGGGGCCACGTCGACTGCCCTGGCCTCTGTCTCCGGGCCGCTCATGGGAGCACCGCCAGACGCTTGGCAAACTCGGCCGCCAGCTTCGGCAGGAGCGGACGCACCAGCTTGATCGTGGGTGCGATCGCGTCCGGCCCCACCCCGATATCGGCAAACGCCCCGAGATCCCCCAGGGCAGCCGCATGGTGGAGCGCTGCGACCGGCCGATCGCGCTCCAGCAGGCGGCGGTCCGCACGCTTGAGCACCGTATCGAAGATCGCCACCGGCTCGGCCCCCGACTGCGCCTGAAGCTTCATCACCACCGGGACGTCCTCGATCAGCACCGCCTCCATCGCAAGTGGCGCGAACGAACAAGGCAGCCCGAACGCCGCCAGCGGCAACCCGAGCACGTCCGGCAGGTCCGCCGGCCCCCACGGTCCGCCATCCTTCCAGCCGGCCTCGATCGCGGCCACCGCTGCGGATTCAGGGGCGAGGGGGAGCGGACCGCTCGCGTCGCCGACCGTGCTCACCAGCGCATGCGCCAGACCCGGCGCACTCAGATGATCGAGGGCCGCGAAGTGCACGCTTCCGAGCAGGCACTCCGGCACGCCCATCCGGGCCAGAACGGTCATCAGTTCGAAGGTCGAGCCGCTCGCCAGCGGCGGTTCGGGCGACCAGACGGGATCGCCCGTATCCGCCAGCGCCAACGCGGCCGCCAGGCGCTGGACCAGCGGAAGCTCATGGTCCAGCAATGCGCGCTTGCGCACCGAACGGCGGACCTGACGCATCGCCTGGAACGGCGAACCGGGCTCGGCGGGCGACACGCAGTGGATCAGCAGATCCATCGCCGCCATCCCCGTCGGGGCATTCGCCAGCGTGCCGATCGTCTTGGCGATGGTCGGCCACTCGGCACCCGGGTCCCACGGAGAAGCGGGACGCAAGGCCCCCCACACCCCGCGCATCAGCTCGACCAGCCTGGGCTCGGCCGAGCCGATCGATTCGATGGCGTAGTAGAGGATCGGGTCGCGGATCGCCAGGTGCCCCTCCAGGGCGAGGGACCAGGCGGCCGTCCCGGCCAGCGCCGTATCGCCCTTCTGGCAGGCGAGCGCAAAACTGCGGCGACTGAGCAGCGGATCTGCGGCGAACAGGGCCGCGTGGCGGGGCGACAGGGTCGGCGGCTTTAGGGGGTCGAACGGCGGGCAGACGGGGGGCATCGTGCATCTCCTTGTGAGTGCAATTAAATGTTTATGAACAGTAGGTTGACGAGAAGAGCGTGACTGATTGAGCGCCGGGGACAAGTAAAATGCGCACCCCACGACGAGATTTACGGCGCCTGCCCGCCTAGAACAGGATCACCTCTTCCGGTTTGCGACGCGCGAGGGGCTTCTGCTTTTTGGCGGCACGCGCGTTTGCCTTTAGCGTTGCCGCACGGGCAGCTGCATCGATCTGCGCGCACTTGCGCGACAGCGCGAGCGCGCAGTGGCGTTCCTGAAGCTCCAGCTCGGCGATCTCGCGTTCGATGTATGCGATCTGGGCGGGATCAAGCGGCGTTGCGACCTTGGCCGTAGCGAGTGCTGCACGGAACTGGGCACGGCTAAGATTGATGCGGTCGCGTCCGTTCTCGATGTCGAGCTTGAACGCGGTGAACGCCGCATGGTCGATCTTGCGCCATTCTACGCGGAGTTCGCGCCACGTTTCCGGCACCGGAGCGGCAGCTACGGATTCTGTCGGCGCTGCGCCGTCCGGCGCTTGCTCGGGATCAGCCCGTCGTTCGGGCAGCGACGCAGACGGCAGAACCAGCGGTACAAGGGCGAGCTGCGTCGGGGCAGCGAACGAACGGATCGCCGTTCGCACGATGCCGGGAACGTAGTCCATCCAGAATTGCAGGGCCGCCTGGCGGCGCACATCGACCTCCGCCGCCCACGGCGCCAGCGACGCCGCCCGGGCGCGACGCATGTCCGCATCCGCACCATTCTTCGAGGCGCGCCACGCATCCCAGAACACCTGATCGAGCGGCGACACGACCTTTACGTTTAGTCCGTTCCCTGTCAGCACTACGCCGGTCCCCGCGAATGCCCCGATCCATTCTGCAGGTGCGCCGATCTTTCGGTCGTACAAGATAATCGTAGCGAGCGGGCCGGTGATCCTCGTGACCCCGCGCAGATCCTGCGGGGTGGCGAACCAGTCCCCGCCGCTCAGCTCCAGCAGGTCGACGATCTCGTCGACGCTCTGTCCGGCACCGAGCACGAAGGACAACGGCGGATGCACCAGTGGCTCTTCGAAAGCATAGCCGGCATACCCGGTCAGGCCTTCGTAGAGCATCGGCGCCCAGTCATCGACCAGCACGAGTCCGCCAAGTGCCGGTGCCAGTGCCTCGAGCATCGCGGCGATGCGCGCCGGCGGGGCCGCGAACCCGGCCTTGACCAGTCGGCTAACGGCCGTCGCGCGGCGGCGGGCGGTTCCGGCGACCGCCCGCATCGCGGCCACCTGTTCGCGCGACAGGTCGTTCTCGTCGGCCACGAAGCGTTCGACTGTCTTGCCATCGACGATGGAGCGCGCGTACCACGCATAGCGCTTCGAGCGCTTGCTACGCCGACGGATCACCGGGCGCACCAAACCCTGAAGAAGCGTCTGGATCCCGGCGGGTCGGCTGTGAAGCGCCGTGAACGATTGCTGCTGGGCTGCACCCAGCTTGCGTGAATGACGCATGACCCCGTCTCCTCGATACGAGTCGGAAAGTTCCGGCCCTCACGAAGCCTAAGGGTCATTCGTACGAGGGCACGGCCGTCTCCTGCTGACTGGGCTCAGAGCGCAACCAGATGCTCGGAAAATTCTCAGAACGCATCACGCAGGCGTCTTTCGGCCTGCAATTGATTGCAAACGGTCCAGAAACTGTGCAGCGCGAGTCAGGACATCTAGGTTCCGAGGTAGCCGGACAAACTTCAAAATGCAATCGTGCCTATCCGGTTAACGCAAGCAGTCGCAATTGCGGTGAGACGACCGCGTGAACCTGGACGAGTTGCCATCAGACCGAAAAAAGACTAAATTCGGTCTTCACTCAAGCGGGGTAAATCCATGCGCTATTCTTCTCAGGTCAAGCCAATCAGCTATCTCAAGGCCAACGCCGCCGATGTCCTGTCTCGCCTCACTAAACAACGCGAGCCATTGGTCATCACTCAGAACGGCGAAGCCAAGGCTGTCCTGCAAGACGTGGCTTCCTTCGAAGAGACGCAGGAAACCTTGGCGTTGCTGAAAATTCTCGCGCTGGGTAACCAGGATATAGCCGCCGGCAAGGTCAAGCCTGTCGCCGATGTCGTAGCCCGCCTGCGCGCCAAGAGAGCCGTTGCCTGATGGCTGCCAAGTTTGCAGTTCTGCTCAGCGCTGGCGCGGAGCAGGATCTTGAATCCATCTACGACCACATTGTTAAAAACAACGGCACCGCAACCGCAAACAATGTGCTGGATGCATTGACGGCGGCTGTCGAAAGCCTGTCAAAGTTCCCGGAGCGCGGTGGCTACCCGAAGGAACTGTCCAGCCTCGGCATTAAGGAGTACCGCCAAGTTGTATTTGCGCCGTATCGCGTGATCTACCGCGTAGTGGAAAGACAGGTGTTCATCTATCTGATTGCCGACGGGCGTCGCGACATGCAGTCGCTATTAGCAATCCGGCTTCTTAGTGCATAGCATATACACAAGACGGTCTCACTATATGCTGTGGCTGCGTGTTCTAACCGGATAGGCACGAATGCAATCAATTGCAAAGTGCTTGGCAGTCAAATTAGCGATGCGCGGACTTTGAACGCTTTTCTTACGACGCCTCTGCAGAAATTATTGCTGAACCAAGAGACGTGTAATTGGATCGGGATCAGTCGCGTGCTTATCCGGCTGGCGCGGGCCTGCCAAGCTTAGAATCTTGACTGGCCGCGCAAAATAGTTTTCATTTAGATATCAATATTGATACTATTACTCCATGAGTGCCATCGACAAGATTCTCGTACAAATGCGAACGGCGCCAGCGAATGTGCGCTTCGCGGACTTGGCTCGAGTGTGTGCGTTCTTTTTCGGGAAGCCCAGGCAAGGTGGCGGCAGTCATGCCATCTACAAGACCCCTCGGCCGGGGGACCCGAGAGTCAATATCCAGAACGACAAAGGCAAAGCGAAGGCCTACCAGGTTCAGCAGGTTCTGCTCGCGATCGAAAGGCTAGGAGCAAAAAAATGAACGTCAACCATTACACTTATCGCGTAACTTGGTCTGCTGAAGACAACGAGCATGTTGGTCTTTGTGCGGAGTTTCCTTCGCTGTCCTGGCTCGCCTCTACGCCTGAAAAGGCTCTCGCTGGAATTCGGCGCGTCGTGAAAGATGTGGTCGACGAGATGGCGGCCTCGCGCGAGCCAATCCCGGAACCATTGGCGGAGAAAGAGTATAGCGGCAAGTTCATGGTTCGCGTTCCGCCTTTGCTGCACCGGAGTCTGGCAACCCAGGCTGCTGAACAAGGCGTAAGTCTCAACCGGTTGGCATCTGCAAAACTAGCCGGATAGACACCCTGGCGGGCCGCTCAGAAAATCGATCGAGTTGTGCAATCAATTGCAAAGTCAGACTGCTGCCAGAGGCATCAACAGATCGAGTGTCGCTATATCCGCAGTTCAGGTGAGCGCAGTTCCAAATAAAGGTGAGCGTCGCCTTCAAGTAAGAGTGAGCAGGATATCGAAGAAGTTGTGAGCGTGTTCAAAGGGCTCCGCCTGCACTGCAGGGTCGGTGAAACGTAACTTTGATCTTCAATTGAATTCGGTCCGGGCGTGACGACGCGTTCGCCGACGGCTTTTAACACGTTGACCTTGTGCCTTTATTTCAGTTCACGTAAGCCGTCGATTTCGCGGTGCCGGGATTGAAATTGTCGCGAACCCGATAGATCGCAATCCTCGAACTAGTTCCACGGCCCGCGGCGCTTGGGCGCGAAACGTCCGCTGACGGCGGGTGCGGTGGCGCGCCGCGCCGACGGTGCCACGCCCACCCCCATCTCGCGCGCCTGTTCTGCCAGCGCCGCGATGCGGTTGGCCGGGTTCGGGTGCGTCGAGAACAGGTTGTCCATGCCCGCACCGGAGAGCGGGTTCATGATGAACATGTGCGCGGTCGCGGGGTTGCGCTCGGCGGCATCGCTCGGGATGTGCGCGACACCCTGTGCGATCTTCTCCAGTGCCGATGCAAGGGCGAGCGGATCGCCGCAGATCTCGCCGCCCGCGCGGTC
>JBIKWI010000036.1:0-22790 GCA_044356395.1 Tagaea sp. | reverse complement strand
AGGCTCTTCGACATCTTCTCGCCGTTCACGACGAGGAAGCCGTTGTGCATCCAGTATTTCGAGAACTGCACGCCGCCATGCGCGCAGACCGACTGCGCGATCTCGTTCTCGTGGTGCGGGAACAGCAGGTCCTGCCCGCCGCCATGGATGTCGATCGTCAGGATCTTGAAGACGTCCTTGGCCATCGCGGAGCATTCGATGTGCCAGCCCGGGCGCCCGCGGCCCCACTTGCTGTCCCAGCCCGGCTGGTCGGGTGTCGACGGCTTCCACAGCACGAAGTCGCCCGGGTCCTTCTTGAACGGCGCGACCTCGACGCGGGAACCAGCGATCTGCTCGTCGCGCGACCGGCCCGAGAGCTTCCCGTAATCGGCGAAGCTCGTCACGTCGAACAGGACGTGGCCCTCGGCCGCATAGGCATGGCCCTTGTCGACGAGCGTGCCGATCATCTCCAGCATCTGGGGCACGGTGCGCGTGCAGCGCGGCTCGACATCCGGCGACAGCGCGCCCACGGCCGCCATGTCGGCGTGATAGGCCGCGATCGTCTCCTCGGTGATCGTGTCGATATGCACGCCGCGCTGGAGGGCGCGCTCGATGATCTTGTCGTCGATGTCGGTAATGTTGCGCGCGTAGGTGACGCGCGGATAGAGACGCTTCAGCACGCGATAGAGCGTGTCGAACACCACGACCGGCCGCGCGTTGCCGATATGCGCCGTGTCGTAGACCGTCGGCCCGCACACATACATACGCACATGGCCCGGATCGAGCGGCTCGAACCGCTCTTTCCGGCGCGACATCGAATTGTGGACGTGGAGTTCCATCACGCGGCCCTGCCTTCGAGGCGCGCGAGGGTACGCGATCTGCCCAGCATCGGCAGCAGCGATTTCATTTCGGGACCATGTTCGCGCGCCGTCAGCGCCAGGCGCAGCGGCAGGAACAGCTCCTTGCCCTTGCGGCCCGTCGCTGCCCCCAGCGCCTTGGTCCAGCCACCCCACGTCTCCGGGGTCCAGGGCTCCGGCGGCAGCAGCCCGGCGGCCTGCGCCAGGAACGCCGCGTCGCCGGCGACGGGCACCACCGGCTCGCGGCACAGCGCCCACCAGTCGGCGGCGTCCGCGACCCGGGTCAGGTTCGGGCGCACGGCCTCCCAGAAGGCGGCATCGGTACCGGCCGGCAGGCGTGCGGCAACCGCATCGAACGGAAGCTGGTGGACGATCTTGGCGTTGAGCCGGACGATATCCTCGGGATCGAGCTTCGGCGACGAGCGGCTGAAGCGCGCGAAACCGAAGCCGGGGACCAGATCGGCAAGTGTCGTCTTCGGCTCGACCGGATCGGCCGTGCCCAGGCGCGCGATCAGCGAGGCGATGGCGACGGGCTCGATCCCGTCGGCGCGCAAATTCTCGATCGACAACGAGCCGATGCGCTTGGAAAGACTGTGCCCGCCCGCATCGGCGATCAGCGGGAAATGCGCGAACGCCGGCATCTGGGTATCGCTGGCGAGTGCCGCGAAGATCTGGATCTGGACGGCGGTGTTCGTGACGTGATCCTCGCCGCGCACGACGTGGCTGACGGCAAGTTCGATGTCGTCGACGACGGACGTAAGCGTATAGGTCGGCGAACCATCGGCACGAACCAGCACCGGATCCGAGACCTTGCTGGCGTGATAGCCGCACTGCCCGCGGATGCGGTCTTCCCAGCCCGTCTCGACATAGTCGAGCATGAAACGCCAGTGCGACTGGCGGCCCTCGGCCTCGTAGGCCTTCTTCTGCGCGGCCGACAGGCGCAACGCGGCGCGGTCGTAGACCTGCACGCCGCCGTCGGCGACCTGGCCGAAACGGCGCAGCTTCAGTTCCTCCGGCGTCTCGTAGCAGGCATAGAGCCGCCCCATCTCCTTCAGCGCCTGGGCGGCGGCGGCATAGCGGTCGAGCCGGTCGGACTGGCGCGCGAACTCGTCCCAGTCGAGACCGAGCCAGCGCAGGTCCTCCTCGATGGCGGCGGCGAACTCGGGTGTCGAGCGCTCGCGGTCGGTATCGTCGATGCGCAGCAGAAACACGCCGCCGTTCTTGCGAGCGAACAGCCAGTTCAGCAGGGCCGCACGCACGTTGCCCAGATGCAGGCGCCCGGTCGGCGACGGAGCGAAGCGTACGCGCACCGACATGTCAGCCCCGGAAGCCGTTCGTGATCGGATAGCGTCGCTCGCGACCGAACGAGCGGCCCGTGATCTTGACGCCTGGCGGTGCCTGCCGGCGCTTGTATTCCGACAGGTCGAGCATGCGCCAGATGCGGCGCACGTCGGCTTCGGCGAACCCTTTCGCGACGATCTCCTCGACCGTCCGCTCGTGCTCGACCAGCTCGCGCAGGATCCCGTCGAGCTGTGTATAGGGCCCGAGCGAAGCCTCGTCGGTCTGGCCTTCGCGCAGTTCGGCCGTCGGCGGCTTGGTGATGACGCGCTCGGGCATCACCGGACGGCGCGGGTCGAGCGAGCCTGCCGGCACGTGCGCGTTCCGCCAGCGGCACAGCTCGAACACAGTCGTCTTCCAGACGTCCTTCAGCACGGCGAAACCGCCGCACATGTCGCCGTAGAGCGTGGCGTAGCCCGCACTCATCTCGCTCTTGTTGCCGGTGGACACGACCATGTGACCGAACTTGTTCGACAGCGCCATCAGCGTGAGGCCGCGGCAGCGCGACTGGATGTTCTCTTCCGTGATGTCGGGTTTCGTGCCGGAAAACTGCGGTGCGAGCATTGCCCCGAACGCGGCGACCGCGGGCTCGATGCCGATCTCGTCGAGCCGGATGCCCAGCAGGTGCGCGCATTCGGCGGCGTCGTCGAGGCTGTCGCGGCTGGTGAAGCGCGAGGGCATCATGACAGCATGCACGCGGGCGGGGCCGAGCGCGTCGGCCGCCAGTGCTGCCGTCAGCGCCGAATCGATGCCGCCCGACAGGCCGAGGATGACGCCCTTGAAGCGGTTCTTGTCGACATAGTCGCGCAAACCCAGCATCAGCGCCGAATAGATCTCGGCAAGCGGTTCCAGCGGGGCCGCCACGCGGCCCTTGGCGCAGACGAGCCCGCCCTTGGCATCGCGTGTCAACTGCGCGACGGCGAGGTCGGTGGCGAACGCCTCGAGCTGGATCGCGAGCGACCGGTCGACATTGAGCGCGAAAGACGAGCCGTCGAACACGAGTTCGTCCTGCCCGCCAACCTGGTTGACGTAGACCAGCGGCAACCCGGTCTCCGCGATGCGCGCGAGGGCGAGCTGCAGGCGCCGGTCGCGCTTGTCGGTCTCGAACGGGCTGCCGTTGGGCACCACGAGGATCTCGGCGCCGCTCTCGACCAGGCATTCGGCCACGTCGGCGAACCACATGTCCTCGCAGATCATCAGGCCCAGCCGCACGCCGCGGAAGGCGACCGGCCCCGGCAGCGGCCCGGGCTCGAACACGCGCTTCTCGTCGAACACGCCGTAGTTCGGCAGATGGTGCTTGAAGCGGACGGTCTGGATCCTTCCGCCGTCGAGCACGCAGGCCGCATTGTGGAGCTTCCCGCCGTCGACCCACGGGGCACCGACGATCAGGCCCGGACCGCCATCGGCCGTGTCGGCAGCCAGGGATTCGACCGCCGCCCGGCATGCGGCCTGGAATGCGGGCTTGAGGACCAGATCTTCCGGCGGATAGCCCGACACGACGAGCTCCGGCAGCAGGACGAGCCCGGCGCCCGCCGCTGCGGCCTGCGCGCGCGCCGCCCGGATCTTCGCCAGATTGCCGGCGATGTCGCCGACGGTCGGATCGATCTGGGCGAGTGCTATTACCAGCGTCGTCGTCAATTCACTCTCCCGCCGCTTTCTTCTGCCCGACCATCCTGTCGAGATAGGCGAGCATCAGCGCCGACGCGATGAACGTCATATGGATCACGATCAGCATGACGAGCTTGTCGTTGGGGATCTCGTTGATGTCGAGGAACGCCTTGAGAAGATGGATCGACGAGATCGCGACGATCGACGAGGCGAGTTTGATCTTGAGCGAGCCCGCGTCGAGCTTGCCGAACCAGGACAGCTTGTCCTCCTCGTCGCCGAGATCGAGTCGGCTGACGAAGTTCTCGTAGCCGGAGATCACGACCATGACGATCAGGTTCGCGACCATGACCACGTCGACGAGCGTCAGGACCGACAGCACGACGTTCGACTCGTTCATCGTCCAGACTTCCGTCGCAAGATGGACGAGCTCGAGGATGAACTTGATCGACAGCATCACGAGGACCGCGACCAGCCCCAGATAGAGCGGCACTTGGAGCCAGCGGCTCGAGAAAATGACTTTTTCGATTGCACGTTCGACCGGATTCATCGTCTTCCCCGCATGGAATCAAGAACAGCTTCAGCCTGTTCGACTGTCTCGGTGACGATCTGGGCGGCCGGGCGTGAAGTCGTCATCCGCGCACCCTGCCCGGCCCACATCACCATCAGGCCCGTATTGCCCTGCTTCGCCGCCTCGGCGCGCAGCTGCGTGGTCAACGCGTTGGTCACCGGATAGGCCGGCAACTCGGCCGCATGCGGCGCCATCTCCTCGATGTAGCGCGTGCGCACGCCGCGCGCGTGCCGGCCGGAGACCGCGCGCGTGACGGTCGTGCCTGTATCCTCGATCCGGCCCAGCATGTCCTTGTGCATCGGATGCGTGCCGGCTTCGGGTGCGGCAAGGAAAGCCGTGCCCATCGCGGTGGCCGAAGCGCCTAGCGAAAGGGCGGCGGCAAGCCCGCGCCCGTCCATGATGCCGCCGGCCGCGATGACCGGGACCTTCACGGCATCGACGATCTGGGGGACCAACGCCATCGTGCCGATCAGCGAATCGTCGAACGAACCCATGAAGGTGCCACGGTGTCCGCCGGCTTCCGCGCCTTGCGCCACGATCGCGTCGACCCCTTGGGATTCGAGTGTCTTCGCCTCGGCCATGTTGGTCGCCGTGCCGATCACGAACACGCCGCGCGCCTTGAGCGCGGCGGTCTTGCGCGCCCCGATGGCGCCGAACGTGCTGCTGAACACCGGCGGTGCAAGGTCGAGCACCGTCTCGAACTGCGCCTCGAAGTCCTCGGACCATCGTGCGGGCGGGGCCGCATTCGTCTCCATGCCGAGTTCGAGCCGGTACTTGGCGAGAAGTGCATTGGCGAAAGCGACTTCCGAGGGCCTGACTTCGGCAGGTGCCAGCACGAAAAGATTGACCGCGAACGGCCTTTCCGTCGCAGCGCGAATCGCGGCGACCTCGCGGCGGATCGCGGAAGGTGCGGTCGTGGCGGCGGCGAACGAGCCGAGACCGCCGGCATTGGAAACCGCGGCGACCAGTTCGGGCGTGGTCATGCCGCCGGCCATCGGCGCCTGCACAACGGGATGGACGAGGCCGAGAAGCTGCGTCAGGCGCGTCGCCAGTGCCATCGTCGCTCAGCCCGGCTTGCGCAGCAGGAACTCGCGGCCGACCTTGACCGACGGGCGGCCGTCATATTCGACGATGTCGGCGGTGGCGTAGGTCTCGGTCCAGACTTCCGGCAGGTACGAACCGGTCCCGACCGTATCGATCGGCGCGTTGGCGACGGCCATCGTCTTGCATTTGGCCGGCGTGAAGCCGGACGAGGCGACGATCCGCACCTTGGCGAAGCCCGCCTTGTCGAGCGCTTCGCGCATGTGCCAGATCGCCGCGGCCGAAACGCCCGTACCCGTCAGGTAGCGCAGTTCCTGCTCGGTCCGGTAGCCGCGCAGGCTGAGCGGCGCATTGCGCTCGAGCACGTCGTACGACTTCGCGAGGTCGAGACCTTCGATGTAGCGGCCGCCATGCGTGTCCAGGCGCACGGCGAGCCGGCCGGACTGCGCCACGTCGGGGAAGCGGCGGCACACCTCGAGCGAGTCCGTCACTTCGCGACCGAAATAGTCGACCAGCACCGTGACGTTCTCGGCCGCGAAAACCTCGAGCAGCATCTCGGCGGCGCGCAGCGTGGAACCGGCGTAGCCGATCAGCGCATGCGGCATCGTGCCGTAGCCCGCCTTCTTCCCGAAATAGTGGGCGGTCGCGTCGGTGGCATTGCCGACGAACCCCTTCGCCCCCACTTCGCGGCGCGCGGCTTCGGAGCCGACGGACGCGGCGTAGGCCATCATCTCCGCCATCTCGGATCCTGCGCAATGGCGCGCGTCCATCGCGAGGAATTCCGTGCGCGGCAGGTCGACGCACATCGTATAGGCGTTGTAGGCCGCCACGCACGGGGGGCCGAGCTTCTGCAGATAGAGCGTCTCGAGATCGACGAGGTGGTAGAGCGAGCCGGAGATGTACATCAGCGGATCGCCGGCACCCGTCCACTCGCCTTCCTTGTGGCGCAGGTCGATGTCGAACTTCGTGCCGCGCGCGAGCGCGATGCGCTCGAGCCATTCGACCGCCAGTCGCGGCGCCGACACGACCGGGCGGCGCATGAAGACCGCATAGGTCACCCGCTTGTCGCCGAACCGGCCAACCGCGGCCTTCGTCTTGTTGAAGTAGTGGTCGGTCAGGCGCGCGACGGCACCTTCGTCCGGGATGCGGCCGAGCTGGCTGGGTTCTGGATCGGATGCGCGTCCGTCGGCCATTTCGGGCCCTTTCCTTGGCGCCGGCGATCGGCCGCTGCTCAGTCGTCGTCGCCGACGGCGCGCAGGCGGCCGTCGTCCGCACGCTGGGCGCGCAGCTTCTCCGCGATCAGGAAGGCGAGTTCGAGCGCCTGCGTGCCGTTGAGTCGCGGGTCGCAGTGCGTGTGGTAGCGATCGCCCAGTGCCGCGTCCTGGATGGCTTCGGCGCCGCCCGTGCACTCGGTCACGTTCTGGCCGGTCATCTCGAAATGCACGCCGCCGGCATAGACGTTCTCCGCGCGGCATACGTCGAAGAAGCCGCGCATCTCGGCGAGGATGCGGTCGAATGGCCGCGTCTTGTAGCCGGACGCCGACTTGATCGTATTGCCGTGCATGGGATCGCAGCTCCACACGACCTTGCGGCCTTC
Organism: Tagaea sp.; assembly: GCA_044356395.1. GTDB lineage: Bacteria > Pseudomonadota > Alphaproteobacteria > CACIAM-22H2 > CACIAM-22H2 > Tagaea. Next base: position 15,802 of record JBIKWI010000036.1, on the reverse strand, counting down.
GCGCGCCACTTTGCGCACGAGCGGCGGAAGCTTGGCGCCGACCTTGTCGTCGCCCATGCGCGCGATAAGCGTCAGGCGGCCCGGCTCGTTGTCGGGGTTGAGAACGTCGATCAGGCGGATCAGCTCGTCCGGGTCGCTGGTAGGCCCGCACTTGAGCCCGATCGGGTTCTTGATGCCGCGGCAGAATTCGATGTGCGCGCCGTCGAGCTGTCGCGTCCGGTCGCCGATCCACACCATATGGGCCGAGCAGTCGTACCAGTCGCCCGACGTGCTGTCGACGCGGGTCAGGCTCTCCTCGTACGGCAGCAGCAGCGCCTCGTGGCTCGTGAAGAAAGACGCCTCGTGGATCTGCGGGACCGCCTCGGGCGTGATGCCGCAGGCGGACATGAACTGGAGCGAATCGGATATCCGGTCGGCCAGCTCGCGGAACTTCTCGCCCGCCGGGCTGCGGTCGACGAAGCCGAGCGTCCAGCCATGCACGCGATGGAGATCCGCGTAGCCGCCGCGCGCGAAGGCGCGCAGCAGGTTGAGCGTGGCGGCCGACTGCGAATAGACCTGAAGCATGCGCTCGGCCGACGGCGCGCGCGCCGCCGCATCGAACTCGATGCCGTTGATGATGTCGCCGCGATACGTCGGCAGCGTGACGCCGCCGACCGTCTCGTCGTCGGACGAGCGGGGCTTGGCGAACTGTCCCGCCATGCGGCCGACCTTCACCACCGGCAGCCCGCCCGCGTACATCAGGACGACGGTCATCTGCAGGATGACCTTGAACGTGTCGCGGATGTTGTTGGCCGAAAACTCGGCGAAGCTCTCGGCGCAGTCGCCGCCCTGCAGGAGAACGGCCTTTCCTTCGGCAACGCGCGCGAGCTGGGCCTTGAGGTCGCGCGCCTCGCCTGCAAAAACCAGCGGCGGGTAGGACGCGAGCTTCTTCTCGACCGAGGCCAGCGAGCCGGCATCGGAATACGAGGGCATCTGGCGCGCAGGACGGTTGCGCCAGCTGTCGGGCGTCCATTTGGCAGGCATGTTTGTCCCCAAATTCGAGTTGCCGTTAAACTATAGGGCCGACTTCGCATCTGCAACCGATCCCTTTTCCTGCGTGGGATCAAGATGTTGACGGCGGGCCTTGAAGCGTCCACAAGCTTCTCTGGCGATGCTGCAGGATCTTCTTTTTTACATATCCAAGCTGCTCGGGCCGTTCTCAGACCCGCGCACGGCGCTCTATGCGGCGCTGGTCGCGGGCGTGCTCGCGCTTTGGACCCCGTGGAAGCGGGCCGCGCGGCTCGCCCTTTCCGCCACGCTCGTTGCCGGCTTCGTCCTCGGATCCGCGCCGCTCGGCGCCATCGCGGTCAACTGGATCGAGGGCATCGTGCCGCCACCGGCGCAGCTGCCCGAGCGCATCGACGGCATCGTCGTGCTGGGCGGCGATGTCAACAACCGGATGATGCGCCTGCGTCCCGTCACGCCGGGTGCCAACCCCTCGCGCCAGATCGCGTTCGCGGACCTCGCGCGCCGCTATCCCGGCGCCAAGCTCGTGTACAGCGGCGGCTCGGGTCAGGTTCTCGACCGCAGCGATACCGACGCCGACGGGGCCCGGTTGCTGCTGCCGATGCTCGGGCTCGACCCCGCACGGGTACTCTTCGAAGACCGCTCGCGCAATACGCACGAGAACGCCGTCTATGCCCGCGAGCTTGCCGACCCCAAGCCCGGCGAGAACTGGCTTCTGGTCACCTCGGCCTTCCACATGCCGCGCTCGCTCGCGAGCTTCCGCAAGGCGGGTTGGGACGTGATCCCATATCCGGTCGGCTATCTGACTCCGCCCGAGCCGGCCGAAGGATGGTTCCCCGCCCTCACCTTCGACGGGCGGATGTATCAACTGGCCGTGGCACTGCGCGAGATCGCGGGCTTCGCCTATTATTACGCGACCGGGCGGACGGACAGCTTCGTTCCGAATCCTTAGCGCTTCACCTTCTCGCGCATCAGCACGAACTCTTCGGCCGCCGTGGGATGTATCGCCACCGTGCGGTCGAAGTCCTTCTTGGTAAGCCCGGCTTTCACCGCGATGGCGACCCCCTGGATGATCTCGGGTGCATCCGCGCCCACCATGTGGACGCCGCGCACGCGGCCGGTCGCGGCTTCGACGACCAGCTTCATCATCGTCTTCCCGTCGCGCCCCGAGATGGTGTGCTTCATCGGCCGGAACGTCGCGCGGTAGATGTCCACGCCTTCCACCCCGAAGAGACGCTCCGCCTCGCCCTGCGAAAGGCCGACCGTGCCCACGGGCGGCTGGCTGAACACCGCCGACGGCACGTCGCCATGGTCCATCGACATCGGATTGGCGTTGAAAAGGGTCTCCGCGAGGCCGCGCCCCTCGGCGATGGCGACGGGCGTGAGATTGAGCCGGTTCGTCACGTCGCCGATCGCATAGATGCCGGGCACGGTCGTCTGCTGCCACTCGTCGACCGCTATCGCCCCGCGCTTGTCGAGATGCACGCCGGCTTCCTCGAGCCCCATGTCGCGCGTGTTGGGCACGCGGCCGGTCGCGTACATGATCTTGTCGGCCTCGATCGTGCCGCCGCTTTCCAGCACCGCGCGGTCGCCCGACCCGGCGCGCTCGATGCGCGCGACCTTCTCGCCCGAGCGGATGACGATGCCCTGCTTGACGAGTTCCGCCGTCAGATGGTCGCGGATATCCTCGTCGAAGCCGCGCAGGATCCTGTCGCCGCGGATGACGATGGTGACTTCCGAACCCGCCGCCCGGAAGATGCCGGCGAACTCGACCGCGATGAAGCCGCCGCCCACGATGACGACGCGGCGCGGCAGTACGGGCAGGTCGAGCGCCTCGTCCGACGTGATCGTGCGCTCGATGCCGGGAATTTCCGGCCGTTCCGGCCGGCCGCCCGACGCGATCAGGATGTACTTGGCCGTGACGGCGCGCCCGCCGATCTCGACCGTATGCGCGTCCTTGATGCGTGCATGGCCGAGCACGGTCTCGACCTTGGCGCCCGACAGCAGGTTCTTGTAGATGCCTTCGAGCCGGTCGGTCTCCCGGTTCTTGGCGGCGACGAGCTTGCCCCAGTCGAGCGATCCTTCGACCGACCAGCCATAGCCGCGCGCGTCTTCCATCTCGTGCGCGAAATGGGTTCCGTAGATGAGCAGCTTCTTGGGCACGCAGCCGCGCAGCACGCACGTGCCGCCCACGCGCCAGTTCTCGGCGATGGCGACCTTCGCCCCATAGCTCGCCGCCCGGCGCGACCCGGCTACGCCGCCCGAACCGGCGCCGATGGTGAACAGGTCGTAGTCGTAGCCGCCGGTCACGCAATGCCGCCCATGCAGAGATATTTGACCTCCATGAACTCGTCGAGACCGTACTTCGATCCCTCGCGCCCGATGCCCGATTCCTTGACGCCGCCGAACGGCGCGACTTCGGTGGTGATGAGCCCGGTATTGATGCCGACCATGCCGTACTCGAGCGCTTCGGCGACGCGCCACACGCGGCCGATGTCGCGGCCATAGAAATAGGCTGCGAGCCCGAACTCGGTGTCGTTGGCGAGGCGCACCGCGTCTTCCTCGGTCTTGAAACGGAACAGCGGTGCAAGCGGGCCGAACGTCTCCTCGCGCGCGACGGCCATGTCGGTCGTCACGTCGCGCAGGACCGACAGTTCGAAGAAGTTGCCGCCCAGCGCATGGCGCTTTCCGCCCGTCACCACCTTCGCCCCCTTGGCGAGCGCGTCCTGGACGTGACGCTCGACCTTCTCGACGGCCTTGGCGTTGATGAGCGGGCCGTTCGTCATCCCGGCTTCGGTCCCATGTCCGACCTTGAGCTTGCCGACGGCGACAGCGAGCTTCGCGGCGAACGCGTCGTAGACGCCATCCTGCACGTAGAAGCGGTTGGCACACACGCAGGTCTGGCCGCTGTTGCGGTACTTGGAAATGATCGCGCCCTCGACCGCCGCATCGATATCGGCATCGTCAAACACGATGAAAGGCGCGTTGCCGCCCAGTTCCAGAGATACCTTCTTCACGGTCGCGGCACTCTGCGCCATCAGCAGCTTGCCCACGGCGGTCGAGCCGGTGAAGCCGATCTTGCGCACGGCCGGATTGCCGGTGAGTTCCTTGCCGATGGCAGGCGCATCGCCCGTCACGATGTTGAACACGCCCTTGGGCACGCCCGCCCGCTCGGCGAGGACGGCCAACGCATAGGCCGAATAGGGCGTGAATTCCGACGGCTTCAGCACGACGGTGCATCCGGCAGCGATCGCCGGGCCCGCCTTGCGCGTGATCATGCTCGAGGGAAAGTTCCACGGCGTGATGGCACCCACGACGCCGATCGGTTCCTTGACGACGACCAGGCGCTTGTCGGGAAACGTCGTCGGGATCGTGTCGCCGTAGGCCCGCTTGGCCTCTTCGCCGAACCATTCGAGATAGGCAGCGCCGATGGTGATCTCGCCCTTCGCCTCGGCCAGCACCTTGCCCTGCTCGCCGGTCATGATCAGGGCGAGATCGTCGATATTGGCCATCATGAGGTCGGCCCACTTGCGCATGATGCCGGCCCGTTCCTTGCCGGTCTTCCGGCGCCAGGTCGCGAGCGCGCGGCTCGCGGCCTCGATGGCGCGCTTCGTCTCGGCCGCCCCCATCAGCGGCGTCGTGCCGATCGTCGCCCCCGTCGCCGGATTGTCGACGGCGATGGTCTTCCCTGAATCCGCATCGACCCACGTTCCGTCGACGTAGCATTGCTGGCGGAAAAGCGAGGCGTCCTTGAGGGCAAGGCCGGTCGGTCCGGCAGCGCGGGCAGGTTCGGTCATCGGAGATCTCCAGTCGGGCGGAAGGGAGGCGTAAGACTACTCGACCGTGACGCTCTTGGCGAGGTTCCGCGGCTTGTCCACATCGGTGCCCTTGAGCAGCGCCACGTAATAGGCGAGCAGCTGGACGGGGATCGAATAGAGGATCGGCGTGACGAACGGGTCGCTGTCCGGCAGCTCGATCGCGGCGACGGCAAGCGAGCCGAGCTTGTCGATGCCCTTCCTGTCGGCGAACAGCACGACCTGCCCGCCCCGCGCGCGCACTTCCTGCACGTTCGAGGCGGTCTTCTCGAACCACTCGTCGGTGGGTGCCAGGATGATGACCGGCACGTCCGACGCGATCAGCGCGATCGGACCATGCTTCATTTCGCCGGCGGCATAGCCCTCGGCATGGATGTAGCTGATCTCCTTGAGCTTGAGGGCGCCCTCCATCGCGATCGGATAGGAGGTGCCGCGCCCGAGATAGAGCACGTCGCGCGCCCGGGCGACGATCTCGGCGGCGGCCCTTATCTTGCCGTCGGTCGCGAGCACCGCCGAAACCTTCTCCGGCACCTCGTAGATCGCATTGGCGAGCTTGCGCAGCTGCGCGCCGTCGAGCGTCCTGCGCTCGCGCGCGGCGGCGAAAGCGAAGCTTGCGAGCACGGCAAGCTGGGTGGTGAACGCCTTGGTCGACGCGACGCCGATCTCGGGGCCCGCGTGCGTGGCCAGCACCACGTCGGACTCGCGCGCCATCGAGCTTTCCGGAACGTTGACGATGGAGGCAATCTTCTGGCCCTGCGCCTTGGCATGGCGGAGTGCGGAAAGCGTGTCGATGGTCTCGCCCGACTGCGAGACGAACATCGACATGCCGCCCTTCTCGAGGATCGGGTCGCGATAGCGGAACTCCGACGCGATGTCGACGTCGCATGGAAGGCGCGCGAGCCGCTCGATCCAGTAGCGCCCGACCGATGCCGAATAGTACGAAGTCCCGCACGCGACGATCTGAACGCGCGGCAGCGTGGCGAGATCGACGGGCATGTTGGGGAGCGACACGTAGCGCGTCGCCGGATTGACGTAACTGCGCAGCGTGTCGCCGATCACCGCCGGCTGCTCGAAGATCTCCTTCTGCATGAAGTGCTGGAAGTTGCCCTTGCCGATCAGGGCACCCGACATCTCGGTTTCCTTGACGACGCGCGTCACTTTCCTGTCGTCGAGGTCGTAGACCTGCGCGCCGGCGGCATGCAACACGACCCAGTCGCCGTCGTCGAGATAGCTGATCTGCTTGGTGAGCGGCGCCAGCGCCAGCGCGTCGGAGCCTATGAACATCTCGCCGTCGCCGTAGCCCACCGCGAGCGGCGAGCCGCGCCGTGCCGCCATCAGCAGGTCGGGGCTGCCGGTGAAGATCACGGCAAGCGCGAACGCGCCGTGGAAACGGTGCAGCGAGGCCGCCATCGCCTGCTCGGGTGTCTTGCCTTCAGCGAGCAGCACCGTCAGCAGATGCGCCACGACCTCGGTGTCCGTCTCGGTCTCGAACTTGCGGCCCTTGGCTTCGAGCTCGGCTTTCAGCTCCGCGAAGTTCTCGATGATGCCGTTGTGGACGACGGCCACGCTTTCGGTCGCGTGGGGGTGGGCATTGGTCTCGTTGGGCGCGCCGTGCGTGGCCCAGCGCGTGTGGCCGATCCCGGTCGATCCGCCGAGCGGCTCGCGCACCAGCAGCTCTTCGAGCTGGGCGATGCGGCCTTCGGCGCGCCGCCGCTCGATCCTGCCGCCGACCAGCGTCGCGATGCCGGACGAATCGTAGCCGCGGTATTCGAGCCGTTTCAGTCCGTCGACCAGCCTTGGTACGGCCTTGCCCTTGCCGACGATTCCGACGATGCCGCACATCTCTAGCTGCCCTTCTTCTTTGCCGCTTTTTCCGCCGACCGGCGGTCGCGGAACTTTTTCGCCCAGCCCGGCGACGTTGCCGGCCTGCCGCGCGCCACGACGAGCGCGTCCGCCGCGACGTCCTGCGTGACGACGGAACCCGCCGCGACGAGCGCGCCGTCGCCGATCTTCACGGGTGCGACCAGCGCGCTGTTCGAGCCGATGAAGGCGCCCGCCCCGATATCGGTGTGGAACTTCTCGAAGCCGTCGTAGTTGCAGGTGATGGTCCCCGCCCCGACATTCGCCCCGGCGCCGACGCGCGCGTCGCCTATGTAGCTGAGGTGATTGACCTTGGCGCCCGTTTCCACGGTGGCGTTCTTGATCTCGACGAAGTTGCCGACATGCGCTTCGGTGCCGATCGACGCACCCGGACGCAGGCGCGCGAACGGCCCGACGACGGCACCGTTCGCGACTTGGGCACCTTCGAAATGGCAGAAGCCCTTGATCGTCACGCCGCTGCCGATCCGCGTTCCGGGACCGAAATGCACCGAGGGATGCACGAGCGTGTCGGCACCGATGACGGTGTCGTGGCTGAACCAGACCGAGCCAGGATCGACCAGCGTGACGCCCGCCAGCATCGCGGCCCTGCGCGCGCGCGCCTGGAACACGGCTTCGAGGGCGGCGAGTTCCACGCGGTCGTTGGCGGCAAGCCAGTCTTCCGCCGCCCCTTCGACCGCACGCGCCGTACGGCCGGCCTTGCGCGCCAGCGCCACGGCGTCTGTCAGGTAGAACTCTTTCTGCGCATTGTCCGGCTGGATGCGCCCGAGAAGATCGAAGAAACCGGCTCCGGCGAACGCCATGACGCCGGTATTGACGAGATCGATCTGCAGCTCCGCTTGCGTCGCGTCCTTTGCCTCCACGATGCGTTCCAGCGTGCCGTCCACCTGCGTCACCATCCGGCCGAAGGGCCCCGGATCGGCAACCCGCACCCCGAGCACGCACACCGCGGGCCGGTCCGCACCGCGCAGACCCTCGCGCAGGCGACGGAAGGTCGCCGCGGACACAAATGGCGCATCGCCCAGCGCCACCAGGATATCGCCCCCGAACCCGTCGAGCTGCGCCCTAGCCTGAAGGGCCGCGTGGCCGGTGCCGCGCCTGTCATGCTGGACGACCGCATCGATCCGCAGGCCCGGTGCGGCCGCCCGCGCGGATGCCGCCACCGCGTCCATTTCAGGGCCGACCACCAGCACGACGCGCGATGCGCCGAGGCGCGCGAGTTCCGCCGCGATATGGCCGATCAGCGAGCGCCCGCCGACCTCGTGCAGCACCTTGGGACGCGTTGACTTCATCCGCGTTCCTTGGCCGGCGGCGAGGACGATGACGGCAAGATCGTTGTCGGGCGATGCCATGCGTGCGATATCCCTTGAGAATTCGACGGCACCTTTCCATACAGCGCCCGTCCGGCGAAATCACGAATTGTTGCGAGCGGTTACGGACAACATGAAGCACAGGTTCAGTCCACGGGCCATCGTCTTCGACCTCGACGGCACGCTCGTCGATTCCGCCGGCGACATCGTCGCCGCCCTCGACGCGTTGCTGATCGAGCGGGGCCGGACCGCCGTCGGGCCAGCCGCCGGCCGCGCGATGATCGGGGATGGTGCCCGCGTCCTGATCGAGCGGGGATTCGCCGCGACCGGCGGTCCCGTCGCCGATCTCGACGTGGCGCTGAAGCGCTGGTTCGAGATCTATTCGGCCGACATCGCCCGGCATTCGCGCCCCTATCCCGGCGTTCGCGAGACGCTGGCCGAGTTCGGGCGGCGCGGCCTGCCGCTCGGCGTCTGCACGAACAAGGCCGATGCGCCCTCGCGCCTGCTGCTGGCCGAACTCGATCTTGCCGCCCCCTTCGCCGTCGTCGTCGGCGGCGACGTTCCCCACCGCAAGCCCGATCCGCGCCATCTGCTCGGAACGCTGGCCGCCCTCGGCGTGGCGCCGGCATCGGCCTTGATGGTCGGCGATTCCCCGAACGACGCGAAAGCGGCGCAGGCCGCCGGCGTGCCGGTCGTGATCGTCGATTACGGCTACAGCCATCTGCCCGTGGCCGGGCTGGGGGCAGATGCGGTGATCTCGGATTTCAGGCAGCTTCTGGAGCTCGTCGCATGATCCCGAACCTGACCGACAACGAGTCCATCTCCCATCTGATCCAGATCGCCATTGCACCGGTCTTCCTGCTCAACGGCCTCGGCATCCTGCTCAACGTCTTCACCGGCCGTCTGGCGCGCGTGGTGGACCGCATGCGTATCGCCGGCAACCAGGTCCGGGCAAACACCGACGAAGCGCGCCGCCCGCAGCTCGAACGCGAGCTCGCCTATCAGCGCCGCCGGCTGAAGATCGTCAACGGCGCCATAGCACTCGTCGCCATCTCGGCTTTCCTGACCTGCTGCGCGATCCTGGCGCTCTTCGTCGGCGGCCTTGCGCGTGCCAACCAGTCGGCACTGCCGCTCGGGCTTTTCGCCGCGGCCGTCATCGCCGTCATCGCCGCGCTGGGCCTTTTCCTTGCCGAGGTCCGTGTTTCGGGCAAGGCGCTGGCCGCCGAGACCGACGACCTGAAGATCTGAAGCAAGCGTCAGTCGATCGCCGCGGTCTGCCCGACGTTGCGCACTTCGCGCAGATGGCCGACGACCGTGCCGAACCATGCCTCGAACTCGATGCGCACGGGCGCCTTCGCGGATCCGGTATCGAACTCGGCCATGTAGGCCCGGCCGGCACGCCGGTCGCCGTCGGCACGAACCGGCATACCCGGCCGGCGCAGGCGGCCGGCGATCGGGACCCAGTGGAACTCGCAGATCCGCGCTTCGCCCTTGAAGATAGACGACATGTCGGACGCGACCGTGCCCATGCCGCGATCCGCGAAAACGATGTCGTAGCGCTGGCGGCCGTCGAACACCGGGGTACGCGCGTCGCATCCCCGGCCCTCGTTGATCTGGCGGATCACGGACATGATCGCCGAAGCCGGGTCGATCGCCCCGCGGCGCTGTTCCGGGGTCACCTCGTCGCGATTGTCGTCCTGATTGGTCGGGACCGCATCGACGCGCAGAAGTTCGCCATCGCGATAGTCCATTTCGACGCTGCGGACCTTGCCCCGGGACTGGCCGTTGACGCGGAATGCCTCCGGCTGCGTGGCACTGCCGATGAACCGCCCGCGGACGTCGGCGGACGACTGCCACGGCCAGACCCAGTTCAGCACGCCGGCGGATGTCTGGCGCGTCGAGATGCTGTAGTCGTTGCCAGCGACGCCGAACTCCAGGGACATCTCGGCGATGCGCCCGCCCGCGAACACGTCATAGACGAGTTCGACGCGGCCGCCCGGCACCCAGGCATGCTTCTCCTGTCCGGCAGCCGGGCCGGCCGCTGCCAGTACAAGAAGAATACCGAGCGCCGCGCGCAGATTCGACATCCAAACCCCCGAGTAAAACTAACACACGGCCGGATATGTGTCGCGTGCACGGAAATGGAAGCCCGGACGCTTCCTTGACACCCGGAAAACGCCCGCTTATACCCCGCATCCACGAACCGGATCGGGCGCTTAGCTCAGCGGCAGAGCACGGCTTTCACACGGCCGGGGTCGTAGGTTCAATCCCTACAGCGCCCACCAGTTCTTCTCATTGATATTGATGGGTAAATCGCGCGGCGTGCGTCTGCCGGCGGCGGATTAACGCTTGATTCATTCGTTCTCGCCAATATGCGAATACATCCATCCCCCCGGATTCGACCGAGAAATGTCCGAAACACTCATCAACGACCGCATCTACATCGGCTCCAATTCCGTCGCCCAATGGTTCGTCACGCTGGGAGACAGCGATAGCAAGCCGTGCCTGGTCGCCCATCAGGTCTTCATCGACGCGCCCAAGCAGATGAATGCTGTCGCGCGCCAGCTTGCGAGCGGCCGACTGTTCTTCTCGCTCAAGCAGCTCGAGACGCTGATGCAGGTCCGCCACGGCGTCGAGGTGACGCTCGCCGACAGCGATCGCATGCGGATCGACCGCCACATGCGCGGCACGACGCCAATGGCGGCGACGTCCGGAACGTCGGATCCCAAGCCGTCCGCTGCTTGAGCGCGCTTGACGCGCACCCTCTAGCGCCCCAATTTCGAACCGCGTCCGAACCTAGGAGGTCGCGATGTTCGCCTTCATGCGCAAGAAAGCCGTCATGCCCCGCCCCGAGGACGCCCCGCCGGGGCGAACAGCCCGCATGCCTGTTCCGGCCAAGCATTTCGTCAACGGCCGGCCCCTCCAGCCGCCGCACCCCGCGGGAACGATGCCGGCCATGTTCGGGCTTGGCTGCTTCTGGGGTGCCGAGCGCAAGTTCTGGCAACTCGCCGGCGTCCATGTGACCGCCGTCGGATATGCGGGCGGCTTCACGCCGAACCCGACCTACGAGGAAGTCTGCAGCGGCGCCACCGGCCATAACGAGGTCGTCCACGTCGTGTACGACCCGGCGACGGTCGGCTACGAAGCCCTGCTGAAGGCGTTCTGGGAGGCACATGATCCCACCCAAGGAATGCGCCAGGGCAACGATGTCGGCACACAGTACCGCTCGGGCATCTACACGTTCTCGCCCGAGCAGCATGCGGCGGCCAACGCCTCGAGGACGGACTATGCGCCGCGCCTCGCCAAGGCCGGCTTCGGCGCGATCACGACCGAGATCGTCGACGCGCCGGAGTTCTATTATGCCGAGGCCTATCACCAGCAATATCTCGCCAAGAACCCCGACGGTTACTGCGGGCTTGGCGGGACCGGTGTCGCGTGTCCCATCGGCAACGGCGTACGGTCGGCCGCCACAGGCTGAACGCCGGCAAGCCGGAAAGGCAGAAAATCGCGTATTGCAAATCCTGGGCAAACTTTAGGAAATATCGCGAACTAATCGCCGTCCTTGTGACCGGCGTCACCGCTATTTGCGTGACATCCGACTACAATTTCCGCAAATCTACCACTGCACGCTGGCGATTCGATTTTCGCCAGGGGTGGCGCTAGCGGGCCATGTCTGAAACCGAACTCGAAGACGTAAAAAAGTATCTGGCGGCGACGAAGGCAGCACTTGCCGGCGCGCCACAAAAGCCGCACGATCTCTCCCACAAGAATCTCGCGAAAGCGAATTTCGAGGGACGCTCGATGGCGCGCGCGCGCCTGATGGGCTCCAACCTGAGCGAAGCGCGACTGGCGCGCGCTGAACTCACCGAAGCCGACCTCTTCGGCGCCAATCTCACTTTCGCCGACATGAACGGCGCCAACCTGAGCGGTGCCGTGCTGCGCGGTGCGGCCCTCAAGGGCGCCAACATGAACGGCGCGAACCTGTCGGGTGCCGATTTCCGCGGCGGCGTGATGATGGGCGCTTCCGGTTCCGGACGCATCGGTCTCGACGTGACCGACCTGACGGACTGCCTTGCGGAATACGCCACCGCCTCGCGCGCCCAGATGGCCGGCGTCGACCTTTCCGGCGCCAGCTTCCAGGGCGCCAATCTCGAAGGGGCGATCCTCTTCGGCGCCAATCTCGCCAACACCAACCTCGCCTATGCCAACCTGCGGGGCGCCGATCTTTCGGACGCGCGCATGGGCAAGACGTCGCTGATCGGCGCGGACCTGTCCGGCGCCAAGCTCGCGAACGCGAAGGCCGACGGCGCCGATTTTTCCGGCGCCCGGATGACGAACGCCGAGACCAAGAATCTCGACCTGTCGCGATGCATCGTCGCGGCGAAGCCGCCGCTGCTTGGCCGGGACAGGCTGCCCGGGCCGCTGCGCGCGGCACTCGACAACCATGCCGAGTGGCTGGCCTCGGTCGGGCGAAAGGGAAGCCCCGCCGTCCTCGAGGGTGCCGATTTCAGCTATTTCGACCTTTCGGGCATCGATCTCAGCGGTGCGGTGCTGCGAAAAGCGCGCTTCGTCGGCACGCGTCTGGCAGGCGCCGTCCTGCTGCTGACGAACCTGCGCAGTGCCGATTTTTTCCATGCCGACCTGAGCGGAGCCAAACTGCACGGGGCGATGTTCGACGGCGCCAAGCTGCGCGAGACGGAACTGTCGGACGCGATCGCCGGAACGCTGCCGATCTCGAACAGCGACGGGACCCAGTCGACCCGCGCGCAACCGACGAGCTTCGTGCACGCCGACCTGACCGGCGCGCGCGTCAAGGGCTTCAATATCGGTCACGCCAACACCGAAGGCGCGCGTCTGCCCTGAAGGCTCAGCCGGCCGGGCGCACCAGCGTCAGTTCGGCATGCTGCAGCCCGCAGAAATAGGGCTCCACGCCGTCCAGGAACGCGTTGAGCTTCAGGTTGAAGCAGTAGTGCTCGAAGCCGTGCTTGTCGACGACGCGGATCTTCTGGCGCTGGAAGCGGCCCTCCGGCATGCGCCGACCGGTGAGATAGAGCGCAGTCCGCTCGATCCTGTGCCCCATCACGGGCAGGTCGACCAGCCGCGACAGGGCGCTGGCGACGCGTTCGATGAACTGTTCCTCGTCGATCCAGACGCCGTTGACGTCGTCCCAGCGATGGAAGGCCCCGACGAGGATCTGGTCGGGACGACAGTTGGCGATGAGGCGCGCGACCTGGATCGTGACGTCGCCGACGATGAAGTCGTTGCGGCTGGTGCCGGTGCGGTCGGGCTGGCGGTAGTTGTAGTGACTGCCGATCCCCAGCGACGCGCGCAGCCCCGGAACCGCTTCCGGCACCGCGACGGAGCGGCGCAACGCCGCGTGGAATATGGCGAACAGCACGTAGCCCAGGAACAGGTCGACGTCCGCGCCCAGGCCCTTGAGTTCGTTCCAGACATAGAAGCCGTCGCCCGTCGTCGACCGGCACATCCGGAAGTCGATGCCGTGGGCAAGCGACGTCTCGGCGGCGATGTTGAGCGCGAATTCGAGCGTCGCAAGCTGGCTCGCCTGCTGTTCGGGCAGCAGCTTCGAGAACCCGACGATATCGAGCAGCAGGACGGCGCGCTGGTCGGTCTTGGTGACGGCAAAAGGCGCGAAGACCTCCTCGACGACGGACGCCGGCGTCTGGCCGGGGCCGTCGCCGATCGACTGCGTGAGCCGCAGGTCGAGTGCGCGCGACTGCAATGCCTCGGATATCTCCTCGAACGTCTTGTCGCCCATCTGGCGGGCGCCGACGAACACGCGGCGCGGCGCATCCTTCAGGGCGAAAAGCCGGATCTTCGGGGCTGTCAGGATCTCCATGCCCGTCGACGTCGGCCGCCAGCCGACAAGCGCGTTCGACCCGAAGCGCCACACGGCATAGAGCGTGCGGTGCAGTTCGGCGCGGATTTCCGGCGCGGTATCGGCAACGGATGGCTGGTCGTTCGGCATTGGCTACACAAAGCTTATACCGCAAACGCCGCCCGATTCACCGCTCATCGACGGGCGGGCGCTCCGAACCTTCGCCCCTATTGGCCGAAATCGACGAAGTAGCCGCCGCCCGGCGGCTCGGCCAGCGGCGCGAACCGCACGATGCGCCCGTGTCGGCGCGCGTCCAGCAGATACCGGCCCACCGGCTGGAAGAGCGTCTCGCCGCCACCGGGGGCAGGCGGATCGATCCGCACCGCGTAGCTGCGCGGCGCGGGTGCGATGCGTTCCTCGACCAGGCGCTTCAGCCGGTCGAGTGCCGCGCCGCGCGCAAGCCCCCGAAGGTCGAGGACGGCTTCCGCCTCCGGCAATTCGCCAAGAAGGTGGCGGGCCTGTTCGGGATCCAGAAAGGGCATGAAGCGACCATGTCGTGCGGACACGCACCTTGTCCAGTCCGGCGGATCAGAGGCCCGCGCGGACCCGATCCAGAAGCTGTCCGAATCCGTCGACCCATGGACCGATCGAATGGTTCCGCGCGACATGCGCCCGCCCGGCACGCGAAAGCCGCAGGCGCAGCGCCCGGTCGGCCGCCAAAGCCGACATCGCCGCCCCGAGATTGGCCGAAAACGCGGCGTCGTAGGATTTCATCAGCGGCTCGAAGGTCTGGTTGAGGAACCCCCACGCGTCGTACCACGACGTGCGACCGAGCCGCCCTTTGACCGCGATTCCGGTTTCGCCGTCGGCCAGGAACTCGTCGACCGCCGGCGCGTCGGAAGCGATGGTCGCCGCCCCGCACGCCATGCTCTGGAGCAGCGAGACCGTATGGAGGCCGCAGGACGGGATCAGGAAAACGTCGGCGCGCAGGAACAGTTCGACGAACTCGGCGAAGCCGAGCCGCGTGTCGACGATTTCGACGTTCGGGATCGAACGGACGAAGGACTCGAAATCCGGGCCGAACATTTTCGGAATCTGCGTGCGCAGGATGAGGCGGCAGTCGGGGCGCCGCGCGACGAGCGCGCCGAACGCCGCCAGCGTCTCCATGCCGCCGCGCAGCACGAAGCTCTCGTCCTGCTGACCCCACGAGTTGGTGAACAGGAACGTGCAGCCCGTGCGCGTCGCGCGCGCATCCTGTGCCGCATCGATGCGCGCCTGAAGCTCCGGCGGGAACGAGATCCCGAACGGGATGTAGTGCGACTTCGCCTGGATCTTCGGACTGTCGAACAGCCGGCCGATATACGCGTGGCTGTGCCGCAGATGGGACGAGACCGCGCGACAGCGGTCGCTCTCAAGCATCGCGCGCACCAGTTGCCAGACCGACGTCGATCGGACATCGACATTTCCCGTCTTGCCGTGCCAGAGGAACGGCGCGAAGAGGGTCATAAGTTCCTCTATATGCGACATCCACGGCCGCTGGCCGAACACGAACGGCATCGAATGCGGCAGGGTCAGGTCGGGGGCAGCCGCGACGACCTGCGCCTGGCTCTCCAGGTCGCGACTTTCGGCGAACTGGACGATCGCTTCGCGCGGAACGGACGGTACGGTTCGGACGAGTTCCTCGACCAGCGCATCGCGTTCGGCCGCCGCGACCGCGCGATGGCCCGCGTCTGGTGCGGGCAGGTCAAGCAGGAACTCGTAGCCTGCGCGTGGCGCCAGCAGGCTGGTCATCATCGGGTGGTCGCCGCCGAGCCACTGGAAGATCGGCGTTCGCCACGGTGCGGCGACGCGGAAGTTCAAGCGATGTCACCCAGCCGGAGTTCGACTTGTGCAGCACCCGGCACCAAGGCGGGGCGCGCGCGCATCGTCGCGTGCAGGTCGCAGGACCCGACGCCGGC
>JBIKWI010000183.1:0-6782 GCA_044356395.1 Tagaea sp. | reverse complement strand
TCGGAGAACGTGTTGATGATCGCGATCACCGGCTTGCCGGCATAGTCCTCGGCCGTGAAACCCATCTGCTTGGTGCGCGAACGGTGGCCGAACGAGCGCATGTCCTGCGCGCCGTACCAGCGGTGGCTGCGCAGTTCTTCAGGCTTCTTGCGACGCATGGACGTTTCCCCCGGATTTTTCGTGGCCGGCAGAATGCGATGGCCCTCCCGCCGCGTCAATCGTTCGGCTAAAAGGACTTACCGGAGGAGTATCTGACATGCGGAATCTGCGGGTGGACGGCGACCGGCTGTGGGACAGCCTGATGGAGATGGCGAAGATCGGCGCCACGCCCAAGGGCGGCGTGTGCCGGCTCGCACTCACCGACCTCGACCGGCAGGGGCGCGACCTGTTCGCGCATTGGGCGAAGGCGATCGGCTGCACCGTCACGGTCGACCGGATGGGCAACATGTTCGCAAGGCGCGAGGGACGCGACCCCACGCTTCCCGCCGTGATGACCGGCAGCCATCTCGACACGCAGCCCACCGGCGGGCGCTTCGACGGCGTCTACGGCGTGCTCGCGGGGCTGGAAGTGCTGCGCACGCTGGCCGACGCGAAGATCGAGACCGACCGCGCGGTCGAGGTCGCGGTATGGACCAACGAGGAAGGCTCGCGCTTCTCGCCCGCGATGATGGGCTCGGGCGCCTATGCCGGCGTGTTTCCGGCCGACGAGATCGACGCCAAGCAGGACATCGACGGCGTGTCGTTCGCGCAGGCGCTCGAGAAGATCGGCTATCGCGGGACCGCCCCGGTCGGCGGAAGGCCCACGGCCGCCTATTTCGAAGCGCATATCGAGCAGGGCCCGATCCTGGAGGCCGAGGGCAGGACCATCGGCATCGTCACGGGTGCGCAGGGCCAGCGGTGGTACGAGGTGACGGTGACGGGCCAGGAAGCGCATGCCGGCCCCACGCCGATGGCGCGGCGCAAGGACGCGCTGGTGGGGGCCGCGCGCATGATCGACGCCGTCAACCGCATCGGCCACGAGTTCCAGCCGGGAGCCTGCGCCACGGTGGGCTTCATCCAGTCGAGCCCCAACAGCCGCAACACGATCCCGGGGCGCGTGTTCTTCACGATCGATTTCCGCCATCCCGACGATGCGCGCCTGTCCGGCATGGACAAGGCGATGAAGGAACGCTTCGCGAAGATCGCGGCCGACGCGGGCCTCGAACTGGAGATCAAGGATTTCTGGTATTTCCCGCCCACGCCGTTCGACCCCGTGCTGGTCGATGCGGTGCGCGAAGGGGCGGCGCTGCACGGCCACAGCGCCATGGAGATCGTGTCGGGGGCCGGGCACGACGCGGTCTACATGGCGCGCGTCGCTCCCACCGCGATGATCTTCGTGCCCTGCGCCGACGGCATTTCGCACAACGAGATCGAGGACGCCAAGCAGTCCGACATCGCGGCGGGCTGCGACGTGCTGCTGCACGCGATCCTCGAGGCGGCCAAGGCTTGAGCGGCGATGCCTCAAGGCTGCTGCGCGAGGGCGAGGCGTATCTGAAGAAGCGCGCGTTCGCAGCCGCCTGCACCGCGCTCGAACGGGCCGTCGCCCTGCTCCCGGCACTCGGCCCCGCGCATTCGCTGCTCGGGCGCGCGCGTCACGGGCTGGGCGATGCCGCCGGGGCCGCCGACGCCTACCGCACGGCGCTGTCGCTCGATCTGCGCGACGGCGAAGCCGAGCGAAGGCTCGGCAACGCGCTGCTCGACCTCGGCCGCGTGGACGAAGCCGCCGCCGCCTTCCGCCGCGCGTCGGCCCTCAATGCGCGCGATTCGGGGGCGCTCTACGGGCTGGGCACGGCCCTTGCCGAGCGCGACGACGTGGCCGGGGCCGCCGCCGCCTTCGATGCCTGGGGGCGACTGCCCACGCCCGGCGGCGTCGACCCGCATCTGAGCTTCGCGGCCATCGCGGGCCAGATCCGGCTCGACGACGCGTTCTTCGAAAACCTCGACACCGCGCCCGGCCCGGCCCCCGAGGGCGCCTACGCCGGCGGCGACACGCCGCTGCTGTTCGCCGCCGCCGATGCGGGCTACGCGACGCGCTTCGTCGACCTGATCGCGGGCAACCTTGCCGCACGGGCACCGGGCATGGCGTTCCACCTGCATGTCGTGAACCCGACGCCCGAGAGCGAGGCGAAGGTCGCGCGTGCGGTCGAACTCACGCAAGGCCATCTCGACATGGCCGTCACGCGCGAGACGGTCGATCTGGCCCGCTTCGCCGCCCCCGGCCTCGACCCGCTCTATGCGGCGAAGACCTACTATTCGTGCGCGCGTTTCCTCGTCCTGCCGCAGCTCATCCGGCACTACCGCCGGCCGATCCTGGTCTGCGACATCGACCTTGCCCCCACCCGCGACCCGCGGCCGTGGCTCGACGAACTGGCGCCGTGTGATGCCGGGGCCAACGTCAAGATCCGCTACGATTTCGCCAACCGGCTCCTCGCCACGATGGTCTATTTCGGCGACACGCCGGCCGGAAGGCGCTACGCCGACCTCGTCGCGGCCTATTGCCGGTACTTCCTTGCCGCGCGCGCGGCTTCGTGGACCGTCGACCAGGTGGCGCTGCATGCGGCCTGGCTGCACATGCGCCGCACCGGCCAGTGGCGGGATTTCCGCGAGTTCGCGCCCGGCATCATGAACTGGATGGACGACAGCTTCACCGCCGAGGAAGCCCAGCGCCGCTTCCTGTTCGTCTCGCTCTATTCGAGCGTGCCGAAGGTCTAGCCGAGGATCTCGCTCGTCGCGTCCATGCGCAGCGAATAGCGCGTCATGTCGGCGCGGTTGACCGAGCGGCCGAGCATGACGGCCGCACCGGTCCGGCTGTAGACGACGAAGCGCTGCGTCAGGATCGGCGTGCCGGTCGGCATCAGCAGCTGTTCGACCTCGTCCGGGCCCGACAGGCCGCCCTCGATCTCCATGCGCACATGGTCGAACGCCACCATGCGGGCGAGGGCGCTGTAGATGCCCGTGCGCGCGTCGTCGCGGCCGATGCGGTCGCCCAGCGGCCCGGGCACGTAGCGCCAGTCGATCGCGACGGGCGCAAGGGCGGTCGAGCGCAGCCGCTTGATCGACAGCAGGCCGGCGCCCGGCTCGATCCCGAGCTCGCCCGCGATGGCCGGCGGGGCACCGGCCCGCTCGAAGGCGAGCAGCGCCACCTGCATGCGCTCTTCCTTGGCCCACATCCGGTCGAGCTTGCGGCCGAGCTGCAGGCGCTCCTCGATCTTGCGCCGGGTGACGCGGGTGCCAGCACCGCGCGTGCGCTTGAGGTAGCCCGCCTCGACGAGTTCAGCCAGCGCGCCGCGCACCGTCACGCGGCTTACGCCGAAGGCTGCGGTCAGCTCGTCTTCGGTTTGGAACATCCGCTCGGGGTCCGGCCACGAATTGACGATCGTCATCAACCGGCTGCGCACCTGGATATAGAGCGGGATCGGCGAGCGACGGTCGATCTTGAACAGCGCCGGTTGCTGCTTGGGCTTCTTCTTCATCGCGGCACGCTAACCGTCGGCTCGCGAAAGTTGAAGAAAATTGAGCCCTGCGGAACCAACGTCCGGTAGACGCGCTCGATCCGCCGGGTCCAGCGCACGGTATTGCACAAGGACGAGGCAGAAAGCCGCCCGCGCAGCGTCGCCCGCAAGGCCGCCAGCCGTTGCCGGTCGCGGGCAAGGTCCGCCGCCAGCTCGACATACGAGTCGATGTCGGTCGCGGCGAGACCGGCGAGGCCCAGCGGGCGCAGCATCGCCGCCGCCCAGCGCGACATGACCGTCCCGCCGGCGAGCGTGACGACCGGAACGCCCATCCACAGCGCCTCGAACGTGCTGGTCGAGCCGTTGAACGGGAACGTGTCGAGCGCAACGTCGATGCCGGCATAGGCAGAAAGATGCGCGGCCGGGTCGGCGATCGCCCGCCGGAAAAAGACGCGCGCGGGATCCACGCCGTCGCCGGCAAGGCCCGCGACGATCCGCGCGTGCATCGCCGGGTCCTCGAACGCGCGATGATGGCCCAGCACCAGCGTGCTGCCCGGAACCCGCGCGAGCACGCGCCGCCATGCCGCGAGCACCGCGTCGTTGATCTTCACCGGATTGCAGAACGCGGCGAACGCAACGGGCGCATCGGGATCGCGGGCCAGGACCGCAGGCGCGTCGGCGATCGGCTCGTGCAGGTAGAGATTGGGCAGCCGCACGACGCGCTCGGCGAACCATTCGCGCCCGCCGCGCGGCGCCTGGGTTGCGTCGGCGAAAAGACAATCGATCTCCGGCAGACCGCTCGTCGCGGAATCGAACAGGCTGGCATGCACGCGCGCCGGCCGGTGCAGCGCCACGCCGAGGCGGTTCTGGTCGAAATGCCCCGCGACATGGACGAGGATGTCGATCCCGTCGGCGCGTACCGCGGCGGCGATGTCGGCATCCGGACGGCCGGCCAGGTCGCGCCAGCCGTCGGCCGACGCGACGAACAGGTCGCGCGTCGCGTCGCGCGCGCCCGTCAGACAGTAGCCATGGACTTCGAAGCGCTCGCGGTCGCGGCATTCGAACAAGGGGCGCAGGCTGCGCGCCACCGGATGGTTGCGGAATTCGGACGAGAGATAGCCGACGCGCAGCCGGCCGGCGGACGATGCGCGCACCGCCGGGGCCGCGACGCCGGCCGGCACGTGCGCGTTCGCGCGGATCGAGTCGGCGAAGGCGCGATGGATGCGTGCCAGATCGTCGGTGCCAAGATCGGGGTCGTAGAGCGCCAGGACCGCGCGGGTGCGCGCCGCATCCTTGCCGCCAAGCGCCGAAGCCGTGTCGAGAAGTTCCCTGCCCGTCGCGAAATCGCCGAACGCCGCGACATGCACGGCGAGCAGGCCCGCGACGGTCGCCAGCCGCTCGATCCGTGCCGGACGCAGCGGCGCGGACGCAGCACGCAGGCGTTGCGCGAGCGCGCGTATCGCGGCGAAAGCCGCCTGCGGCCGGTTGGTTTCGACCGGCGTCTCGCCCGCCATGGCGAAGAACGCCGCCGACAGCGCCTTCAGCGCGGTCGTCGTGTCGCTCTGCAGGCGGGCGACCTCGCCCTGCAGCAGATACGCCTCGGGATGCACCGGCAGCGCGGCAAGGAATCCGTCCGCGATGGCCTGCGCCTCGGCGAGCCTGGACTGCCCGACAAGGAGCATTCCCAGCCCGTAGAGGCCGCCCGGATGGCCGGGCGCATGCGCGAGACACGCGCGGTAGCCGGCCTCCGCGCCCGCGACGTCGCCGGCGGCAAGCAGCATCGAGGCGAGGCCATTGTGGTTTTCCGGCACGTCGGGTGCCGCGGCCACCGCCGCGCGCATGTGCGCGAGGCCCGCCGCAAGATCGCCCTGTGCGGCACGCACATTGGCAAGCGCGAAGTGCGCGGGTGCGAAATCCGGTTTCGCGGCGAGGGCCGCTTCGTAGGCGCGCGCGGCACCGGCCGCATCGCCGCGCAGTTCCAGGATCTGGCCGAGCCCGTACGGCCCGCCATGCCAGGCCGGAGCGATGCCCGCGAGCCTGGTGAAACTCGCCTCGGCCGCGTCGAGATCGCCCATCGCGTTCTGCACTTCGGCCAGATGCTGGAGGGCGCCGGCGAAGAGCGGCTGCAGTTCGACCGCGCGGGCGAGCAGGCGCAGCGCCGCCGCGTTGTCGCCGCACTGGTGCTCGGCAAGGCCGCGCAGGTTCAGCGCGTCGACATTGTCGGGATCGAGCGCCAGGCATGCCGCGTATTCGCCGATCGCGGCCGCCGGCCGGCCCGCCCGGTGATGGTCGAGACCGCGCGCGAGCGCTGCCGCGGCTTCGGAACTCATGCCGCCTCGGAAAGGCCGACTTTATCGAGGGCCGCGCGCTGGCGCCGCGCAAGCACCTTCACGTCGAAGCCGTCGATCAGGCCGTGGAAGGCGCGGTGCCAGTTCACCTCGGCCTTCAAATGCAGGAAGACCGAGCCGAGCCCGATCGCCGCCCGGTCCATCAGCACGAACTCGCGCGGCGGCTGCACTCCGCCGAGGCTGCGCAGTTCGGCATGCACCTTCTCGGCCACGCTGCGCCCGTAGACGCCCGAGTTCGTCTCGTCGATTCGTCTGGACCGGTCTTCCAGCAGGGGGGCGTAGACGAACTCCGCCCAGCGGTTGAGGCAGCGGATCTTGTCCTTGCCCAGATCCCTGAAGCCCCACGCCTCGTAGGCGTGGACGGCGAGCGCTTCGTCGCCGTCGCGGATCGCGCGGTAGAGGTCGATGACGCCGGCGACGAACTCCGGCCGGAACACGCGCACGCAGCCGAAATCGAGAAGGTTGACCCCGCCGTCGCCGCGCACCGAATAGTTCCCTAGATGCGGATCGCCGTGAATCGTCGCGTATTCGTAGAACGGCACGTACCAGGCGCGGAACATGTTCGTCGCGATGCGGTTGCGCCGTTCGAGGGGAGCTTCGCGCGCGTCGAGCAGCTTCGTGCCGTCGAGCCAGCCCATCGTCAGCAGCCGGCCGGTCGAGAGTGCTGCCACGCTCGCGGGCACCGTCACGCCCTCCTCGCCGGCCAGCATGTGCGCGTAGAGCGCCATGTGCCGCGCCTCGCGTGCGTAGTCGAGTTCCTCGCGCAGGCGGGCGGCGATCTCGGCGTGGATCTGGTCGGTGTTGATCGCGGGGTCGTAGCGCCCGTGGATCGCGAAGATGAGCCGGAGCTGCTTGAGGTCCGCCTCCACGGCCGAGGCCATGTCGGGATACTGGAGCTTGCAGGCGAGCCGCGCGCCGTCCTTGCCGACCGCCCGGTGGACCT
>JBIKWI010000001.1:0-73731 GCA_044356395.1 Tagaea sp. | reverse complement strand
CGACCAACATCCCCTACATGAGCAACTCGGCTCAGCTTCTGGCGCAGGAGCTGCGCAACGGCGGCTTCAACGTGCGCGTCGAGGCGATGGACTGGTCGAACGTCGTCCAGCGTCGTTCGGTGAAGAATCCGCCCGCCCAGGGCGGCTGGAACATCTTCATCACGTCGGCGGGCGGCACGGCCGTCGGCCATCCGATCCTGCTCGCCGCGCACGCGGCGACGGGCGGCTCGGCCTGGTTCGGCTGGCCGGAGGACGCCAAGCACGAAGCCCTGCGTGCGCAGTGGTCCGTCGGCGAGACGCTCGCGGACCGGCAGCGCATCGCGCGCGAGATCCAGGACAACGCCTGGAACTTCGTGCCGCAGGTCTACTACGGCCAGTGGGTGCAGCCGGCCGCGATGCGCTCGAATATCCGCGGCATCCTGCCGGTCGCGGAGATCATCCCGTGGTGGAACGTCGAAAAGGGCTGATCGGCATCCTTTTCGCATGATCCGTCGGTGCGCCCGGTCGCGGGCGCACCGACTTCACGGGTTCATCGATGCTCGCATACATCGTCCGACGTCTTTTCCTCACGCTACCGGTCATGGCACTGGTGGCGGTGTTCGTGTTCCTGCTTCTGCATCTCTCGCCCGGCGACCCGGCGGCGATCATGGCGGGCGAGAACGCGACCGCCGAGAACATCGCGCAGATCCGCACCAAGCTCGGCCTCGACGAACCGCTGTGGAAGCAGTTCGCGCTGTGGGTCGGCGCGCTCGCGACCGGCGATCTGGGCCAGTCCCTGTTCTGGGGCGATCCGGTGACGGTCCTGATCGCCCAGCGCGCGGAACCGACCGTCTCGCTCGCTCTCACGACCATATCCTTCGCCGTGGTGGTCGCGATCTCGCTTGGCGTCATCGCGGCCGCGAACCCGGGAACGTGGATCGACCGCGGCGTCATGGGGTTCGCGGTGATGGGCTTCTCCCTGCCGGTCTTCGTCGTCGGCTACATGCTGATCTTCCTGTTCGCCATCGAGCTCAAGTGGCTTCCGGTCCAGGGCTATACGCGCATCGCCGAGGGGTTCGCGCCGTGGATCCGCAATCTCGTCCTGCCGTCGCTGGCGCTGGGCATGGCGTATGTGGCGCTGATCGCGCGGATCACCCGCACGACGATGCTCGAGGTATTGGCCGAAGACTATATCCGTACCGGCAAGGCCAAGGGCGTCGCCAACCGGCCGCTGCTGCTGCGCCACGCGCTGAAGAACGCGGCCGTGCCGATCGTGACGGTCGTGGGCATCGGCGTGGCGCTGCTGATCGGCGGCGTGGTCATCACCGAGACGGTCTTCAACATTCCGGGGATCGGCCGTCTCGTCGTCGACGCGATCTCGCGGCGAGACTACCCGATCGTGCAGGGCGTCATCATGATGTTCGCCGGCATCTACGTGCTGGTGAATCTGCTGGTCGACCTCTCCTATACGTTCTTCGATCCGCGCATCCGGTACTGACATGGACATGCGCGCCCTCGTCACGTTCGCCCGCCGCAACCCGACCATCGTCGCGGGCTCGACCATCCTCGCCTTCATGGCCATCGTGGCGCTCGCCGCCCCGCTGATCGCCGGCGATCCGCGCCTGATGAACCCCGTCAACCGCCTGAAGCCGCCGTCGGCGGAGTTCTGGTTCGGCACCGACGGGCTCGGACGCGACATCTTCTCGCGCTGCGTCTACGGGGCGCGCATTTCGCTGATCGTGGGCATGTCGGTCGCGTCCGCGTCGGTCCTGCTCGGCCTGATGATCGGCCTGGCCGCCGGCTACCTGCGCTGGCTCGACAACTACGTCATGCGGGTGATGGACGGGCTGATGGCCATCCCGGCGATCCTGCTGGCCATCGCGATGGTGTCGCTCAACCGCGCCACCGTCGGCATCGTCATCGTCGCCATCGTCATTCCGGAGATCCCGCGCGTCGTGCGCCTCGTGCGCTCGGTCGTGCTGACGACGCGCGAACAGCCCTACATCGAAGCCGCGATCAGCGGCGGAAGCCGGTCCCTCAAGATCGTGCTGCGCCACATCCTGCCGAGCACGATCCCGCCGCTCATCGTGCAGGCGACCTACGTGACCGCCTCGGCGATCCTGATCGAGGCGGGCCTGTCGTTCCTGGGAGCCGGCGTGCCGCCTGAAACGCCGACCTGGGGCAACATGATCGCATCGAGCCGCCTGCTGCTGGCGCGCGCACCCTGGACGATCTTCTTCCCCGGCCTTTGCCTTGCCCTGGTCGTGCTTGCCGTCAACCTGCTTGGCGACGGTCTGCGCGACCGGCTCGACCCGCGCCTGTCGCGGCGGATGTAGACATGACAGAAGCGCCCGTCCTCGCCATCGACGATCTCCAGACGCACTTCTTCACGCGCGACGGCGTGACGCGCGCGGTCGGCGGCGTTTCGTTCGAGGTGCGGCCGGGCGAGACACTGGGCGTCGTCGGCGAATCCGGTTGCGGCAAGAGCGTGACGGCCCTGTCGATCCTCGGGCTGCTGCCGCCCAAGATCGGAAAGATCGTCGGCGGCTCGATCCGGTTCGAAGGGCGCGAACTCGTGGGTCTCGACGAAGCCGAGATGCGCAGGATCCGCGGTAACCGGATCGCCATGATCTTCCAGGAGCCGATGACGAGTCTCAATCCCGTCTTCTCGATCGGCGAGCAGATCGCCGAGGCGGCGATGATCCACCAGAACATGGATCGCGAGGCGGCCTTCGCGCGCGCGGCCGAGATGCTGCGCTTCGTGCGAATTCCGGATGCCGACCGGCGCGTGCACGACTACCCGCACCAGTTCTCCGGCGGCATGCGCCAGCGCGCGATGATCGCGATGGCGCTGTCCTGCAACCCGAAACTCCTGATCGCCGACGAACCGACGACCGCCCTCGACGTGACGATCCAGGCCCAGATCCTTCGCCTGATGCTGGACCTCAAGGAAACCATCGGGGCCGCCGTCATGCTCATCACGCACGATCTGGGCGTGGTCGCCGAGACGTGCCGGCGCGTCGTCGTCATGTATGCTGGACGCAAGGTCGAGGAGGCCGACGTGCTCGACCTGTTCGACCGGCCGGCGCACCCCTATACGCGCGGATTGATGGCGTCGATCCCGCGCCGGAACTCGGGCGTCAACCGCAAGCGCCGGCTGTCGGAGATTCCCGGCATCGTGCCGAACCTGCGCGACCCGATCCCCGGCTGCGCCTTTGCACCGCGCTGCGCGTACGCGACCGACCGCTGTCGCGCCGAAGCGCCGCCGATCCGACCGCTCGAGGGCAGCCATCTCGTCGCCTGCTGGGAAGCCGAGAAGGTGCTCGCGTCATGAGCGTCCGCAAGCCCGTCGTCGAGGTCGAGAACCTCACCAAGCATTTCGACGTGACGCGCGGCCTGCTGCGCAAGACGGTCGCCAAGGTGCGCGCGGTCGACGGCGTGTCGTTCGATATCGCGGCCGGCGAGACGCTGTGCCTCGTCGGCGAGTCCGGCTGCGGCAAGTCCACGGTCGCCAAGCTGATCCTGCGGCTCATCGAGCCGAGTGCCGGCAGCGTCGTGCTCGGCGGCACCGACGTCACGAAGCTCGATCAGGCCGGCATGCGCGAGCATCGCCGGCACGTGCAGATGGTCTTCCAGGATCCCTACGCGTCGCTCAATCCGCGCCTCAAGGCCGGCATGATCGTCACGGAGCCGCTCGAGAACTACGAGGCGATGGCCGCCTCCGAGCGCGACGCGCGGGCGGCGAAGCTGCTGACCCGCGTGGGACTCCGCGCCGACGCCATGCACCGCTTCCCGTTCGAGTTCTCCGGCGGCCAGCGCCAGCGTCTCGGCATCGCGCGCGCCCTTGCCCTCAATCCGGGATTGATCGTCGCCGACGAGCCGGTTTCCGCCCTCGACGTGTCGGTCCAGGCGCAGGTGCTCAACCTGCTGATGGACCTGCAGGAGGAATACGGCCTCGCGTATCTGTTCGTGTCGCACGATCTGGGCGTGGTCGAGCATATCGGGCATCGCATCGCGGTCATGTATCTTGGCAGGATCGTCGAGCTTGCCAGCCGCGACGACCTGTTCGCCGACCCGCAGCACCCCTATTCCGAAGCGCTGATCGCCGCCGCCCCGATCCCCGACCCGCGCGCCAAGCGCGAACGCAAGACGATCGAGGGCGAAGTCCCGAGCCCGATGAACCCGCCTTCCGGCTGCCATTTCCACACCCGGTGTCCCTACGCGGTCGATCGCTGCCGCAAGGAGGCGCCGCCGCTGCGCGAGATCGCACCCGGCCGCCATGTCGCCTGCCACCTGCGGGGACCGCAGTGAGCGGGATCTACGCGCGGCTCGGCGTGAAGCGCCGGATCAACGCTGCGGGAACGCTCACGCGGCTGGGCGGAAGCCTGATGGACGAGGCCGTGCTCGATGCGATGCGCGAAGCCGCACGGGGCTCGGTCGATATCGGCGAACTCCAGTCGGCCGCAAGCCGCGCGATCGCCAAGGCGACGTGCGCCGAGGCAGGGCTGGTGACCTCCGGCGCCGCCGCGGGCCTGACGCTTGCCGCTGCCGCCTGCATCGCCGGTCTCGACGTGGCGCGCATGTCGCGCCTGCCCGACGCGCGCGGGCTGCCCAACGAGATCCTGATGGCGCGCACGCACCGCAACGCCTATGACCACGCGCTGCGCGCGGCCGGTGCGATCATCGTCGATATCGGCCACAACGACCGGGGAACCGGTGCCGGCATCCGGGGGCTCGAGGCCTGGGAGATCGAAGCGGCGATCACGCCGGCGACAGTCGCCTTCGCGTTTTCCGCGACGCCCGAAAGCATCGACGAACTGCCTGCGATCGTCGAGACCTGCCGCAGGCACCGCCTGAAGGTCATCGTCGACGCGGCCGCACAGCTGCCGCCGGCATCCAATCTGCGCGCTTTCGTCGCGGCCGGCGCCGATCTCGTCGTCTTCTCCGGCGGGAAGGCGATCGGCGGACCGCAGGCAAGCGGCATCCTCGCCGGACGGCGAGACCTCGTCGCCTCGGCCCTGCTCCAGCAGCTCGACATGGATGTCGCGCCGACGCGCTGGTCGGCCCCGGATATCGTCGACCGGGCGAAGGTTCCGGTCCCGCCGCATCACGGTATCGGACGCGCGTTCAAGGTCGGCAAGGAAGAGATCGTGGGGCTAATCGTCGCCCTCGAGCGGTTCGCAAGCCGCGATGAAGCGGCGGCGACGGCCGCACTCCGCACGCGGCTGGAGGCGATCGCCGCCGCCCTGCCCGGCCGCAGGACCCGGATCGTGCCGGGCCGCGTCGCAACACTGGAAGTCGAGACCGGCGACGGCCCTGCGGCACTGGCCCGGCTGCTGGCCGGCGATCCGCCCGTGCATGTCGGCGAACGGAACGCCGCCGGGGGCGTGCTGACGATCGACCTCCAGGCCGTCCGCGCCGAGGACGACGCGATCCTTGCCGCCGCTCTCGCGAAGGCGACCGGCTGACCTAGCCGTGCCACCACTTGCCGCCGAGCACGATGCCGCGGCAGCGCAGATGCTCCTTCCCCTCGACGGCCTCGCCGAGCACGTCCTCGAAGCGGAACTTCCCGTTCTCGATCTCGAGCACGGTCGCATCGCCGAGCGTGCCGGGAGCGAGCGTCCCGCGGTCGGTCTTGCGCACGGCAAGCGCCGGATTGATCGTCGAGGCGCGGATCACCTCGGTCAGCGGCATGCCGATGGCGAGGAACTTCGACATCGTGACGAGCTGGTCGAAGGCCGGGCCGTTCTCCGAAAGGACGTGCACGTCCGACGAGATGACGTCCGGCAGGAAGCCCTGCTTGAGCATCGGCAATGCCGTCTCGTAGCCGAACGAACCGGCACCATGCCCGATGTCGAAGATCACGCCGCGCGCGCGTGCCGCCCGCACGTCGTCCTGCACCCGGCCGTCGCCGGTGACCGGCGCGTTGGGAAAGGGCCGGTAGCAGTGCGTCAGGATGTCACCCTTGCGCAGGCGCGGCATCACCTCGCTGCGATAAGGCGGCGGATGGTCGAGATGCGCCATCACCGGGATGCCGAGATGGTCGGCGACCTCGAGCGCCATGTCGAGCGGCGCAAGTCCCGATTCGCCCGAAGCGCTCCGGCCCACGCGCACCTTGATGCCGACGATCAGGTCCGCGTGCTCGCGCCCGATGTCGCGGCAGGCGCGCGGGCTCAGCATGCGAAGGTCCTCGCACTCGCCGACCATCACGTAGGAACCGAAGGCGAAGATGCCCGGATAGGAGATGTTCATGAACGGCAGGATGCGCACGCCGCACTGCTCGACGATGTGCTTGCGGAAGCCCGGCAGGTTGCCGGGGCCGGCGGTCCCCGCGTCGATCAGCGTCGTGCAGCCCGCACGTTTTGCATAGGCGTCCGGATCGACGCCGATCGACGTGCCGCCCCAATAGACGTGCGTGTGCAGGTCGATGAGTCCGGGCACGACCATCTTGCCCGTCACGTCGCGGCTGGCCTTGGAAGGCCCTAGCTTCTGGCCGACTGCGGCAACGCGCCCGTCGCGGAACGCGACGTCGGACACCGCGTCGAGGCCCTGTGCCGGATCGACGACACGGCCGCCCGTCAAAACCAGATCGTACATCGGGTCTTTCCTTTCGATTTTTCCGTCTATCGGCAGTGCGGCGGACAGCCGCGTGTCCAGAACCCGCCACCGGGCCCGCCTGCCGGTTTTGGTACGACAAGCTCCCACCAACCGTGCGCGCATTCAGAGCGGAACGCCATCTGGTCGGCCAACGTCGTGCCGGTCGCGACGAACCCCGCTTCCAGCCCCGCGAGAGACGCGGAAATCTCGCCCTGCGTCGCCGGCGTGGAACCGGTCGCGTCGGCGCAGAAGGCGGCCGCGAACCGGCGGATATCCTCGGCGAGCGCGGGATAGGCGCCTGCATCGAGGCTCCACGCCTTCATCCACTCCCCGCAGACCTTCGCGGCGGCGGCATCGACCGGTTGGCTAGCCATCTTGCGGGCCGTCGTGCGCATGTGGCGCAGGAGTTCGGCTCGCGCGTGCGCGGCTCTTGCCGCAAGCGCGGCATCCTGCATCGCGGCGATGGCCCGTTCGGCCAGTTCCAGATGTGCGTCGACGGGATGCGTCATGTGCGTTCGTCCTAGGGCAGCCGGGCGATCGAATCGATCATCCGGTCGAAAAGCGTCGCCGCGTCGACCTTCGAGGCGACGAACGCGTTGGCCGGGCGCTTCGTGCGGCCGTTCCAGTCGATCGTCGAGCGGCCGCGCACGCGCCCTTCGGTCTCGATCTCAACATGGCAGTCGCGCCCCTCGAACAGGTCGGGCCAGAGCAGCCACGCGACGGTACACGGGTCGTGCATCGGGTGCGCCTTCGTCGCCATGCCGCCGGGTCGCGGGCGCGTCAACATGCCGTGGACGCATGCACCCGCGCGCGTGCCAAGCGCCGCGAGCCTGTCGACATGTGCGGGCGAAGCGATCGCCTGATGCGTGAGGTCGAGCCCGAAAAGCGCCGTCTTCACGCCCGCCGCCATCACGACGGCGGCCGCATGCGGATCGACATAGAAATTGAACTCGGCCGCCGGCGTCATGTTCCCGAGCGACAGGGCACCGCCCATGATCGACAGCAGCCCCAGTCGCGGTGCGATATCCGGCGCCAGACGAAGCGCCATCGCGATATTGGTCAGCGGGCCGAGCGCGCAGACCGTCACGCTGCCCGGCGGCGCTGTCCTTACGAGACGGATCAACGCCTCGACGGCATGGCCCTCGGCGACGGCCGATTCAGGCTCGGGCAGTCCAGACCCGGCCAGCCCGTCCGGACCGCTTATGAACTCGGCGGTTTCCAGCGGCACGATCATCGGCCCCGCCATTCCGGCATGGACTGGCACGTCGCCGCGGCCGGCAAGCTCGCGGATCCGCAGCGCGTTGGCGGTCGTCCGGGCAAGACCGACATTGCCTGCAACGGTCGAAACGAGCTTGACGTCGAAAACTTCCGGATGCGCGAAGGCGAGCAGAAGGGCCACCGCATCGTCCTGCCCCGGATCGGTATCGACGACGAGCGTGCGCGCTGTCACGCGGCCTCCTGTTCGGCCGACATGATCATGTGGCTGAGATCGTCGGCGGACAGTCCGCCGATCGGCCGGTCGGCGATCTTGCGTCCGCTCTTCAGGATCGCGACCCGCGTGGCCAGCGCCACCACATCGCGCATGTTGTGGCTGATCAGCAGGATCGTGTGGCCCTGCGCCTTCAGCGCGCGGACCAGGTCGAGAACCTGCGCGGTCTCCTTGACGCCCAATGCCGCCGTCGGCTCGTCCATGATGATGATCTCGGCGTTCCAGCGGAGCGCGCGCGAGATCGCGACCGCCTGCCGCTGGCCTCCCGACAGGCGCTCGACGGGCCGCGACATGTCCGCGATGTCGACCGAAAGGCGCGCGAGGTACTCTCGCGATTCGCGCGCCATGCGGGCCTTGTCGAGGATCCGGATAAACGGCAGCCCGAGAGCGCGCGTGCGCTCGGCCCCCATGAAGATGTTGGCGGCGATCGACAGCCGGGGTGCAAGCGCCAGATCCTGGTAGATTGTCGCGACGCCCTGCGCGAGCGCATCGTGCGGCGACCGGAAATGCACCGGAACGCCGCGCAGCGACATCGTGCCGTCGCTGGGTGCCTGCGCGCCCGACAGGATCTTGATCAGGGTCGATTTCCCGGCACCGTTGTCGCCGCAGATGGCGAGCACGTCGCCGGGAAAGACGTCGAGATCGATGCCGGCGAGCGCCTGGACCGCGCCGTAGCTTTTGGCGATGCCGCGCAGCGAGAACAGTGCCGCATCCGATTTCCCGTCGTCCGCCATCGCGCGCGTCGTCCCTGGCGCCGGAAGAGTCCGGGCGGGTTTCCCCGCCCGGCACCCGGTCACTTCTTCAGATAGGCGTTGACGTTGTTCTTGTCGACGACGACGGCGTCCATGAACAGATACGGACCGCTGACGATCGACGTCGCGGGCTGCTTCTTGACGACGATGGTCTCGACGGCATCGACCGCCTTGACGCCCATCGCCTCGAACGGGATCGTGACAGTGGCGAGGAACGTGCTTTCCGGATCGGCGATGCGACGGTAGCTGTCTTCGCCGCCGTCGACCGACACCAGCGGGATCTGGCCCTTCTTGACGCCCTGCGCCTTCAGCAGGTCGTCGATGATGTAGGCCTGCCCGTCGAACGACGCCCAGATGCCGTTGATCTTGCCCTGGTTCTGCAGCAGCAGCGCCTGCACGCCGGCCCGCACGTCGTCGCGCCAGCTCTGCGTGCGCGCCATCGAGTGCTTGCCGATTTCCTTGACGGCCGTGTTCTCCGACACGACCGTGTCGAGGACCTTGCCGCGGATGCGCGAGGCGATGTTGCCTTCGAAGCGGACGGTCAGGATGTTGCCCGTGTAGCCCATCTGCCCGAGCAGATACATGGCCGCATCGGCACCGACCTTGTATTCATTGGTCTGGATGTCGAACAACGCGTGCGGGCCCGCTCCCGACTGGACGGTGATGACGGGGATGCCGCGGTCCTTGGCCATCTTGAACTGCGCGTCCGCCTCGACCGGCTTGCCCATGGCGATGACGATCGCATCGACCTTCTTGGAGATGAGCGCCTCGAACTGCTCGGCGTGTTTGGGCAGCGAACCTTCCGAATTGAGCAGCGTGACGCCCCAGCCCTTCGCCTTCGCCGCCGCCGCCGCGGCATTGGCCACGCGCGCGTGCGTCTCGGAAGAAAACTGGAATCCGATCACGCCGATCTCGACCGCCTGTGCGGCTGCCGTGCCCGCCAGCAGCATCGCCGCCGCCGCGACCATCGATTTTAGCTTTGCCATGTCCGTCTACTCCCTCTTGCGACCCTGTCGGGCGTCACACCTTGAAGGCTGGTTTCTTCGTCACCATCGCCGAGAAGGCGACGGATCCGATGATGATGCCACCAAGCACGATATCCTGCACGTAGTAAGCGGCCCCCTGCAGGACGAGGCCGTTGCCGAGTACCTTGAGCACGACTGCGGCGAACAGCGTGCCGGGGATGTTCGGCCGCCCCGGCTCGAACATCGTCATGCCGAGCAGCACCGCCGCGATCGCATAGAGGAAATAGTCGCCTGCCATGTTGGGGGCGGCAGACGAAAGGTTCGCGGCGAGCAGGACGGCTGCCAGGCCTGCGCAGGCGCCCGACAGCGCGAGGCCGATCCGCTTCATCCGGGCCGTCGCGATGCCGGCGAGACGCGCGGCCTCGTCCGCCTCGCCGGTCGCGGTCATGTGGGCGCCCGTGCGGGTCCACTTGACGAGTCCGTAGGCGACGATCGCGACGCCCGCCATCCAGAAGATCAGGTTGGACACGCCCCACGTCGTCCCCCGGGAAAGCCCGGTGAACCCGGTCGGCCAGCGGCCGACGAAAGCCACGCCCTGCGTGATCATGAAGGCCAGCCCCTTGGCGATCGCGGCCGTTCCCAGCGTCACGATCAGCGAAGGCACGCGAAGGACGGTCACGCCGAACCCGTTGAACAGGCCGAGCCCGAGACCGACCGCGATCGCGGCCAGGAACGCGAGCCATGGATCGTACTTCTGCTGGACGAGCCAGCCGGCGACGACCGCCGCGAGGCTGGCGACCTCGGCGACCGACAGATCCAGTTCGGCGATGGTGAGGGCGAGTGCGAAACCGATCGCCAGGATGGCAAGGAAGCTGGTGTCCTTGGCGATGTTGAGGAGATTGGCCGGGCTGGCGAAGTTCTGCGCGAACACGACGAAATAGCCGATCAGCACGAGCCCGGCCATCACCGTGCCGTAGCGTTCGATGGCATCGCGGATACGCCGGTCGGCGGATGCGGAGGGATGGCTTGGGGGTGGCATCGGCCGATGGCGCTGACTGTTAACGATTGAACCGGCCCCGTGTTATCGCCGATCCGCAGCCCACGTGGCAAGGCGTCGCGAGACGGGTGCCAGCGCGTCGTGGGCCTGCCGGAACTCGGCATGGAGCCGGTCGAAGGATGCCCTGCGGGTCGGATCCGGCTCGTAGCGGCGACCCGGCCGGACAAGCGCTTCCTGCGCCGCCGCAAGGGTCGGATAGTCGCCGCATGCCACCCGTGCCACGACCGCCGCCCCGAGCAGCCCGGGCTCCTCGACGGCCGGCGCCACGACCGGCCGGTCGAGGATATCGGCCTTGATCCGGCACCACGCCACGTTTGCGGCACCGCCGCCGCCGAACCGCAGCTCGCGCGCCCGTAGGCCGGCACCGGCCTCGGCCCGCTCGAGGACGATGCGGTTGAGGAACGCGATCCCCTCCATCACCGCAAAAGCGAGGTCGACCGCGCGGTGCTGGCGGTTCAGGCCCACGAACGCGCCGCGCAGGTTCGCGTCCCAGAAGGGCACGCGTTCGCCCTGCAGGAAGGGCAGGAACAGCACCGGGGCGTCGGACCGGGGCTCGGCCAACAGTGTTTCGATTGCCGCGCCGGCGTCGCCGCGCCGACCCAGCAGATCGAGTATCCAGGCGAGCGTATCGGCCCCGTTCTGGCCCGGGCCGCCAAGCTGATGCAGGTCCGGCCCCCAGACGACGTCGAGCAGGCCTTCCGCCGTTGCCGGATGCCCGGCGACGAGCCCCAGCACCTCGGTCGTGCCGGAGATGTTGTAGGCTAGGCCCGGCTGGAGTGCTCCAAGCCCGGCGACTGCCGCCCACGTGTCGTTGGCCATCGTCACGACCGGACAGCCCGCCAGATCGCGAAGAGCGCCAGGCAGGCCGGCGACGGCATGCCCCATGACCGAGACCGGGTCGCGCAGGGCAGGAACCAGCGATTCCGCGACGCCGATGGCGGCAAGGATCGAACGCCCGGCGGGTGCCGCGGCGGCGGCAAGCCGCGCAAGCGACACGCTGTCGCCCGCCAGGACACCCGTCAGCCTGAAATTGAGCCAGTCCTTGGGTTCGACGACATGCGCCGTTCGGGCGAACGCGTCGGGCATCATGCGTGCAAGCCACAGCAGTCGCGCCGCCGGATGATATGCATTGATGCGGGCAGCCTCGGGATGTCCGGCCGGGCAGGCCGCGCGCAGGATTTCGACGAACGTCTCGGCACGGCTGTCGTGCCACAGCAAGGCCGGATGCGTCGGACGGCCACCGGCATCGAGAAACACCTGCGTGCGCGTGAAGGCCGAAATCGCGATCGCCGTCGTCGCCGCAAATGCCGCCGGATTGGCAGCAGCGAGTGCATCGGCCAGATCCACGAGGTCCCGCCACCAGGTCTCGGGATCGGCTTCGGCCGACCGGCCGGCCGACGACGCGACCGACCGAAGTGCCACGATCGCACCGGTCCCGTCGACAAGACCTCCGCGCAGACTGGAGCCCCCAAGGTCGAAGGCGAGCACGCAGCTCATGCCCGTGCGACCCGTGCGATGGCATCGACCCCGGCATAGGATGCCGCCGCACCGCGCTTGCGGCAGGCCAGCGAGCCGGCGGCGATCCCCCAGCGCATCGCTGCCGGCACGTCACCGTCGAGGGCATAGCGCCCGGCAAAGGCGCCGACGAACGCATCGCCGGCGCCTGTCGTATCGACGACCTTCGTGGAGGGTGCCGGGAACCGTGAGGGGGCGCGACCGGCGCCGGCGAGCCATGCACCGTCGGCGCCGACCGTGACCACCGCCGCCAGCCGGGCGAACTTCCCGAGCGCCCTTGCAAGCGTCGAGGGCGTTGCCCGTGCAGGCAGGCCCGTCAGGGCGCGTGCTTCGATCTCGTTGACGACCAGGATGTCCGTCAGCCGGAGCAGGCTTGCCGGAATCCGCGAGATCGCCGGTGCCGCATTGAGGAGTGTGGCAGCACCGGCCCTGCGCGCCATCGCGAAGGCCGCTTGGGTCGCGGCAACCGGCACTTCCAGTTGGCCGACGACGAGCGCCGATGCCCGGATGCCGCCGCCTGCACGCCGTACGTCCGCTGCGGTCAGGCATGCGTTTGCGCCGGACGCGACCACGATACGGTTGCGACCATCCGCCTCGACGAGAATCGCCGCCGATCCGGTCGCGACACCGTCCTTGCGGACGACCATACGTGTGGCGATGCCGCATCTGCGCCAGAGCGCGACCGCCTCCGAACCGGCGCCATCGGCACCGACCGCGGCGAGCATGGAAACGTACGCGCCGGCGCGTGCGGCCTGGATCGCCTGGTTGCTGCCCTTGCCGCCGGGCCCCTCGACGAGATCGGCGCCGATCACCGTCTCGCCGTCGGCCGGCATGCGCCGCATGACGAAGCTAAGGTCGCGATTGTAACTTCCGACAACGACGATGCGCGGCATGGATGGCGGCTCCCTCCCGGTCGAGGATTGCCCTATAGTCGGCCGGATTTCCAGTCCGGAGAAGCGCCGATGTCGCAGGAAGACGAACAGAAGCCGTGGCAATGGAGCGAGGCGACATGGCGCGCCATCGTCAACAAGGTGCGGGGCGGCAAGTCGTTGCTGCCCGCGAAGTGGAAGGACGGGGCACGCTGTGCCGTCGCCCTGTCATTCGATTCCGACCATGAAACGGGCGAGCTTCGGCATGGCGGCAAGTCGTTCGGCAAGCTGAGCCAGGGCGAATACGGCGCGCGCTCCGGAATCAGGCGAATCCTGAAGATACTCGACAGGCACGCGGTTCCGGCGAGCTTCTTCCAGCCGGCGGTCTCGGCCCTGCTCCATCCCCAGGAAGTGAAATCGGTCGTCGCGGCCGGTCACGAGCTGGCGATTCACAGCTGGATCCACGAGTTCAACAGCACGCTCGGCTACGAGGCCGAGCGCGATCTCAATTTCCGTGCGGCCGACGTGCTCGAGAAGGTCTCGGGCAAGCGGGCCGTCGGCATGCGCACGGCGTCGTGGGATTTCAGCCCCCACACGCTCGGCATCATCCGCGAGATGGGGCTGCTCTACGATTCTTCCCTGATGGCCGACGACGATCCCTACGAGCTGCTCGAAGACGGTCAGCCGACCGGCGTGGTCGAGCTGCCGGTCGAATGGATCCGCGACGACGCGATCTATTTCAACATGGACCGCATGGCGAGCCTGCGCCCCTACACGGCGCCAGATGCGGTCTTCGACGTTTTCCGGCGCGAACTGGAGATGGCGCACGCCGAAGGCGGCCTGTACGTGCTTACGATGCACCCGCACGTGATCGGGCACCGCTCGCGCGTCTGGATCCTCGAGGAGATCGTCAAGTTGGCGAAGTCGCTGCCGGGCACTTGGATCGCCACGCATGCCGAAATCGCGGCCTATTGCGCGGCTGCCGGCGGACTGAAGCGCTGACGCCTACTTCCCGCCGTCGACCTGCAGGACCTGCCCCGTGATCCATGCGGCGTGTTCCGAGGCGAGGAACAGCACGGCATTGGCGATGTCCCCGGGCGTGCCAAGCCGGCGCAAGGCGATCCGCTCCAGCAGGGCCTTCTGCCCGTCGGGGCCATAGCTTTCCCACTGCCGTTCGCTCGCGGGATTCGAACGCACGAAGCCGGGTGCCACCGAATTGACCGTGATGCCGAACTGCCCGAGTTCGTGGCCGAGCTGCCGCGTCAGACCCACGAGTGCATGCTTGGACGCCGCATAGGCCTGGATGCCAGTCAGGCTCACGCCCAATCCGGCACCCGACGAGATGTTGACGATCCGGCCCGACCCGCCCTTCTTCATGTGCGGTACGGCCGCCTGCGCGAAGGCGAAGGCGCCGTCGACATTGACCTCGAACAGGGCGCGCCATGCCTCGGGCGTCACGCTCTCGAGCGGCTGTCTGACCTGCCCGCGCACGCCGCCGGCGTTGTTGATCAGGATGTCGACGCGACCCGTCGCCGCGGCCGCACTGCCGACGAAGGCGAAGATGGCGGCACGGTCGGCAATGTCAAACGCCGCGGTCTCCATGCGCCCGCCCGACGTCTCCGACAATTCGCCGGCATCGAGGTCGCAGGCGAACACGTTTGCCCCGTCATCGGCGAATGCACGCGCGATGGCGCGGCCGATGCCGTGACCGGCACCGGTGACGACGACGGTCTTGCCCGAAAAATCGACGTTCATGCGCCGACGGCCTTGGCAAGAGCGTCGAGCGTGGCGTCGTCGAGCGGGCGGCGTCCATCCTCCACGTCGTGGACGAAGGCCACGAGTGCCCGGATCGCCGGGGTATCGACGCCGACTTCCCTTGCGAGGTCGGCGATGATGGCGATCTGCGCGTCGACTTCCGTCTTGCGCTTGCGCACGGCAAGATCGCGCCAGATGCCGCTATGCGTCTTGGTCGATTTGGCGTTGTGCGCGACCATCGCGTCGAGCGAGGCTTGCACCGCCGCATCGGAAGCCTCGGGCGTGAATGCCGCCACGTCAAATCCGTTGAAACCTTCCGCGCGTACCTTTCGGGCGCGGCCCGCGAGCACCGCCTCCGTCCCGATGCGCCGGTAAAGCGCCTTCCAGCGCGGCTCGGCCAGCGCATCTGCGATGGACCTGTTGGTCAGGGCCGTCGCAAAAAGCAGCGCTCCGTAACCGAGCTTCCCCCAGAGATAGCCCCAGATGTTGTCCGTGGCTATCGCGCGCGGCTCGAAGCGCTGGAACAGGGCCAGCGTATCGGCGAGCCGGGGCGTGGAGCGCCCGTCGAGTTCGCCGAGCACGACGGCGCCGTAACCGCCGTAGGTGATCCGACCCGGCTCCAGATAGTCGGCCCCGTAATTGACGAAGCAGCCCATCGTCCGCGCCTCGCCGACCTCATTTGAGATCGCGATCTCGTTGAGGCCGTTCTGCGCGGACACGACATATCCGTCGTCGGCAAGATGCTGTGCGAGCGCCGCCACGGCCGAGACCGTGTGCTGCGCCTTGACTGCCAGCACGATGCGCCCGAACCGGCCCGACACATCGGCCGGAAGGCATGCTTTTGCAGGCACCGTGAAGTTGTCGATCGGCCCTTCGATCGTCAGGCCGGATCCGTTCATCGCCGCGACATGCTCCGGCACGTTGTCGACGAACAGCACGTCGACGCCGGAGCGGACGAGATAGGCCCCCAGCGTGCCGCCGACGGCACCCGCACCCCAGATGACGGTCGGGTCGGTCATTGCGGCCACGGGCCGTTCAGCAGTTCGCGAGTCTCCTCGACGGCGACGTCCCACAACGCGAGCATTTCGGCATCATCTCGGATGTAGCGGCCTCCGTAGTTGCCGTCACCGAGCATCTTGCGTGCCTCGACCGGGCCCAACTGCTTCAGCTTCTCGATGTCGACCATGGCCTTCTGCATGTCCGGATAGGCGACATTCGCCACACGCGTCCACGGGAAGTTTTCCATCCATGAGGCATGGCTGGCGACGGGGTCGATTTCCTTGACCTTCTTCCAGGTTTTCGGCGCGCACCACCAATTGTGGAACTTGATCGCCACCCCGGCATTTTCCGACATCCACTCGAGCGCGTAGGCACCGACGGGATTGTTGCCGCCGTGGCCGTTGACGATCATCACGCGCCTGAAGCCGCTGCGCTTGATCGAATCGAGCACGTCCTTCATCACGGCGATCGCCGTCGAAATGCGCAGCGTCACGGTTCCCGGAAACGCCTTGAAATAGGGCGTGATGCCGTACGACAGGACGGGAAATACCGGCACGCCGGCAGGCTGTGCGGCGTCGAGCGACACCTTCTCGGCGAGGATCGCGTCGACGCCGAGGCTGAGATGGGAATGCTGCTCGATACTGCCGATAGGCAGGATGCAGCGGTCGTCGCCCTTGAGATGCGCTTCAAGCTGCATCCAGTTCATTTCGGTCAGGCGCATGTCGAGTCCGTCCGTTCGCGAAGGAGAAACCCGCGGACGGCGCGCGAGCGCCGTCCGCGGGGAATTGCCTGCGGAGTTCAGCGCACCGGCTTGATGTTCATCGCCAGCGTGTCTTCGTCGACACGAGCCTTGATGCGCACCTTGCCCTTCTGCATGGCCCAGGCGGAGCCGACCGACACGATCGGAAGGCGCGGCCTGTCTTCGAGAACGAGCGCATTCGCCTGCTCGAGGAAGCTGCGGCGTTTCGCGTCGTCGAGTTCGACGGCCGCATCCTGCAGCAGCTTGTCCATCGTGATGTTCTTGTATCCGAGCACGTTGAATGCGCCCATCTTCGCCGCCGGATCGTTGGAGTGCGCGATCGACGAAAGCGTGTAGTGCGCTTCGCCCGTCAGCGTGCCCCAGCCCGACATCGACATGGAGAATTCCCCGCGCGTGCGCGCAGGGAAGAAGACGGCGGCTGGCTGGGCGCTGGCAGCCGCGTCGATCCCGACGGCCGCCAGCATCTGCGCGATCGATGTGCCGACCTGGGTGTCGCCGGGCAGGCGGTCTTGGGTGAAGGCGAAGCGGATACGAAACCCGTTGGGATACCCGGCATCGGCCAGCAGCTTCTTGGCGGCCGCGACGTCGTAGCGGCGTGCCGGCAGACTCTTGTTGTAGCCGAAGATCGACGGCGTCACGAGCTGGTTGACCGGGATACCGAGACCGTCCATCGAGATCTCGGCGATCGTCTTGCGGTCGATCGCGAGGTCGATCGCCTCGCGCACGCGGCGGTCCTGCAGGGGGTTCTTCGACAGGGCAGAGCCGTCCTTGGCCGTGATCTGGCCGGCGGGCGGCGTGTCGCGCATGTCGAGCTCGACATTGAACACGTAGACGGTGCCGATCGTCGAGACCTCGATCTTCGGATCGCGCTTGAGCGACGCGACGTCGGTCGCCGGCACGCGCGTGATAAGGTCGAGCTGGCCGGCCTTGAGCTGCGCGACGCGCGCGGCGTCATTCGGCACCTCCTTGCGGACGTGGCGCGCCCACGGCTCCTTGGGTCCCCAATACGTGTCGTTGCGGTCGAGCACGAGGTCGCCCTTCGGCTGCCACGACACGTACTTGTAAGGACCGGTCCCGATCGCGGCCTTGCCGGAGTTGAACGCCTCGTTCGCATTTTCCTTGGTCAGTCCGGCAGCCGCCTTGTGGGAGACGATGAACAGGCGGATGAAGTCGTAGGGAAGGATCGGTGCGGGACCGTCGGTCTCGATATGCACCGTATGCGAATCGACGATCTTCACCGCCTTGACGCGACGGACGTAGATCGTCGTCGGGTTCGGACCGGCGACGACGGGGATACGTTCGATCGAGAACTTGACGTCCTCGGCCGTGAAGTCCGATCCGTCGTGGAACTTGACGCCGCGGCGCAACTTGAATTCCCAGGTCGTCGGGTTCAGCACCTTCCAGCTTTCCGCAAGGCGCGGCTCGACCTCGAGACCGTCGCCCGACCAGGTCAGCGTATCGAAGATGTGCTTGAGCGATTCGGCGTGCGTCCCGGTCGCGGTGAAATGCGGATCGATCGAGTCCGGCCCGCCGCGCACGCCGATCGTCAGCGTCTGCGCCGAAGCGCCTGCGGCAAGGGCAAGCGCCAGAGCGCTCCCGACGAGCGCGCCGCGCGCCCAATTCGCGTAATGGTTCATGTCACGGTCTCCCTTGGATCTGAGTTGGCCAATTCGGTTTGTCGACGATGATCTTCTCGAGCAGCGCTTCGAGCGCGCGCCGTTCGCCTGCCGTAAGTGCACTCGCCATGCCGTTCTCGTGCGCCACGAAAGCCGGCACGGTCCTTGCGACGATCCGCCGGCCGCGCGCGGTCAGCGTGAGGATAAGGCGCCGCCGGTCCTTCGGGTCCGCCCGGCGATCGATGAGTTTCTTGCGCAGGACCGCGTTGACGCCGCGGCTCAGCGTGTTCTTCGGACGGGCTGTCGACGCGGCGATGTCGTCCGCGGTGATCCCGTCCTTGAGCGCCAGCGCATAGAGCACGATGTGCTCGGGCAGCGTCAGGCGGTACGTACGCCAGACCCATTCGTAAGCGGTCTGGTTGAAATGGTGGGCGATGAAGTTGACCCGGAACGAAAGGCGGCAGGGATTGTTCCAGAGCTTGACGCCAAGCATTGCATGCAGCGGCGGCGGCGGGACCGCTTTGGGGCGGCGTCCGGCCGGCGCGTTGTCGTCGATGCGGACGCGTTTGGATGCCACCGTGCCTCCCCGGAAACGCGCAGACCTTGACGCATGCGCGAAGCGGCTGTCAAGATGGTGGTTCTAGATGGAACTATTTCTCCTTGGATGGCCGCGAGCCCCGCAGGCGACCGGCTAGTGGCGCAATGATAGGCTTTTTCATCCAACGCCTTGTGCAGGCGCTGATCGTGATGCTCATCATTTCGGCACTCGTGTTCGCCGGCGTGTTCGGTATCGGAAATCCGATCGACGTGCTGCTTTCCCCCGATGCCACGCACGCGATCCGCGAGGCGACGATCCGCGCCTATGGCCTCGACCAGCCGCTCTGGATCCAGTACCGCGATTTCCTGCTGCGTCTTGCCGTCGGCGACTTCGGTCGCTCCTTCGTGTTCAACATGCCGGTGCTCGACCTGATCCTGTCGCGCCTGCCCGCCACGCTCGAACTCACGATCGTCGCCGTCGTCGGCGCCACGGCGCTGGGCGTACCGCTGGGCATGTACGCCGGCTACCGGCCCGACGGCATCGCGGCCAAGTCGATCATGGCGATTTCGGTCCTCGGCTTTTCCGTGCCTACCTTCTGGATCGGTCTGGTGCTGATCCTCACCTTCGCGGTCACGCTCGGCTGGCTTCCGGCCGGCGGGCGGGGCGAAACCGCCATGCTGTTCGGGGTGCCCTGGAGCTTCCTGACGCTCGACGGATGGAGCTACCTTGCCCTGCCCGCGCTGAACCTGTCGCTGTTCAAGTTCGCGATGATGGTGCGTCTCGCGCGCGCCGGTACGCGCGAGGCTATGCTCGGCGATACGGTCAAGTTCGCGCGCGCGGCCGGCGAAAGCGAGGCGACGATACTGCGCCGCCACGTGCTGCGCCTGATCGCGATCCCGATCGTGACGGTGTTCGGTCTCGAGTTCGGCTCCACCCTCGCCTTCGCGGTCGTGACGGAGACGATTTTCTCGTGGCCCGGCGTGGGCAAGCTCATCATCGACAGCATCTCCACGCTCGACCGCCCGGTAATGGTCGCCTACCTGATGCTGGTGGCGTTCCTGTTCATCTTCATCAACTTCATCGTCGATATCGCCTACGCGGCCCTCGATCCGCGCCTGCGCGCAGGGCGGGCGAAATGACCGGCGCGACGCCGCTCGCCCGGTTCTGGTCGGAATTCCGCGAGAACCGCTTGGCGCTCGCCGCGTTCGGCGTCGTTCTGGCGATCGTCGGCGTGGCGGTCTTCGCGCCGCTCGTGGCACCGCAGGATCCCTACGATCTCGCGACCCTCGTGCTCGCGGATGCACGTCGGCCGCCCGGGTTTCTCGGAACCAAGGGTTTCGTTCACTGGCTTGGCACCGACGCGCAGGGGCGCGATCTGCTGTCCGCGATCCTCTACGGCCTACGCGTTTCGCTGCAGGTTGGGCTTGCGGCGGGAACCTTCGCCTTCGTGGTCGGTGCGTCGCTGGGCGCCGTCGCTGCATTCGCCGGCGGCAGGATCGAGATGCTGATCATGCGCTTCGTCGACCTGCAGCTCTCCTTCCCCGCCATCCTGCTCGCCCTTGTGCTCGTGGCCGTGCTCGGTCCCGGGAAATGGCAGCTTGTCGCCGCGCTGGTCACCGCACAGTACGCCTATTTCGCGCGCACGGCGCACGGGGCCGCCTCGGCCGAGCGGTCGAAGGATTATGTGGTCGCGGCGCTGTCGACGCCGCTTTCGGCCCGGCGCGTGGTGTTTCGGCACATCCTTCCCAACTGCCTGCCGCCACTGATCGTCGTAGCGACGGTACAGGTCGCAAACTCGATCGCGCTCGAAGCCACGCTCTCCTTCCTCGGCCTCGGCCTTCCGGTGACGGAACCGTCGCTGGGCATGCTGATCGCCAACGGCTTCCAGTACATGCTGTCGGGACGGTACTGGATCTCGATCTATCCAGGCGTGGCGCTGATCGTGCTCATCGTCGCGATCAACCTCGTCGGCGACCAGATCCGCGACCAGCTGAATCCGAGGCTCCGCCGATGACGGCACTGCTGGAAGTCCGCGATCTCGCCACCCACTTCGCCACCCGCGCCGGCGTCCTGAAGGCCGTCGATGGGGTCAGCTTCTCGATCGCGCCCGGCGAGATCGTCGGACTGGTCGGCGAATCAGGCTCCGGCAAATCGGTGACCGGCTTCTCGATCCTCGGTCTCGTCGACCCGCCGGGGCGCATCGTGGGCGGATCGGTCCGTCTCGACGGCAACGAGATCGTCGGCCTGCCGGCCGATGGCCTGCGCGCCCTTCGCGGCCGACGCATGGCGATGGTCTTCCAGGATCCGTCGACGACTCTCAACCCCGTCCTGACGATCGCGGTCCAGATGCGCCTGGCACTTGAAGCGCACGACCGGGTCGGAGCCGCCGCCGCGCGCGCGCGCGCGATCGATCTGCTCGGACGCGTCGGCATTCCCGATCCGGCAAACCGGCTCGACAGCTACCCGCATCAGCTCTCCGGCGGCATGCGCCAGCGCGTGGCGATCGCCATCGCGCTGCTCAATCGCCCGGCACTGATCATCTGCGACGAGCCGACGACGGCTCTCGACGTTTCGATCCAGGCACAGATCCTGACCGAGATGAAAGCGCTGGCCGCCGATTCGGGCACCGCCCTCATCTGGATCAGCCACGATCTAGCCACCGTGTCGGTTCTGGCCAGCCGCATCCTCGTGATGTATGCCGGCCGTGTCGTCGAGGAAGGTCCGACGGCGGAGGTGCTTCGGGCGCCCCGCCATCCCTATACGCGAGGCCTGCTCGATTCCCTACCGTCGATCGCCGAACCCGGACAGGAGCTGCGCCAGATCCGGGGCTCGATGCCCTC
This sequence comes from Tagaea sp., assembly GCA_044356395.1. Lineage (GTDB taxonomy): Bacteria > Pseudomonadota > Alphaproteobacteria > CACIAM-22H2 > CACIAM-22H2 > Tagaea. The sequence continues at coordinate 52,000 of JBIKWI010000001.1, read as the reverse complement.
GCTCATCGACTTGCCCCCGGGTTGCGCCTTTGCGCCACGCTGCGACCATGCCGACAGCGGCTGCTCCGTCATGCCCGAGATGCGTCGCGATTCCACGCGTGGCGTGCGCTGCCACAAGCCGCTCGGCAATTCGCCATGACCCCGCTCGTTTCGGTCGCGAACGCATCGAAGCTGTTCCGGCAGTCGCCCACGCTGGGCGAGCGGCTCGCGGCTCTCGCGGGCGGCAGCCTTCCGCGCCCTGTCCATGCGGTCGACAGCGTATCGCTCGACATCCGCAAGGGCGAGGTGCTTGGCCTCGTCGGCGAGTCCGGTTGCGGCAAATCGACCCTCGGACGGATGATCGCCGGCATCCTCCAGCCCAGCACGGGTCATGCGCATCTCGACGGGGTGCCGCTGCTCGCCGAGACGGGACGTCCCGTCAAGACGACGACGCGCGTGCAGATGGTCTTCCAGGACCCGTTCGCCTCGCTGGATCCGCGCATGCGGGTCGGCGATATCGTGTCCGAAGGCCCGGTCGCCAACGGCATCGTTCCGGCGGCCGAAATCCGGGCGGACACGGCGCGCTGGCTTTCGACCGTCGGCCTCGATCCGGCGGTGGCAGAGCGCTACCCGCACCAATTCTCCGGCGGACAGCGCCAGCGCATCGCGATCGCGCGTGCCCTTGCCATGCGCCCCGACGTTCTCGTGTGCGACGAGCCAGTCGCTTCGCTCGACGTGTCGATCCAGGCGCAGATCATCAACCTGTTCCTGAAGCTGCGCCGGGATCTGGGCCTGACGATGCTTTTCATCAGCCACGATCTGGGCCTCGTACGCCACGTGTCAGACCGGATCGCGATCATGTATCTGGGTCGCATCGTCGAGCTGGGCGACACGCAAGGGATCTTCAAGGCGCCGCGCCATCCCTACACCCGAGCGCTTCTCGACAGCATGCCCAAGCTGCGGCTCGATGCCGAAGCGGAGATCGCCTTCCGCCCGATCCAGGGCGAGCTGCCCTCGCCGCTCGATCCGCCGCCCGGCTGCCACTTCCATCTCCGCTGTCCGCACGCCGAAGTCCGTTGCCGGACCGAGCGGCCGGCACTGCGGACGCTGGGCGATCGCCAGGTCGCATGCCTGCGCGCCGAAGAGCTCGACCTCGAAACGGAGACATCGCGATGAACGGTCCGGAATTCTCGCTCGCCATTCATGGCGGCTGCGGCGTGCTGCCGCGCAAGACGATCCCCGAGAAGTTCGCCGCCGACGTGCACGCGGCGCTGCACGCCTCGCTTGCCGCCGGAGCGGCAATCCTGCGCGATGGCGGTGCGGCGCTCGATGCCGTCGAAGCCGCCGTCGTCGTCATGGAGGATGCCGCTGTCTTCAATGCCGGCCATGGCGCCGCTTTCAACGAGGCGGGCGGCCACGAACTCGATGCCGCGATCATGGACGGGCGCACGCTCGAAGCCGGTGCCGTGACTGGTGCAACGACGATGCGCAATCCGGTCCGCGTTGCGCGCGGCGTCATGGCGTCGGGAGATTTCCTGCTGCTGCAGGGCAAGGGTGCGGACGAATTCGCGCGGCGCAACGGCTACCAGACCGTGCCGCAGGACTATTTCGGAACCGAGCAGCGGCGCCAGATGCTGGCGGAGATGAAGGAACTGGCCGCCAAGGGCCAGGCCGCCAAAGCCAACGAGGCGCAGAAGCACGGCACCGTCGGCGCCGTCGCGCGCGACCGGCACGGCAACCTTGCCGCCGCCACCTCGACCGGCGGCTACACGAACAAGCCGGTCGGACGCGTCGGCGACACGCCGATCGTCGGGGCGGGCACCTATGCCAACAACGCGACCTGTGCCGTCTCTGGCACCGGCAAGGGCGAGTACTTCATCCGCAAGGTCCTGGCGCACGAGATATCGGCACGCATGGCATATCTCGGCCATAGCCTGGAGAAGGCGACGGCCGACATGGTGGCCGAATTGCGCGACTGGGAATGCGGTGCGGGGCTGGTCGCCGTCGACCGGCACGGCAATGTCGCCTTGCCGTACAATACGGAGGGCATGTATCGCGGCTCCGTCACGTCGATTCAGCCGGCCAAGGTCGCGATCTACGAATAGGCGGCCCCGAACTTGCAACCTCCCCTATACAAACCACCGCCGGGCCGCCTAACATCGCGCCAACAAGGGCCGACCGGCCCCGGATACCAGGCATGGAGGCGGAAATGAAGGCATGGATCGTGGCGCTATCGCTGGGGGCTGCGGCCGCCCTGTCGCCCGCGTCGGCACAGACGAAGCTCACCATCGGCTACAGCGGCTGGACGGGGTTTGCCCCGCTCACGCTCGCCAAGGAGGCCGGCATCTTCCAGAAGAACGGTCTCGATGTGACGATGTCGAAGATCCCGCAGGCGAGCCGTCATCTCGCGATCCAGTCCAGGCAGGTCGCTTGCGCGGCGACGACCGTGGAAACCTGGGTCGTCTGGAACGCCAATGGCGTGGCCACCAAGCAGATCTTCCAACTCGACAAGAGCTACGGGGCCGACGGCATGGTCGTGCGCAATTCGATCGCGTCGATCAAGGACCTCAAGGGCAAGACGGTCGCCGCCTCGGCGCCGGGTACGGCCCCCTACTTCACCCTCGCCTGGTTCCTCAAGAAGAACGGGCTGTCGGTCAAGGACGTCACGGTCGTCAATCTCGAACCGGGTCCGGCCGCGCAGGTCTTCATCGCCGGCCAGAACGACGCGGCGATGACGTACGAGCCGTACCTTTCCTCGGTGCGCGCGGCCCCGCAGGCCGGCAAGATCATCGCCACGACGCTCGACTATCCGATGATCATGGACACGTTCGGCTGTACGCCGAAGTTCCTGGCCGACAATCCGGCCGCCGGCAAGGCACTTGCAGACAGCTACTTCCAGGCGATCGAAATGATCGCGAAAGAGCCGGCAAAGGCGAACGAGATCATGGGTGCCGATGTCAAGCAGACCGGCGCGCAGTTCGCGGCGTCGTCGCAGTATCTGCGCTGGCAGGACAAGGCGGCCAACAAGAAGTTCTTCGAGGGCGAGTTCCAGGCCTTCTCGAACGAAGCTGCCGACCTGCTTCTCGAGATCGGCATCATCAAGGCGAAGCCGGACATCGCTTCGCTCGTCGACACGCGCTTCATCCAGTGACGGACGGGCGCCGGGTGCACCCCCGTATCCGGCGCCTGCCCGCACTGACCGCGCCATGACCCTTTTCCGGCCGCTCGAACCCGTGGGCCGCCCCGCGCGTATCGTGCTGGGGGTCGCGTTCTTCGTCGTTTTCTTCCTCGCCTGGGCCGCGGCGACGCTCAGCGGCTTCGTGCCGATCATCTTCCTCGCCGACCCCATCACGATGGTGAAGGACGGCTGGCTGCTGCTCACCAAGTTCGGCTTCTCGCACGACATCGGGGTTACCGTGTGGCGGGTGGTCGGCGGCTTCGCGCTCGCGGCTCTCGTCGCCGTTCCGCTCGGCATCCTGATGGGTGCCTACAAGACCGTCGAGGCGTTCCTCGAACCGTTCGTTTCCTTCGCACGCTATCTGCCGGCCTCCGCCTTCGTGCCGCTGCTCATCCTTTGGGCCGGAATCGGCGAGACGCAGAAGCTGCTCGTCATCTTCATCGGTTCGGTCTTCCAGATCGTGCTGATGGTCGCCGTCGCGGTCGGCAATACCCGGCGCGACCTCGTCGAGGCGGCCTATACGCTGGGCGCAAGCTCCGCCAGCGTCGTTCGCCGCGTCCTGATCCCGGCCAACGCGCCGGAGATCGCCGAGATCCTGCGCCTCGTGCTCGGCTGGGCGTGGACCTACGTGATCGTCGCCGAACTGATCGGCTCCTCGTCGGGCATCGGCCACATGATCATCGAAAGCCAGGCGTTGATGGCGACCGGCCAGATCGTATTCGGCATCATCGTGATCGGACTTATCGGCCTGATATCAGACTTCGCGTTCAAGGCCGTCAATCGCGTGTTCTTCGGCTGGCGGCTGGCATGACGGAGACGCCGAAGCTGCGTGTCGAAGGCGTGTCGCGCACGTTTCCGGGCGTGGGCGGCAGGCCAGCACTCAAGGCGCTCGAGCCCACCGGACTTTCGATCGCCCGGAACGACTTCATCACGATCCTGGGCCCCTCGGGTTGCGGGAAATCGACCCTGTTGCGCATCGTCGCCGGGCTCGACCGGCCAAGTACCGGGCGCGTGCTGCTCGACGGGCACGCGATCGAAGGCCCCGGCCCCGATCGCGGCATGGTTTTCCAGTCCTATACGCTGTTCCCGTGGCTGACGGTGGCCGACAACGTGGCCTTCGGCCTGCGCGAACGCGGCGTGACGGAGCGCGAGATCGCCGAGTCGGTCTCGATATATGTCGACAGGGTCGGCTTGAAGGGCTTCGAGAAGCACCTGCCCAAGCAACTCTCCGGGGGCATGCAGCAGAGAACCGCGATCGCGCGTGCCCTTGCCAACGATCCCGAAATTCTTCTTCTCGACGAGCCGTTCGGCGCGCTCGACAACCAGACCCGCGGGCTCATGCAGGAACTGCTGCTCGGCATCTGGGAACGGGACCGCAAGACCGTGATCTTCGTTACCCACGATATCGAAGAGGCGATCTTTATGGCTTCTCGCGTCCTGGTGATGACCGCACGGCCCGGCCGCATCAAGGCCGACATCCCGGTCGATCTGCCGCATCCGCGCCACTACACGGTCAAGACAAGCCCCGAGTTTTCGGCCCTCAAGGCGCGTCTCACCGAGGAGATCCGCGTCGAAGCAATGCGCGCCGCGGAGACGAATGCCTGACGGCGCGTCCGGACGTCTAGAATTCGATGCGTCGGCCGCTCCGCACCGATTCGTAGGCACGTGCGATCATCGTCAATGCACGGATGCCGTCGTCCAGCGATATCGGCGGCGCCTCGCCACGTCGCAGCGCGGCAGCGAACGCGATGGCGTTCTGGTGGTGGAACCAGCCTAGCTTGAACTGCGGGACCAACGGCGAAGGGGTCCACTCCCGGACGACCTGGTCTCGCGTGAATGTCCGGAGAAACGGGCCTTTCGAGATATCGCGCGACGCCAGATCGACGCCCGAGAGAAGTGCGGTTCCGTTCGAGCCGTAAATCTCGATCGACGTGTCCGCCGCCGCGAACGCGAAACTCGCGATGACTTCGGCCGTCATCCCATCCGCATACTCGAACAACGCGATTGCCTGATCTTCGACCGGCAACCCGAGCGCCGACGAGGCCGACGCGAGTACGCTCCTGGGCATGCCGAAGGTCCAGCAGAGGAAGTCCGCTGCGTGGACGCCCTCGTCGAGGAGGGCTCCGCCGCCGGATCTGGCCGGATCGACGTACCAGCGACTCGCAAAGTCGGCCTCAAGGCCATAGAAGTGGCCGTGACGGATGCGGACGAGACCGATCCGTCCGAGTTCGCCCGACATCACGAGTCGTCGTAGCTCGTGCGACGCCGGATCGAAGCGCTTTGGAAAGCTCTGCATGAACGCAATTCCGCCATCGCGCACAGCCGCCCCGATGCGCGCGGCCTCGATCAGGTCGATGGCGATCGGCTTCTCGCACAGGACGGCTCGCCCTGCCTTCGCGGCACGCTCGATCAGCGGGGCATGCGCCACGGTTTCGCTGCAGACGGCAACGGCATCGCAGGCGTCGATCGCCCGATCGAGGTCCGGGACGAACGGCACGCCGAAACGACCGGCTGCCTCCGTACCCCGCGCGACATCGTCGTCCCAGATCGCCGCCAAGACGACATCCGGCTCGGCCAGGAAGGCCTCGGCCCAGAAGTTCGCGTGGTAATGCGCGAAACTCAGGATCGCGATGCGGATCATGCGGACTCCACCGATACGCGGGCGCCGGAGACTGCGCTGGATCGTCCGATCGCTTCGGCGATCAGGATGCCGTTCAATGCGTCAAGCGCCGTCCGCTCGCGCGTCTTTGTGCCGGTGATCCCGTCGATCCAGCGCTGATGCTGGCGCTGGCCGAATGGCGGCGTCGGAACGACCGGCATTTTCCATCCTTTTCCGTCACCGCAATCCAGTGCGAGCGGGCCCAGTTCGCTCCGCAGCCAGATGGTGCCTTTCGTCCCGTAGATCTCGAACCTGAACCGGTCGCAGCCCCTCGCTTCGATCATCGACATCTCGTGCGATGCCACCGTTCCGTTAGCCATCGAGTAGACCGCCCATGCGCTGTCCGGGTTCTCGACGGCCACGCGGCGTCCGTCGGCCAGCAGGCGTTCGGCACGCAGGATCGCCGTCGTTGCCGATACGGCGGCCACGTGGCCGCACATCTGCGTCAGCAGGTCGATTCCATGAACGCCGAGCTGAAGGACGACGCCGCCGGCGACGCGCGACTTCTTGAAGAACCAGTCGGCCCAGTCTGGACCCGGCGTTGCGTTGCGCAGGCGGACACTCGTCACTTCGCCGATGGCGCCGTCGGCGACGAGTTCGCGTGCCATGCGGAACTCTTCGAAATACCGGTGCATGAAGCTGACCTGCAGATCGACGTTTGCCGCCGCCGCCGTGGCGATGATCCGCCGGCAGGCCGAACTGTCGGCCGCCATCGGCTTCTGCAGGAGGACCGCCTTTCCCCTGTCCGCCGCCTCCGCCGCAATGGCCTCGTGCGTGTCGTCGGGCGTTGCGATGATGACAGCCTCGACGTCCCGCCTGCCAAGAGCGGTGGGAAGGTCCACGCTTGCGTCGGCGATGCCGTAGCGGGCGGCCGCAGCCTGTGTCTTGTCCGCATCGCGGCCGACGATGACGCGCACGTCGGCATTCGGGACCGCGCCCAGTCCGGCCAGATGATAGTCGGCAATCGATCCGGTGCCGACGAACGCGATCCCGACCCGCGCCATCCGGCTCAGGTCTTCCAGCGGCCGGGGCGACGTACAAGCGCCGGATCGGCCGCCGCAACCGGGTCCGAGAACGTGTAGTCCAGCGGATGCTTGGGTGCCCTGATGCGGCCCGAGGCGACGAGGTAGCCGCTCATCGATTCCATATCGGCCACATAAGCGTCGTCGAATGCCGGATTGAAGTCGTAGTCCCCCCAGATCGCCTCGACGAGGGATCTGTCCTGCTTGGTCTGCGCGGACACCAGTTCCAGAACTTCGGCCCGGTTGGCGGGGTTCGCCACATACTTCTGGCCACGGACGAGAACGGCCATCAGCGTGCGGGTCGCAACCGGATTCTTCCGCACGAATTCCTCGCTCGCGACGAATATCGAACGCGTCGCCGAGACGGCGACAGCCGCCCCCTTGTTGGCGGCAAAGCCGCTGTTGGTGCCGGAATGCAGCATCGAGGTGTTTCCGAGCTTCAAGGCATTGTGCGCCCACGGCTGCCAGCACAACAAGGCTTGGATGTTGTTGCTGGTAAGGCCGGCAAGTTGCTCGGGCGGCGGCATGTTGACGACCTGCAGCTTGCTCTCGTCAAGCTTGTAGAGCTTTGCGAGATTGTGGAGCGTGGCACTGGCAGTCGACCCCGCAAGCAGTCCTATCTTTATGCGGTACAGGTCTTCGGGCTTGCTCACGTTCGCGTCGTTGCGCACGATCAGTTGCTCGGCCTTCGCGGCGATGCAGTTCGTGCCGAGTACGACCGCCGGCACGCCGGAGTTCGCCATCGAAATCGGTGGCTGGTTGCCCGGCGTCCAGAGATGGATCTGACCGCCGATCAGCGCCTCGCCGGCGAGCGCGCCACTGGTGAAGCTCGGCGTGGTGATCTCGGTGAAGCCCGCCTCGCGCAGCCAACCCTTCTGCATGGCGACGATGTGCGGCGCGAAGACCGGATCGAGCCCGAAACCGATCCCGAGCTTCGAAATCTCCGGGCGCGCCTGGGCCTTGGCGATCGCTGGCGAGACGAGTACTGCGGTGGTCGTGGCAAGGAATGTCCGGCGATCCATGGCGTTGCCTCCTCTGTTTCTAGAAATGGTGCCAGCGCCCCACCGTCCGGCGGATTGCCGCGGCGAGTTGCTGGTCGGCGACGAGATTCACGAGTCCGATCAGGAATATTCCGAAGACCGAGATGCCGAGCTGTCCGAGCTGGCGGGCTTCCATGACGAGATGGCCCATGCCGCGCTCGGCGGCGATTAGTTCGGCCGCCACGAGCACGCCGAAGCCGAGGCCGAAGCCGATGCGCAGCCCCGTCGCGATATCCGGCATCGCGGCCGGAACCGCGACCTTGACGAGCAGTCGCAGTCCGTCCACGTCCATCGTCCGGGCCGCGCGCAGGATCGCGGGCTGGATCGATGCCATGCCGCGTGCGGCGCTGCTGAAGACCGGAAAGAACGTGCCGAGGAAGATGACGAAAATTTTCGAAGGTTCGCCGATCCCGAACCAGACGATCGCGATCGGGATCCAGGCAAGCGGCGGGATCGGTCGCAGGATCTCGACGAAGGGACGGCTGACGAGGGCGACCGGTCGATACCAGCCGGCGGCAATCCCGAGGGCGATTCCCGCCAAAGCGCCGAGCGAGAACCCCGCAAGGATCCGCCACAGGCTTGTCGCGACATGTTCGACAAGCGTGAGGAGCGGAACCGTCGATAGCGCGACAAGTATCGCCTGGCTCGGCGCCGGCATGATCGCAGGATTTCGCCAGCCGAAACGGGCGGCCAGCTCCCATAGACCGAGGAACATGACGACCCCGATCAGGCCAGCGTAGCGCTCAACGGCTCCCGGCGCTCGCGTCATCGCTGCTGCGCCTCCTGCCTTGCCTGCCACGGGACGAGCCAGGCTTCGACGCGCGCAAGGACGAGCATCACGCCGATCCCGAAGCCGCCGATGCAGAACATGCCGACCATCGTGATGTCCGTGCGGTAGAAGGTCCGCGCCTCCATGATCAGCGATCCGAGTCCGTGGATCGTGCCGATCATCTCGGCGCCCACGATGACCATGAAGCCGACGCCCAATGCCGTGCGCGCCCCCGCCAGAAGGCGCGGCAGCGAGGCAGGGAGCATCACCTGCCGGAAAATCGTACGGGCGTCGGCATCCATCGTGCGCGCGGCGCGGATCAGGACCGGATCGACGAGCTGGACCGCCGCGATGCTTGCCGACAACATGACCCAGAAGCAGCCATAGCCGATCAGGAAAATCTTGGCGCCCTCGCCGGTCCCGAACCAGACGATCGCGAGCGGAAGCAAGCTCAGCGTGGCGACCGACCGGCAGAACGCGACGATCGGGGCGGTCATCCGGTCGAGCAGCGGCTGGCTGCCGATCAACAGGCCGAGCGGCACGGCAAGGGCGACGGCCAGCAGGTGCCCGGTCACGATACGCTGGAAAGTGATGCCCGCATGCGCCCAAAGCGTTATGCCTTGTGGATAGCCGACGGTCGAAAGGTCGACGAAGCTGCGGGCGAGCTTGCTCGGCGGCGGGAACTGGATCGGGCGCAGCCAGCCTGCTCCAACCGCGAACTCCCACAGGCCGAGGAACGCGGCGAGGACAGCCACCGGCACAAGCCATCCGGCATGCCGGCCGATCATTCTTCGCCCCTCAGACACGCCCAGACCTCGTCGTAGAGGGCGACGAGCTGCGGGTCGCTGCGTCGGCGCGGGCGCGCCAGGTCGATGCGTCGCTCCAGCACGATACGCCCGGGACGAGGCGCCATCACGAGGATCCGGTCGGCGAGAATCAGCCCCTCCCAGATCGAGTGCGTGACGAACACGACGGTCTTGCGGCGACGCGCCCACACGCGCAGCAACTCGTCCTGCATCTCGTTGCGCGTGATCTCGTCGAGCGCCCCGAACGGTTCGTCCATAAGCAGAATCTTGGGATCGAGGGCCAGGGCACGTGCGATCGCCACCCGCTGCTGCATGCCGCCGGAAAGTTCGAACGGATACTTGTGTTCGGAACCCGCGAGCCCGACGAGTGCCAGCAGCTCTTCCGCGAGCTTCGCCGCCTGGGCCTGCGGCAGGCCACGATTGACGGCAGCGAACTCGATGTTGCGCTTGGCCGTCAGCCAAGGAAAAAGGGCCCCCTGCTGGAAGACCATGCCCTTGCCGTTACCAGGCCCGGTGACGACCACGCCGTCCACGCGAACGCTTCCTGCGCTCGCCTGCTCGAGGCCGGCGACGATGTTGAGCAACGTCGTCTTTCCGCAGCCGCTGCGACCCAACAGTACGACGAACTCGTTCTCGGAGATCGACAGGTCGACCTTGCCAAGCACGGGCTGCCCGGCTTCGTCGCCGAAGCGCTTGCCCAAACCGTTGATTTCGATCGCCGCCGCCATGTCTTTTCCGCGTCAGGCGATGGCGATCGTCTTGGAGCCGGCCGCTGCGGATTCGAATGCGGCTTCGATGATCTGGACTGAAAGAAGCGCGTCCGCGAACGTGCACGACACCGGCGTGCCACTCCGCAACGCGCTCAGAAACTCGGTCGTGATCAGGCCCTCGTTGGGTGCTGCCGCCAGTTCCTCGCGCGCCGCCCCCCGCCGGCTCTGCCAGACCAGGTGCCAGCCCGTGGGCATGGCAAGCGGGCGGCGCAGTTCGATCATGCCGTCCTCGCCGAATATCCGGATCTCGTCCCACATGTGCCAGCCTTCCTCGATGCAGGCGAGCTGGCACTCGATTCCCGGGAAGGCGATCTCGATGAAGCCGCCGAGGTCGGCCCGTCCCGTCGGCCCGGGGCGCAGACGGCTGCGCACCTGCGTGGGACGGCTATCGATCAGCCAAGGCACGATGTCCGCCATATGCGTGCCACGGCCCGTGTAGGCGCCGCCGCCGCCGAGAGCGGGATCGAGGAACCAGCCGGCCTTTTCGTAGCCGAGTTGCACGGTCTGAACGTAGCGGACGGCGCCGATGCCGCCGCTCCGGATGATCTCGCGCGCGCGTCGGCAGCCGGCGTCGAGCCGGCGGTTGAAGGCGACCGCATTTAGCAGCTTTCTTTGCGTCGCGGCGGCGACAAGACGGCGTGCGTCGGCTGTCTTCATCACGAACGGCTTGTCCACCAGCGTAGCCCAGCCGCGCGCCATCGCGTGATCGGCATGTCCAGCATGCAGCATATGCGGTGTGGTGATCAGAACCGCATCGGCGTCGGGCAGGTCATCGAGCTTGTCGACGATACGCGCACCCGTCGCGCGCGCGAGATCGCCGACCGCCGGAGCCGGAAACGGGTCGAAAATTCCGACGAGCCTGACGTCCGTGTCGGCCAAAAGTGTCGGGACATGATACCGGCGCGAGAAACCGCCGCATCCGATCATCGCGAAACGTGTCGTCATGCTCTACGTCCTTCCCTGTGTCGCAGGCCCGTGCAGACATCGGCGAAACATCGCGAACAGCCGGGCCCAGACCTGCTCGGCCGCCTGCTTGTGGTAGCAATAGCGCTCCGGAAACGTGAACCCGTGCAACGCGCCCGCGTGGAACTCGACACGATACCGTCCGCCGCGCTCGGCAAGCGCCGTCTCGATCGCGCGCAGATGCTCCGGCGGCGCGGTCGGGTCGTCGTCAGCCCAACCGAAATAGGCTTCGGCCGTCGAAGTCTTCGCGATCGACAGATGCGGAGACTGCGGCGTGTCGTTGACCAGACGCCCGCCATGCAGCGATGCGAAGGCCGCGACCGAACTTGAATGGGCTGCGGCCGCGCCGAGCGCATGGCGACCGCCCATGCAGTAGCCGACCGTTGCGGCCGGCAGACGGGCTGCCGGATCGCCGGCGGCGTGCTCGAGCAGGGTCGAAGTATCGAGTGCCGTCATGGGTACCGACAGCGTGTTGTTGAGCTCGACCATTTTCGGGTCGAGGATTCCCTGCGCCAAAGGTGCGGGATCGAAGCTCGGGCATCCCCAGCGATAGTAGAGGTCGGGAAGCATCGCGTAGTAGCCGGCGGACGCGCAACGCCGCGCCATGTCGCGCAGTTCCTCCCGGATGCCGAGCGCGTCCATGTAGAAGACAACGGTCGGGAACGGACCGCCCTCGTCCGGATGGACGATGAAGACTGGCATCTGTCCGTCGGTCGTTCGAAGCGTGATGTTGATTTCGATCACCGGGCAGCCTCTCCGGGGAGGCGGACGAAGATCGGACTCGACCAGGCGAAGGCGCCATCCCATTGTCGCACGCGAACCCAGTAGGCATTCCAGCCCGGCACGCCGGCCGGATCGCGGAATGTGCCTTGCCAGGCTGTCGGGCCGGGATCACGCGGGAGGCGACGGATCTCGAGTTCCCGATGCGGACGCCTGTCACTCAGATAGGTCGGTCCGACGGCCAACTTGCCGACTGGAACCGCTGTGGATATCTGCGGGGTCTGGACCGTGAAAATCGCATCGTCGGGCGCGTCGATCCGTACAGTGATGCCATCCCAATCGCCGCCCGTCGCCGAGCGCCAGTCGATCCGCTTCGGTCTGGCTGACAGTATCCCCTCGTCTGGCGTATCGAAGGCATGGCCCTCGGCATCGGCGAATGTTCCCGCCGATAGCGCGGCATGCCCGTCCCAGCACATGCGCGCGCGTGCGAAGTTTCCGGGGGCGGTGGCGCCGCGCCAGGCGATCCTTACACGATCGGAGAGCGGGGCATCGGCAGCCCTGAGCGCCACCGAGTGGATCAGGCCGGTTCCCCGGAAAATTTCGACGGCCTCGAGCGGACCGGTTCCCTCGACGGCAATGCTGAGAGCCGGCGGCATCGTCGCGTCGAACTCGCTGCCCATCGCATGTCCTTCGGCCGAGTACTCAAGCCGGATGCGCTCGCCTGTCGTGGCGTAGCAGTTCCGGGCCTCCAGCGCTTCCCAGAGACCTTCCCGCGTGAGGCTCCGCAACGGGGATGCGACAAGTCCGCCGCGCACATTGCGGACGGCCTGGTGTCCCGGATGGCTTGCACCCGGCCTGCCGTCCACGCCGTCGCTGCCGGCCGTCACGCCCATCCGGTAGCCACGCTCGAGCGCCTCGAACATGAACCACTCCGATGTGGCATGCGTCGAATGGACTTCGATGAGCCGTTCGAGCGACGGCTCGTGGCGTCGCAGATCGGTCGTCCGCCCACCGACATGAAGGGCAATCAGGGTCTTCGTACCGCGATACCGGGCATGGAGGTCCTCGGCTTGTGGCAGGTCGGAGGAAAGATCGCTCTTGTCGTCGACATATTCGTGGCTGCAGCGCGTGATGGGCGCGGCATCGTCGGGAAAATAGAGGTTCCGGTCGCCGCCTTTTGCCGTGTCTGCCGACCATTCGAGGCCGAGGAGGGAGACGAAGCGACCCGGCTCGTTGTGGCGAGCGGTCACCGCCTCCGTCTCTCGCCATTCGGGCGACGAGACGAGGAAGCAATTGGCCTGGTGGCTGGAAAAGTCGATTCGCGCGAAATCGCGGGCATGCGTGAAAAAGGCGTCGATCGTCCGCGCGCCGCAACCGATCAGGCACTGGGCGTGGATGTCGCCCCAGCGGATCCGCCGGGAAGGTGCGGTCGCATGGACCATGATCGGATTGGAAACGGCCGGAAGTCCTCCGCAGGCCACGAGGCGAACGATGCCGAGCGCTTCGATGCGCGCACGCCAGCGCAGCACTCCCGGCAAGTCCGGAAGGGGTTCGCAGACGGCACCGTCGATGGCCGGACGCTGGTCCGGAGCCGCCGGATTGCCCCACTCGTCCTCGATGCGGCAGGCAAGCTCGAACGCTTCGCCCGCGACGACGTCGCTGGGTGCAATCAATACGGCCCGCTTCGCGGAAGCACCGACGACATCGACAACGAGTTGGGCGATCTCCGTCCAGTCGTCCGTCCCTGCCCGTACGCGTACCGAGAGCGCCGAGCCTTCCTCGATGAACGTCTGGGCCCGCGTTTCGAAGCGGGCTTCCACGGCGGTACCGCCCGGCAGGGCGTCAAACAGATCGAGTTCGAACACGTGATCAAACGGATGCCATTCGATCGAACGGCGCGTGCGCCAGCGGAAGCGGCACGGATGCGAGAGCGAAATCGTCGTGAAGCCGGGCTGGTCGGGCGAATGGCACTGCGGGATATCCCAATCGCTCGGCCAGCGTCGGACGAAAGCGACCGCACTCCCCGCCGGCAGGCCGGCGGGCCCCGTACGGAAGGTCGCCGTCCAAGTGCCGACCATGCCCGCGACGACCGGGTTCGGGCCGTCGAGCGTGGCAGATCCGGACTTCCCGCTCGTATCGATGTTGATCGCAAGGCCGCTCATGCCGGACTCCCGCTCGTTAACTTAGATCGAGGCGATAGCGATAGACGTCGCCGCGCGTCACGGCGCGCCGGAACTCGCTACCTGCGTCCACCCGGATCCCGGACGCCTGTCGCCCGTCGGGCGCAACCATCTGCCTGGATACAGCATCTAGGCCATTCCTACCGGTTGCGGAGCCGGAACGCGCACGTCGTCCGGCCGACTGCGGATCATGTCGACGAGTTCGCGCTGAACGCCGGCCACGGCCGGATCGCCGAACCGGTTATCCATCTCGTGCGGATCGCCGACGAGGTCGTAGAGTTCGCCGGCGCCTGAATCGAGTTCGAGTGTCAGCTTGTGGGTACGCGTGCGTACCGTCCGCAGCTTGAGCGCCACGCCGCAGCGCGACGGATGCAGATCCCATTCGTTGTAGGCGAAATCGCGCGTGCTATCGCCCTCCATCAAGGGGCGAAGGCTGCGCGAATGGAGGGCACGATCCGGCGACAGCGAAGCGTAGTCGTAGAACGTCGATGTGAGATCGAGCGTGGAAACGGGATACGGCACGATCTTGCCCTTCGGCACGCCGGGTCCACGAACGATGCAGCCGATGCGAAGAAGTCCCTCGTAGTGGATCGGCCCCTTGAGCAGCAGACCATGGTCGCCCAGCCAGTCGCCGTGGTCCGTCGTGAAGACGACCAGCGTGTCGCGGTCGAGGCCCAGCCGCTCGAGCGACAGCAGGATGCGTCCGACATTGTGGTCGATCAGCGAGATCATCCCGTAATAGTTCGCGATAAGATGGCGCAGTTGGAGATCGGTCTGTTCGGGCGTACGCGATTGCTTGGCGCGGAAAGCCTGAAGCTCCGGATCGTCGAGCTTGGGGATACCTTCGAGGCTCGCCTTGTGCCACCACGGCCGGCGCTCCAGGTCTTTCGTGCGGTGGACAGGAAGGTCAATGTCGTCGGGATGGTGCAGATAGCACCAGGGTGCAGGCGCATCGAAGGGATGATGGGGATCTGGGAACGAGGCCCACGCGACCCAAGGTCTGTCTTTGTTGTCGCGCATGAAGTCGATCGTGCGGTCGCCGATCCAAGTCGAGTTGTGGAACGCCGGCGGAAGTGCCGAATTCCATGTCTGGGCAGCGCCCACGTCGGGCGGGAGCTTCGTCGAAAACAGCTTGTTGAGCATCTCGCCTCGGCCGTCCTTGTGGTACCAGGCCTCGTACTGGAGGCCTTCGGGCGGCTTCTGCGGCAGGAACATGTTATGGCCGGCAATCATCATGTCGACATGCTGGAAGCCCATATAGGGTCCCGACCAGTCCGCACCGAACTCATGCGAACTCGACCGGCACTCCGGTCGCCCGGTCGGTTTGAAGGTATGGAAAGTCGAGAAATGGGCTTTCCCGATGAAGCCGGTGCGATACCCCGCCTTCGCGAAAGTACCGGCAAAGCCGGCGTTTCCGACATCCTCGTCGAGGTCGATACCGTTGTCCCAGACGCCGTGCGTGCGCGGAAGCAGGCCCGTGAGGATCGAGGCGCGCGACGGCTGGCAGACGACGTTTGGCGTGATGCACGCGGAAAACCGCGTCCCCTCGCCCGCCAGAATGTCGAGATGCGGCGTGCGGACCTTGCGGCCTTCGAAGCCGTAGCAGTCGCCCCGCTGCTGGTCGGAGGTGATGAGCAGGATGTTCGGCTTGCGGGTCATGCGTCTACGCCTCGATTCGGGTCGCGAAAACCGGCTTCTCGCCGGGTGCGGGCGAATAGCCGAAATCGCCGCGTTTGATCAGCGCCTCGACCCCGCCGAACTTCGCGATCTTCGCCTCCTGGTCGGCGAACGCCCGCGCGTCGACCGCTTCGGGGTCGACGATCTTGCGCAGCTCGGCTTCCATCATCGCGAGCGTGTCGCGATGCGCCGTGCTCTCGCCCAGATCCTTGGTCTCTCCCGGATCGGCTTCAAGATCGTACAGCTCCGGCCGGTAGCCGACATGGTAGATGAGCTTCCAGCGTCCCTTCCGGACCATGTACATCGCGGTGATCGAGCCGGCGGCGTGATACTCGCCGAACGCCACGCGGTCGACCGGCGGCGAGTTGGCGAGATCGACCAGCGAGCGCCCGGGCAACGCCTTCTCCGTCGCGTCGGGTACCAGCCCCACGCTCTCGATGATCGTCGGATAGACGTCGACAAGCGTGACCGGCGTGGGGCAGGTCTTGCCGGCCGGGATGCCCGGTCCCGCGACGATCATCGGTATCGCGGCGGCTTCCTCGTAGTGGATCGACTTGCCCCACATGTGGCGCGTGCCGAGATTGTCGCCGTGGTCGGTGGAGTAGACCACGCGCGTCGTGTCCGAGAGCCCGGCCGCTTCGAGTGCCGCAAGCACCTGCCCGATATTGTCGTCGAGGAAGCTGACCATGCCGTAATAGGCGGCAAGGGCGACGCGCACCTTTTCCGGCGTGAAGAAGTCGTCGTAGCTCATGCAGCTGCGCAGGGCCGCGACCGACGGATGCTTCGGATAGTCCTCGGGACCGTAGAGACGCGGCATCGGCAGCGATTCCGGCGGATACATCGCGAAGAACTCGGGCGGTGCGATCAAGGGGAAATGCGGCTTCACGAACGACACGAACAGGCACCATGGCTTTGTCTGTGCCTTGGCGTGCTTCGTAAGCCACTCGACCGCCCCATCGCGGATGTTGCGATCGTACTTCGCATAGGTCGACTCGCCGGGTCCCGCCGCCTTGGCGAGATCCGGCATCCCGCCGCGCGTGGCGGCTTTCGGCCTGCGGATCAGTCCGAGCAGATCCCCCTCTCCGTCCACGACATGCAGCGGGATGACTTCTTCGTCGAAGCCGTTGTCGTCCTTCGAGGAGCGGAAATGCAGCTTGCCGATCGACATCGAAAAATGGCCGGCATCCTTGAGCCGGTGCGCCCAGCTGCGGATCGAGCCGTCATAGGGATGCGCATTGTCCCAGCACGCGTTCTGGGCCACGTACGTCCCGGTGTGCAGGGCAGCCCGCGCCGGGACGCAGATCGGACAATTCGTATAGGCGGCGGTGAACTTGGTTCCACGCGCCGCGAGCCGGTCCAGATGCGGCGTCTTGACGATCTTGTGGCCGTAGCAGCCCGCGACGTCGCGGGTATGCTCGTCCGAGAGGATGAAAAGGACGTTGGTCGGCTTCTGGCTCATCGGACCCTCGGAAGCGTTGTAACGAACGGACCGCCCGGCGACTGGTCGCTGCGGACCGGAAACTCGTCGGTAGCGGCGGGATGGATCGCCTCGACGCGCGCGTCGAGTGCGGCGATATCGGCCGCCCCGTGCAGGACGGACAGGACGGTCGTGTAGCTGCGCGTCTCGCCATGTTCGAGCCACGCGATCTCGTCCCGACGCATGGCGTCGGCGCGATTGCCCCAGCGGGTCGTCGCCGGCTCGATGCCGAACCCATAGACACCCTCGCCGAAGGCCTGCCATTGCTGCAGGCAAATGAACTGCCGCGCATCGTAGTCGACGAGGAAGCCGAGGCCGATCCGGTCATTGACAAGTGCGGCAGGCACGCGACCGTTTGCGTCGGCGACGGCGTCGTGGTCGAAAACCTGCTGGACGAAGCGCGACGCAGGATCGATCTGGGTGCGCCAGCCTGCCTGCTGGCTCTCTCGCGGAACATTCGCCGCAAACGTTCCGCGTATGGGCGCCACGAAGCGGGCACCGGCCTCCAGCAGCGGCCATCCGATGTTGATGTGGTAGAGCAGCAGATGCGGCGTACGCGAGAAGCCGCGGTTGGTGATCGTGTCGCGGATACGGACATCGGAAGAGCCGACCTTTACCTCGACGCGCCGGACGAACGCGAGGTTCTCCCCCATGACCTGGACCTGAGCGACCGTGCCCTCGCACCAAAGCGTGCACTCGTCGCCATCCCAGACTTCGCCGTAGCCATCGAGCCGGGCCGGCTGGAACGCGCCTCGGCCATGCATCGGATAGACGATCTCCTTGCGCAGCGGCAGATCGAAGTGATCGGCCGGCCCAGTGTCGGGCTGGCGAACATGGTCGAAGCCGCACGTGCAGAGGAGGCCGGAGAAGCCGCGCATGAACCCGTTACCGCCGTCGCCCATCGGATCCATGAAGGCCGGGTTGCGGAATCCGGTATCGGACTGCCATGCGAACGGCACGCCGCGATAGTCGAACCGCCCGATATCCATCGTACGGTCGACGAGAACCGAAAAGTCGAGACCGGCGCCCGTCCGGAATTCGACCGCACGCACGCCACGCTCGGCGCCGTCATCCAGCGTCACGAGGCTGACGCCCGCGATCTGCCGCGTGGCGCCGACACGGCGTTCGAACTCCCGGCGCGTCAACTTCTGTCCATAGATCGTCGGCATCTTTACTTCACGGCTCCCGTCGTAAGTCCCTTGACGATGTAGCGTTGTCCGAACAGCAGGAAGGCCAGTGCCGGAACCAGCGAGAGGGCGGCCGTGGCCGCCATCTCGCCGTACTTGATCTCGTAGCCTTGCGCGAACTTGGCGATCGCGACGGGTACGGTCGCCGTCTGCTTGGCGGTCAGGTTCAGGGCCACGGCGAACTCGTTCCAGCTGAAGATGAACATCAGGATCGCGGTTGCCGCGAGCCCGGGCGCCACAAGCGGCACGACGATCCGCCAGATGAGATAGGGCGTCGAGCAACCGTCGATGCGCGCGGCCTCCTCGAGTTCCACCGGCACGTCGCGGATGAAGTTCGTCATTAGCCAAAGCGCCATCGGCAGATGGACTGCGACGTGGCCGAGCGTGAGGCCGAGATAGGTGTTGTCGAGGCCGATCTCGCGGTACAGCGGAAACCACGCGGCGACCAGCGTGATCGGCGGCACCATGTGGAAGACCACGGCCCAGCCCAGCATCGTGTGGACCATCCAGCGCGGCGTCCCCAACCGCTCGATCGCGTAGCCGCCGAGCGTCGCCGCGAACACGATCACCAGCGTACTCGCGGTCGCTACGATGAAGCTGTTGAGCGTGTTGTCGAGGAACTCGGTCGTGCGCGAGAACAGAACTTCGCGGAAGCTGTTCAGCGACGGCGTGAAGAAGATCTCGCCCTGCAGCAGCGATATCTGCGTCTTGAAGCCGGCCGCGACGATCCACACGAACGGGACCAGCACGAAGATGGCAACCGTCAGCAGGAAGACGTGGAACAAGCCGATACCGCGGCGCTCGGAGGGATTCATGTCCGGCCTCCCTGGCGACGCGCCGCCGACAGCGCGCCGACGATCAGCAGCGAGATGCCGAACAGCACGGCCACCGACATTGCCGAACCGTAGCCCATCCGGTCCTGCGTGAAGAAGGTCCGGTAGATCGTGTAGCTGATGACCTCAGTCGCCGAGCCGGGCCCACCGCCCGTCAGCAGGTAGATCTCGTCGAAAACCTTCAGCGACGTCACGAAGCGGAACAGGAACGTCACCACGATGACCGGCATCATCATCGGGATCAGCACGTAGCGCAGTTCGTCCCACGTGGTCGCTCCGTCGACACGCGCAGCCTCCTGCACGTCCTGCGGCAGCGATTCGAACCCGGCAAGCAGAAGCAGGAAGCAGAAGGGCGTCCAGTGCCAGATGTCGACGACGATGACCGAGGGAAGCGCAAAGGCGCGCGTACCCAGCCAGTCGACCGGATGGATGCCGAACAGATCGAGAAACGCGTTCGCGAGTCCGAAATCGTAGTTCAGCATGAGCTTCCAGACGGCGCCGATCAGGATGCCGGGGACCAGGATCGGCAGGATGAAAATCGTGCGGTAAGCGAGGCGTCCGCTGCGCACGCGACTGACCGCCCAGGCGAGCAGGAAGCCGATGACGACCTGCGCCGTCACGCCGGCGATGGCGAAGATGAAGGTATTGGAGATGCCGGCACGCAGAAGCGTGTCGTCGGCAAGGCGCCGGTAGTGCGCCAATCCGACATAGGTCCAGACCGACTTGCCATCGACCCAGGTGATCTCGTTGACGCTCATCGCCATGAGGTTGATCACCGGCAGGATCGACATCAGGACGAAGATCGCGGCCGTCGGCGTCAGCGCGATCGCGCGCCACTTCGTATCGATCTTCACGCTTCTTGCTGCCATGTCAGTCCCGTTCCGTACCTTGGCGTCGGCCGGGGCCGCATCGACCGATGCGGCCCCGGCAGACCTTCCCGTAGCAACCCCTTACAGGGCAGCGATCTTCCCGGTTTTGTAGCCGGCGCGCTGCATGATCGCGTGGCATTCGTCCGCGATCATGTTGAGCGCCCGGTCGGTCGTCAGCTCCCCGATGACGGCCTGGTTGAGCCGAAGTTCGAGAACGTCGCCGATCTGCGAGCCCTCGGGGACGCTCCACATCAGCTGCACGAACTCCGAACTCTGCGCCATCGCAGGCATCCAGCGGTTCTTCGGATCCTTCCACAGGTTCTGGTCGGACAGCACGTCCTGACGGACCGGCGGCGCGCCGGCCGCGAGGTACTTCATCTGCGCATCGCGGGTCTGGAACCACTTGAGGAACGTGAGCGCCGCCTCCTGACGCGGCTTGGGCACGTTCTTCGGGATTCCGCCGAGCCAATGGCCCAGCACCGGCGCGGGCTTGCCCTTGGCGGAACCGGGCACACGCGCGGCGTTGAGCTTGCCGACGACCGCCGATTTGCTGGGATCGTCCATCTGCGACCAAGCGGCGATGACGAGCAGCGCATGGGCGGCACGCCCGGTCGCCAGGTTCTGGATGATCTGCGCCTGGGCAAGGCCACCTGTCTGCGGATGGCCCGCCTCCTTGGCCATGCGGATGTAAAAGTCGAGAGCCGCCTTGCCTTCCGGGCTGTTGATCGTGATCGTGTAGTCGCCCTTCGGCTCGTCGCGGAACAGCTTGCCGCCATGGCTGTAGAGATACGGCCACCAGTCGTACGAGATGTCGTTCGGAGACCCGCGCGCCCCGCGCTGCACGATGCCGTACATGCGCGGCGGATTGTGAAGCTTCTTGGCGTTGGCCAGAAGCTCGTCCCAGGTTTCCGGCACCTTCAGCTTGTGCTCGGCATAGAGGTCGGCGCGGTAGAGCAGCAGAGGGATGTTGCCGTTGATCGGTACCGACATCAGCTTGCCCGACGGCGAATGGGTCTTGCTCGCCTCGTCCCAGAACACGGTGTTGTCGTACTTGATCATCTGCGGATCGAGACGGAACGACGGATCGATCTCGTTGATCGGCGTCAGGAAGCCCCCGTGATACATTTCCTGGTAGTAGAGGCCGTTCATGATCAGCAGGTCGAACTGGCCATCGCGCGCGCGCACGGAAGCGCGCTGCTTCTCGAGACTCCCGCCGAACGGGTTGACGTCGAGATTGACCTTGTTGCCCGACTCCTTCTCGTATGCCTCGACTGCGCCCCGGAATCCGTCGAACCATGGCGAGTTGTTGATGACGATCGTGAACGGCCCAACCTTGGCAGTCTGGGCCTTGGCACCCGGCGTCCACGGCAGCGCGGCGACGGCGCCCGCGGCGCCTGCGGCGGCGATGGCGTCCCGTCGGTTGAATCCCTTCGACATGGTGTCCTCCCTTTTGAAGTCTTTCCGGTTTCGGGTCAGCTCGCCGTCACGTTGTTGCGCGCGGCAAGCTGCTTCATCTGTTCGTACTGGCGGCTGATTTCGGCTTCGAGTTCGGCCCCCTTCAGGAACGCAGGGATCATGTTGAACTCGGCGAATTTCTGGACGACTTCCGGATCGCTCATCGACGCGCGAAGCGCCTCGGCGAACCGGTCGACCCGGTCGCGCGGCGTCGCCTTGGGCATCCACCACCAGTAATTCAGGTTGAGAAGCAGGTTCGTGCCCTGCTCGCGTGCGGTTTTCAGGTTGGGCCAGCTTGGCAGGCGCTGCGGCGCGAAGATCCCGGCGATCGTGAGGTCACCGGAGTCGACAAGCGGCTTGGCCTCGTTGACGGTCAGGAAGGCGCAATCGACGTGCCCGCCTGCAAGCGCCGTACGCGTCGGGCCGCCGCCGCCGGTGTTGACGTACCGGAACTTGGTACCCGTCGCATCGCCAAGTGACAGGAACAGGAAATGGTTGATGGCACCGATCTGGACACCTGCCTTCAGTTCGCCGCTCTTCGCCGCAGCAAGGAAGGACGGCAGATCCTGGTAGGGTGCCTTTCGGTTGACGATGACGGCCACGTATTCCGTGGCGACCTGCGCGACCTGCGCGAAGGCCTCGGGTCCGAAATCCATCACCTTCAGGGTAGCGGCCGTCAGCAGGGCCTGATGCACTGCAAGGACGGTATGACCGTCCGGTGCCGAATCGCGGACCTGCCGGTTTCCGACCGACGTGCCGGCACCGACGACATTCGCGACGGCAAGTGGCTGGCCCAGTATGCGCTGGAGCGGCGACTGGAAGAACCGTGCGATGTAATCGGCGCTGCCGCCGGGCGGATTGGGGACGATGATCCGGATCGGCTTGTCGGGATAGGTCTGTGCGAGTGCCGGCGCTGCCAACGTTGCGGCAAGGGTTCCGGCGACAAATTCTCTGCGGCGCATGTGACTTCCTCCGTTCAGGGTAAGGCGATGGCGGATTGGCGCCGCTTGCGGCGCCAATCACGCCAAAGCGGCCATATGAACATCAGTGCCGAGACGATCAGGAAACCGAGCGTTATCGGCCGTTCGAACAGCGGCGACAGGGAGCCATCCGACGCCATGAGGCCGGCCCGCAGCTGGCCTTCCGCGAGCGGCGCAAGGATGAGACCGATCACAAACGGCCCGAGCGGCGCGCCGACCATCTCGAGCGCGAACCCGACGATGCCGAAACCGATCATGGTCCAGACGTCGAATATCCGCCCGTTCTCGGCAAGCCCGCCGATGACGCAGAGGACGAGGATGATCGGCAGCACGTAGGCGCGCTGGACGTACATCAGGCGCGCGATCAGCATGCAGCCGGCCACCATCATGATGAACATCGCGACATGCGCGGCAAGATGCGTCGCCATCAGCGCATTGACGACCTCAGGCGAGTTCGTGAAGAGCGTTGGGCCGGGCTGGACGTTGTGCATCAGGAGGCCCGCCAGGAGTATCGAAGCCGCAGGACTTCCCGGAATGCCGAGCGTGATCATCGGAATCAGTGCGCCGCCAGTATTGGCGTTGTTCGCGGTCTCCGACGCGACGATGCCGTCTTCGAAGCCCGTCCCGAACTTCTCGGGCGTCTTCGACATGTTCTTCGCCGTCGAGTAAGCGACAATCGAACTGATGCTGGCACCGACACCTGGAAGAATGCCGATCCAGATGCCGATCATGGCCGACCGGATGATGTTCCAAGTCTGCCGGGCATAGTCGGCCGGTGACAGGAAGATCCCCTTGATGCTCGGATCGAGGCGCTCGAAGCGCTGGCGGGCATGCATCGCGTCCGCAAGCACTTGGCTGATCGCGAATATCCCCAGGATGACGGCCAAACTGCTGAATCCGGCCTCGAGACTCTCGAAGCCGAATGTCAGGCGCTTCTGCCCCGACGATTCGTCGATACCTGGAAATGACACGAGCATTCCGAAAAGACCCGAAAGCAGGCCCTTGATGATGGACCCTTGGCTTAGTGCGGCGATGAGGACCAGCGCCATCAGCACAAGCGAAAAATTCTCAAAGGGGCCGAAAACCAGTGCCAGGCGCGCCATCATCGGCGAGAGCGTGACGAGGGCAACCCACGACAGCGCACCGCCGATCAACGACGCCGAGATTCCGAGGCCGAGCGCACGTCCGGGGCGGCCGCCACGCGCCATCGGGAAGCCGTCGAGCGTCGTGACAACCGACGCCGGCTCGCCCGGAATGCGCATGAGCGTCGCCGTAATGAGGCCGCCGGATATGCCGCCGACATACATCGACGTCATGAGGATGACGCCATCGACGCTGCTCATCCGGTACGTGAATGGCAGTGACAAGGCGAGCAGCGCGCCGCCAGTGAGCCCCGGAAGCGCGCCGACGACGATGCCGAGCAACGTGCCGATCATCAGCAGGGCGAAAGGCCCTGCCGTGAAAAGATGGAGAAATCCCTGAACGAGATCCATCGCGCGTCTCTACGGCAGGTCGATGAGAAGTGCGCGGAAGCCCAAGTCGAGTCCGACGCCGCCGACGATCGCGACCGCAGCGACTGTCGCCAACGCACGCGGCGTGCGGTCGCTCAGTACCCAGCCGAAAACCGTCATGTAGCCGACAGAGGCAAACATGAAGCCCAGGTGCGGGATGGCCGCCGCATAGAGGATCGCAAGACCGATGCCGTAGACCGAAAACCGATGCGAAATCGCATAACTGTCGTCGATCGCTTCAGACATGGTGAAGAGCGCTGTCGAACTGCCGCGGGTCGAGTGCCGCAGTAGCACGCGCGCCAAAAGCAGGACGGCGAGCACGAGCACGATCGCGGCCGTCCAGAACGGTATGGCCGCGGCGCCGACCGGATCGTACGGCGCCTTCGGTTGGTTGCGCACACCCCACATCGTCAGCAAGGCGACAGCGATCATCGACACGGCGAAGGCAGCATCTCCCTTCGCCAGACGCGCGGATTCACCCTGACCGTTCACAGGCTTGAGCATCCGTGGATCGGGTACACTGGATCGATCAAGTTCGCGCCTCCTCCACCGGCCGAGCGTTGTGCGGCCTCGGTCCGGTATGTCCAAAAACTTGACACTTCCGTCGGAATGGAACAACTACCATCTGGTCTCCAATCCATAACCACTGGATATATCAATGCAACTCCAGCAGCTCCGGCACGTCGTGGCATTGGTCGAACACCGCAGCCTCGTCCGCGCGGCGAAGGCGCTTGGGATCTCGCAACCGGCACTCAGCAAGAGCCTTCGCCGGCTCGAGGCCTATCTCGGCGTCAAGCTCTTCGAACGTACGGCACGCGGCGTGCTGGCGACCGAGTTCGGCCGGGAGTTCGCGCAACACGCCCGTGCCATCGCGGTCGAAGTAAGCGAGGCGGAACGGGCGGTCGGCGCAATCCGCGACGGCCGCGAAGGACGGATCGTCATCGGATCCGCGCCCAGCGTCATCGCCAGTGTCCTGCCGATCGCGACCGCGCGCCTGCTCAAGGGCCGCAACGACCTCAAGCTGACCGTGATCGGAGGCCTGCACGACAGGCTGTTCGAGTGGCTGCGCGCCGGCGAGATCGATGTCGTGATCTCCAACCTCGTCGAACAACCCGACGATTCCGATCTCGTCCAGGAGACTCTGTTCGTCGACCGCGTCGTCGTTGCCTGCCGGCCTGGCCATCCCCTGCTCGAGCGCCGCAACCCGCCGAAGAAGGAGATCGAGCGCTATCGCTGGGTATTGCCGGCCACCACCATCGTCACGCGCCAGCACCTGGAAATATCCATGCAGTCGCACGGGCTCGCGGCGCCGCGCCTTGCCGTCGAGACGAATGCGCTCGCCTTCATGCGGGCGATGATCCTCGAGACCGACTGCCTCGGGTTCCTTCCCTCGGTCACGATGGTGCCGGGGCGCGAATGCGCCGGTGTGGTTCCGGCAGGCATAGGATGGCTGGACTGGGACAGGCCGGTAGGCCTGACGCTACGCCGCAGTGGCGTGCTTTCGCCCGCCTGCAGGCGCCTGCTCGGGGAACTTCGCAATGTCTGCGCGGAGAGATTTCCAGCGATCGGGAACTCGACGGCCCTGAAGGCCGCCCGCCCGATCGGTAAGTCGGCGGATCTGCACGGATTGGTCTGATCCGTCCCGGTCATCACCTGGCAGTCGGACTGGCGAATTGGAAGCTTCGGCCGTTGCGCCAGACGGCCGGTGCTTTCGAGGCACGCTTGACCGCCCGCCACCGAAATCCAATACTCGCAACCAAAGAGACAACGGGAGGACGTCAGATGCTTTTCAAAATCGCCGCCGCAGTCGTCGCAGTTTTCGCCAGCTTCGGTCCGGCGATGGCGGCCTGGCCGGAGAAGCCGATCCGGATCGTGGTGCCGTTCGGCCCTGGCGGTACGACCGACATCCTCGCGCGAACGCTGCAGAAGGTGCTGGACGAGCGGAAGATCGTTTCTCAGCCGGTCGCCATTCAGAATGTCGGCGGCCACTTTTCGGTCGGCGCGCGCCAGGTCATGACGGCGCAGCCCGACGGGCACACTTTTCTGGCGATCCATCTTGCCCTGCTGTCGGGCGAGGTCGTCGATCCCGCACGTGGCGTCTCGTACCGCAACTTCGAGCCCGTCGCGCTGACCGGCGGATTCTGCTTCCATCCGATCGTCCGGGCAGACTCCAAGTTCACGACCCTCAAGGAACTTCTCGACGCGGCCAAGGCGCAACCCAACACGATCGTCACCGGCGTCAACATCGGCGCACTCAACCACATGATGGCCCTGTTCATGGAGCAGGGTTTTCCCGGTGCGAAATTCCGATATGCGCAGATCGGCGGTGGCGGCGAGAATTTCGCGGCGATCATGGGTGGACATACGCAGCTCACCGTCCTGTCGAGTTCCGAATACCAGACCTACAAGGCGAACGGCATCCGAGCTCTCGCTTATTCGGGACCGGAGCGCCTGTCGCTTGAACCAGCGATCCCGACCGCGCGCGAACTCGGCCTCGGCTTCGATTATTGCGCCGAGAACTTCTGGTTCGCCCCGAAGGGGACCTCGCGCGAGGCGATCGAAGGCATGGCCGATGCGCTCGAAAAAGCGAACGGTTCGCCGGACATCAAGGAGTTCTTCCAGAAGCAGGCGCAAACCGGGCAGTTCATGCGTGGGGCTGCTTTCGCG
The DNA here is from genome assembly GCA_044356395.1 of Tagaea sp. Taxonomy (GTDB): domain Bacteria; phylum Pseudomonadota; class Alphaproteobacteria; order CACIAM-22H2; family CACIAM-22H2; genus Tagaea. The sequence goes on along the minus strand of JBIKWI010000001.1, from coordinate 25,258 downwards.
AAGCGGCTCGACGACGTATTCAAGATGATCGAACCGGTCGCCAAGACCGCCGCTCCGGCACGCTGAGGCACGGGACTTGTCCGACAGCGGGCCGCCGGAGGGCGACCGGCGGACCGACACGTTCGCCGCAGTGGTCGTGCTGGCCATCGCAAGCATCGTATTCGTCGCCGGCTGGCGCGAGCCGCCGGCGGTCTACGATCCGCTCGGCCCCGGTGCGGTACCGATGGCGGCGGCCGTGGCTCTGTTCGCGTTGGGCCTTGCCCTCCTCGTGCGCGCGCTGTTGGGGCTGCATATCGGGCAGGCAGGGCAGTCGTTGATCGGCGGCCTCGACACTTCGAGCGAAGAAGTCGGCTATCCGCTTCGCCCCGGGCTTGCGGCTTTTGCCTTCGCTGCAACGGCCGCCTATGTCGCCGCGATCTGGCTTGCGATCCCGTTCTTCCTCTCGACTTTCGCGTTTCTTTCGATCCTCGGACTTGCAATGGCGCGCCTGCGGCGGCCGCTCGCCTACTGGGTCGTCGGCACGGCACTGCTGGCCACGATTTCGATCGAGCACGTCTTCCGCAAGATACTGCTCGTGTCGCTTCCATGACGCTTGCCGACGCCTTTCTGAATCTCGCCACGCCGCTCCCGTTCCTGCTCATGATGGTCGGCGTGACGATCGGCATTGCCGTCGGCGTCATGCCGGGCATTACAGCCGGCATGCTGATGGCCCTGACGCTGCCGTTCACCTACTCGATGGCGCCGACAAACGCGATCGTGCTGCTGATATCGATGTTCGTAGGCGGGATATCCGGCGGGCTCGTGACGGCGACACTCATGCGTATTCCCGGCGAACCCAATGCCGTCATGACGACACTCGACGGCTATCCGCTTGCCAAGAAGGGTTTCCCCGGCCGCGCGCTTGGCCTCGGCAATGCCGGCTCGATCGTCGGCGGCTTCGTGGGCTGGCTGTTCCTGGTGCTGCTGACGCGGCCCGTCGCCGATCTCGCCGTGCTGCTCGGACCGTGGGAGAACTTCGCCCTCGTGCTCACGGCACTTGTGCTCGTCTCCTCCCTCAGCCGCGGATCGTTCCTGAAGGGAATGATTTCGGCATTGCTCGGAGTCCTCGTCGCGATGCCGGGCGTCGACCAGACTTCGGGCATCGTACGCCTCACATTCGGCGTCGAGGCGCTCACCAACGGCTTCCAGCTTTTGCCCGTGGTGATCGGCCTGTTCGCGATGTCGCAGCTCGTTGCCGACACGATGCACATCGAGCAAAGCAACGAGCATATCCGCGCATCGATGAGAGGGGTCGTCCTGCGGCTCGGCGACTACGTCGTGCATGGGTGGAACATGTTGCGGTCGTCGCTGATCGGCGTGTGGATCGGCATCCATCCGGGCGTAGGTTCGGCGGTGTCGTCGATTGTGGCGTATACGGTGGCGAAGAACGTGTCGAAGACGCCGGAGGCATTCGGTACGGGCAGCGAGGAGGCGATCGTCGCGGCCGAGAGTGCCAACAACGCCACGACCGGCGGCTCGCTCATCCCGCTTCTCGCACTGGGCATTCCCGGCGGCATCGCCGATGCCATCCTGCTGGCGGCTCTCGTCATGCACAATCTGCGGCCGGGGCCGCTGCTGTTCTCGACGAACCCCGAGATCGTCAACACGATCATGGCGACGCATCTCGTCGCTCACGTGGCCATGTATGTGATGATGACGGCGGGCGTCCTTCTCTTCGCGCGCCTGATGCTGGTACCCCGCGCGATTCTGTTCCCGATCGTCGTCGTGTTCTGCATTGTCGGCGCGTATGCGGTCGATGGACAGGTCTCCGACGTCTGGATCATGCTCCTGTTCGGACTGGTCGGATTGTCGATGGAATTGGCGCGCTTTCCGCTCGCCCCGTTCGTGATCGGTTTCGTTCTGGCACCGATGGCCGAGGCGAAGCTGCGTTCGGCACTGATGATCTCGGATGGGTCGATGCTGCCGCTCGTGACCCGCCCGGGGTCGCTCGGCCTTCTGCTCGTCGCGGCCGCCTGCTTCGTCTGGCCGTTCTGGCGGGAATGGCGAAAGGGTTCGGCCACGCGGAAGTGACCGCCTGGGTCCGATTTGATCAAATATTGACATTCATCGTCAGAATATGCCCACTACTCCTCCTAAATCCGGATAATTTGATCAAAACCGGAAAAGGTGAGGATGCGCGTGCTGTCGGAGATCGAGGCGAGATCGATCAGTGACCGCCTACGCCAGGACATCTTGTCCGGGGTGTTTCCGTTTGGCGGCCGTCTCAAGATCGACGAGCTTGCTGCGCGCTACACGACGAGCCACATGCCGATCCGCGAGGCGCTTCGCCAACTCCAGGGCGAAGGTCTCGTCAATGTCGAGCCGAACCGGGGCGCCCGCGTACGCGCGGTCGATGCCGACTTCGTGCGCGACCTGTTCGATTTGCGCATCGCGCTCGAGGCGATGCTGGCAAGGCGGGCGGCGGAGCGCATCGGCGCCGATCAGATCGAAGAAATCCGCCGGATCGAGTCGGACCTCGAGGCAAGTGCCGCCCGATCCGACTTTGCCGGGGTACTCGCCGCAAACCAGGCGTTCCATGCGGTCATCAACGATGCCGCCGGCAACATCGAAGCGATACGTATTCTCGACCGTCACTGGAACATCATCGTCGCGCTTTGGGGACGCCACGGCTACGGCGAAGAACGCGTCGCTGGCGTGATCTCCGATCATCGGCAGATCATCGTGGCGCTCTCGCAGCGCGACGCGGAAGGTGCCGCAATCCTTCAGACGGCGCACGCGGCAAAGGCAAAACAGGAAATGCTACGCAAAATCCGTACGGCCGGAGCGGCGCCGCAATGACGTTTGCCACAATCCGGTCCATCGACGGCCATGCCGCGCGCGCGAGCGCGAAAACCATCTGGGTCTTCGTCCATGTCCGCGACTCCGACGGAAACTCCGGTTGGGGAGAAGCCACGCTTGCAGGACAGGAGGGAGATCTCGCCGCGGCATTGTCTCCCCTAGCCGCACAACTGTGCGGCACAAGTGCACACCCTTGCGACAACCCGCTCGATCGGTGCGGCGTGCGCCGCACCGATCGAGCGGGGGCCGCGATCGCCAGCGCGCTCGACCAGGCGCTTTGGGACGCGGCCGGACGCCGTGAAGGCCGCCCGATGCGCGACCTTATCGGCACAACCGTTCGCGACACGATTCCGCTCTATGCGAACATCAACAGACGGACCGTCGACCGGACACCGGCGGGCTTCGCGGCAAGCGCGAGGAAGGCGATCGCCGACGGGTTCGAAACAGTGAAGATCGCGCCATTCGATGCCGTCCGGCCAGGAAGCGGCGAAAATGTCGCTGAAGGGATCGCTCGCGCAGCGGCAGTCCGCTCGGAAATCGGACCGAAGCGCCGCCTCTTCGTCGACTGCCACTGGCGCTTCGATCTCGCCAATGCGTCGATTGCACTCGACGCACTGGCCGAACTGGGGGTCACCTGGTTCGAATGCCCATTGCCCGAGCACCCCGAGAACTTCGAAGGACTAAGGCAACTGCGCGCGCAGGCGAACCGGTTAGGCGCGGTGCTGGCCGGCTGCGAGACCGAAACTGCGCTCGAAGGCTTCCGTCCTTTCATCGATGCCGGCACGTACGACGTCCTGATGCCCGATATCAAGTATGCCGGCGGCATGGTCGAGTTCCGCCGGACCGCCGACTACGCGGCGACTCGCGGCATGAAGGTGGCGCCGCACAATCCGAGCGGTCCGGTGTCTCATGTCGCAAGCCTCCAGCTCTGCGCGACGCTGCCCGGCATGATGATTCTCGAGCACCAGTACGACGAAAGCCCTGTCTTCTCTTCGATACTCCTCGATAGCCTGCCACTTACCCATCAAGGAAACAGCGCGCTGCCGGCGGGGCCGGGGCTCGGCATCTCGCTCGACGCCGGAAAGCTGATTTCGCTGTCCGAGCTTCGCGGGCCATCGGCGTGAATGTCTTTCGCCACTTCCGCAGGCTTGCCGAGTTCGGCCTTGCGCTCGGCGTCGTCGGCATTGCATGGCACGCAGTGGCGCTGCAAGTCGCGAACGCGACGCTGGTTCCCGCTCCGCCCGCCGTAGGTAAGGCGTGGCTCGAACTTCTCCGAAGCGATCTGCCTGCCGATATCGCCGCAAGCCTCGTGCATCTGGCGACCGGATACGGCGCCGGCGCGACGCTCGGCCTCGCTCTTGCCGTACTATGCGCCCGGTTCGAGATCGTCGATGCCATCGCCGACCCGTTCATGGAATTCCTGCGACCCATCGGCGCGATCGCATGGATCCCGCTCGCCATCATCTTCTTCGGAATTGGGCGCGGCGTGCCGATTTTCCTGATCTTCTATGCGTCGGCGTTTCCAATCTTCGTCAATACACTCGCGGGAATACGACAGGTCGACCCGAACCTCCTCAACGCCGCGCGGTCGCTGGGAGCGCCCGAGCGCATGGTGGTCACGCATGTCGTGCTGCCGGCGGCACTGCCTTTGGTCCTCGCAGGCGCCCGCCTCAGTCTCGGTGTGGCATGGGCCGCGATGGTTGCCGCCGAACTCACGGGTGCCGATGCCGGACTCGGCTGGCGGATATTCTGGTATCAGGAGTTCTTCGCCATGGACAAGGTCATGGCCGTCATTCTTTCAATCGGCGTTCTCGGCTACGCGCTCGATCTGGTCCTGCGACGTATCCAATCGGGACTCACGCGCTGGAGTGCGGATACCCGCATGGAGGGCGCATGACGCCCAAGCAGCGCCGGGCAGCTCCACTTGTTTTCTTCGCGACTGTCCTGGTCGCATGGGAAGCGGGCGTCCACGCGACGGGATCGGCGAAGATCGCGCCTTACCCGTCCGGAATCGCCGAAGCGGCTGTTCGTGCGCTTGCCGACGGCACGCTACTGACTGCCATTGCGGGCAGCCTTCAGCGGGTCACGACCGGGTTTGCGATCGCCGCCCTTTTCGGCATTCCGCTGGGCCTGCTCATGGGACTTGCCGAGCCGGTACGGCGGGCACTCGACCCGATCGTCGACTCGCTGCGCGCGATCGCGCCGATCGCATGGATACCGATGGCACTCCTATGGCTCGGCATCCGCGGAAATGCCGCGCTTTTCATCGTCGCGTATGCCGCCTTCTTCCCGTTCGTCCTCAACACGATTCAGGCCGTGCGGCTCATTGACCGCCGTCTCGTCGACGCCGGGCGCGCACTCGGCGCCGGACGATGGCTAACGTTACACGCGATCATCGTGCCGGGAGCGCTTCCCGTCGTGCTCACCGGCGCACGCATCGCGATGGCATTCGCGTGGGGATCGATCATTGCGGCTGAGATGGCGATCGGCATCAAGGTCAATCCGGGTGGCGCGGCGACAGTCGGACTGGGGCAGCTTATGGTCAACACTCTGTACATAAAACGGGACATAAACGGGCTAGTTCTCTACATGGCCAGTATCGGACTCATCAGCATGGCCATCGACTATGGCGTTCGTTCGCTCCAGCGCGCGGTGACCCCATGGCAGAAATGACCGCCCCCAAGATCGAGGCCGCCAACCTCGGGAAGATCTACGTTTCCGCCCGCAACGGAACGAAGGTCGAGGCGCTGCGCGACGTATCCTTCCAGGTCATGCCGAACGAGTTCGTGTCTATCGTCGGCCCTTCCGGCTGCGGAAAATCAACGCTCCTGTCTCTTGTCGCCGGGTTCGCGGAACCTTCGTCCGGTGTGGTCCGGTTCGATGGCCGGGCGATCACGGGGCCAGGCCCGGAACGCGGCGTGATGTTCCAGGACTACGCTCTTTTCCCATGGCGTACGGTCCGCGGAAACGTCGAGTTCGGCCCGCTCGCCCGGGGTCTCGGCGCCGCTCGCCGGACCGACCTTGTCCGGCGGAATATCGAGATGGTCGGCCTTTCCGGATTCGAGGACAGGTATCCGCACGAGCTGTCCGGCGGTATGCGCCAGCGCTGCGCCCTCGCGCGCCTGCTCGCCAACGAGCCGGAGGTCTGGCTGATGGACGAGCCGCTTGCGGCCGTCGATTTGCAGACACGCGTGATCCTTCAGGACGAACTTCTCCGGCTGTGGGGCGACGCCAGTCCCGGGGTCGAGCGAAAGTCGGTGCTCTTCGTCACGCATGGGATCGATGAAGCCGTCTACCTGTCCGACCGCGTCGTCGTACTTGGCCGCAGGCCGGGCCAGATCAAAGAGATCGTCCCAATCGACCTCCCTCGTCCGCGCAGCGGTGTCCGCTCGTCGCCGGAAGCGGCTCGACTCGTCGAGCAGATCTGGAACCTGATCCGTTCTGAAGCCGCACAGGCAATCGTCGAAGAACCGTAGAAACCAGAAACGCCGAAGTCAAAACCCGGAGGAACCTCATGGAACGCGATGCAGATACGACAAGACGTTCGGTCCTGAAGACGGGCGGTGCCGCTGCCCTGGCGGCGCTGCCGCTCTTCCGCGCCAGCCCCTCCTTGGCCCAGGCGCTGAAGATGTCGATGGGAGTCGGCCTTACGAATGACGGCGCGCCGCTTGTTTTCGCGATGCAGCGCGACAAGCTGCTGGAGAAGGCGGCGGAGGAACTCGGCTTGCGTATCGATGCCGAGTACCTGAACTTTCCCGTTCTCCTCCGGATGCTCCAGGGCTTGGCCGCCGGCCAGCTCGACATCGGGATGCTCGGCTCGACGCCGACGATCCGGAACCTCGCCCAGCCCAATCCGGCCGTACCGATCGCGATCGGCGGCGGCGGCATCAAGTTTCCGCTGCAGGTCCCGAAAGGATCGCCGATCAGGAAGCTCGACGATCTGCGCGGCAAGACGATCCTGACGATCGTCGGGTCCGATCTTCATCTTGTCCTGATGCTGATGCTGAAGGCGCATTTCGGGACCGACGACGTCAAGGAGCTGAACATCACGGTCAAGAATATCCAGGCGTTCACCGAGCTGACGCGCGCACAGCCGGGAATCGATGCCGTCCTCAACGTCGATCCGGCTGCGCGGGGCGCGGAGAATGCGGGCGAGCTCGTGGCGCTCGTGCGAAACGACGGATCGACCGGCCCGGCCTACGACGGTCCTGAAGGAAAGGGCGAGGGCCACAGGGTCGCGAGCTTCAGCAAGACCGGATTCCATCCCGAAGCCTACTATCCGCACCGGATCTGGTGGGTCGCACGCGAACAGTTCATGCGCGAGAACCCCAAGGCCGTCGTGGCGCTTCTCGTCGCGAATGCACGGGCTGTCCAGCTGACGACGAAGATGACGACAGACGAGGTAATCGACCTCGCCAACAAGGAGTGGTTCAGCGACCGGGCGGCCCAGCGTCCCTATGTCGAGAACATCCTGTACCGCAAGCGCGGCTGGTCGTGGATCACCGAGGGGGACGCGCGGTCCCTGATCGGCATGTCGAAGGTCAAGACGATCTTCCAGAGCGAGCTCAACCCGGACTCCGTCAAACGCACTCTTGCTCTGGGAGCACCGCTGTCGCGAGAGGCCTGGGAACGGGTCGGCAAGGATCCTGCCCCAGCGGCATTCGCCGACCGCTCGGCACCGGACACCCGCGGCGCGCCGGTCTGGGAAATCGATTCCTGGAAGCTGGCGTGACGAAGCCGGACGTGCGGACGATCGGTCGGCACGAGACCGTCGCGATCCACCACGGCAATGCCGTGACCGGCGAATGCCCGTTCTGGGACGCCGGTTCGGGTATGCTGTGGTGGGTCGATATCCAGGGACAACGGCTGCTCGGCTGTTCGCCGGGCAGTGGGGACACAGTCGAATACCCGCTTCCCAGCATGCCGGGCCTGCTGGTCGGGCGACGGACGGGCGGGCTCCTCGTCGGCCTCGAGGATGGCCTCTATCCGTTCGACCCGTCGGACGGTCTGGGGGAACGCATCGTCGCCGTCGAATCGGACGTGACGACAACCCGGATCAATGAAGGAAAGCCCGATCCGGCCGGTCGACTCTGGTTCGGAACGATGGACAAGTCCGGCTCCGGCGCGCCAGTCGGTTCGCTCTATCGCCTCGACCTCGACGGTCGGCTGGACCGGATCCGTACGGAGATCCGCATACCGAACGCGATCGACTTCTCGACGGACGGCTCCCGGTTCTTTTTCTGCGACACGCGCAGCCGCACGATCGAAGTCGCGGCTTACGATCCGGCGTCCGGATTGGCCGGTCCAGCGCGGCCGTTCGTTCAGTTCCCGGAAACAGGCGCGCCGGATGGCAGTTGCATCGATGCCGAAGGCGGGCTGTGGGTCGCGCTCATCGAAGCCGGCAGGATCGAGCGCTTTCGACCCGACGGCATGCTCGACCTCGTCGTCGAACTACCCGTATCGCGCCCCACGATGCCCACGCTCGGCGGACCCGACGGACGCACGCTGTTCGTGACTTCCCAGCGCCGTGTCCTGTCCGCACAGGAACTCGCACGCCAGCCGCTTGCCGGCGATCTGCTCGCTATCCGCGTGCCCTACTCCGCGCGCCCGCCGTTCCTGGCAGCGTTCTAGGCCGTTCCTGCGCGCAGGCTGAAGACGCGCTCCAGCGGGATCCGCAGCGGACTGTCGCCGTCCTGAAGAAGGATGTCGGACATGTGTGCCTGCCATCGCCGCCAGACGGGATTGCCGCGGAAAGAATCCATCGAATGGTCGCCGCGGCGCACGACGAACGCGAACAGCAGACCGTATTCGTGCATCAGGTGGATCTCGAAATGGAGGATTCCCGCGCCCACGATCGTCGCGCGCATTTCCGGCCAGATCTCGTCGTGTCGCCGCTGGTACTCGGCCTCGGTGCCCGGCCGCAAGCGCAGGCAGAACGCGACGCTCTCGGCAGCCGGCAATGGCCCGATCGGGTTGGCGGTGTCCATGTTTCGCTCCTTCCGTCGGAGAATCGGCGCTTGAGATATGACTGATATCTCAGTTATAGATGGAAACATGAGCCAAGCGATGTTGCGCCACAAGGCCTATGATCGGTTCAAGGAGCGGCTTTTCGCGCGTGCCCTCGAGCCCGGGCAGTTCATCACGCAGCGCGAACTCAGCGAGATCGTAAAGGTCCCCATCGGCCCGCTTCGCGAGGCCCTCAAGAAGCTCGAAGCCGAAGCGCTCGTCCGGCTGATCCCGCAGCGCGGCATCCAGATCGCCGACGTCAATGTCGCCTTGCTGAACGAAGCGTTCGGGCTGCGGCGGATACTGGAGCTTGCCGCTGCACGTCATTTCGCGACCGAAGCGCCCATGTCGCTGATCCGCGATCTCGAGGCGCAGACGGCTCGCGTGCTGAAGCGCATCCGCCCGAACCCCGATCGGGAAGCGCTCGACGAGGCACTTCGGGTCGACTGGATGATGCACGATCTGGTCATCGACCGGCTCGGAAACCGGACGCTATCGGATGTCCATCGCCTGAACTTCGACAAGATCCGTCTGGCTCGCCTGCATCGCCGCTTCACCCCGGAGCGCGTGCGGCCGGCGATCGAAGAGCACATGGCCGTGATTGCCGGGTTCCGCGCGCGCGACCCCGAGGGTGCCGCGACCGCCCTCGACCGCCACTTGACCATCGCGCATCAACGGGCCGTCGGACTGGCGCCATGAAGAAGCGGCCGAACCTCCTTTTCCTGTTCTCCGACCAACACGCGTTCCACGTGGCGGGCTGCTACGGCGATAGCATCGCCAAGACGCCCAATCTCGACTCGCTCGCCGCGACCGGAGTCACGTTCGACGCCGCCTATTGCCCTTCGCCGATCTGCGTGCCGTCCCGCATGTCGATGCTGACGGCGCGACACCCGTCGGCCCAGGACTGCTGGACCAATGACGATTTTCTCGCGTCCGACAGGGCCACCTGGCCGCACGCGCTGGGCGCAGCCGGCTATCGGCCCATTCTGATCGGTCGCCTGCATGCGATGGGTCCGGACCAGTTGCACGGCTATACGGAACGCGAAATCGGCGACCATAGTCCCAATTGGGGCGGCGTTCCGCGTCACGATATGGGCGTGCTCAACGAAACGAACGATCCGCACCGTACGAGTGTCGTACGCAGCGGCCCGGGGGAAAGCGTTTACGAGATCAAGGATCGGGACGTGACCCGGGCAGCGATCGCGTACATCGACCGACTTGGCATGCAACGCAGGTCCGGAAATGACGATCCGTTCGCGCTTTCCGTCGGCTTCATGCTGCCTCATCCGCCTTATGTCGCGACGACGGCAGACTACGAACTGTTCGCGAGCAAGGTCCGCCGGCCGCGGATCGCGGCACCTTTGCCGAGCACCGAGCATCCGTGGCTTGCATGGTGGCGCGCCAACAGGGGCATCGAGACCGTCGACCCGGAAGACGTGCATCGTGCGCGCGCCGCATACTACGCGCTGACATACCGGCTCGACGCGATGATCGGCGATGTGCTCGCTGCCCTTCACCGCAACGGTCTCGCCGAAGATACATTGATCGTCTATACGACGGACCACGGCGACCAAATCGGCGAGCGCGGACTTTGGTGGAAGCACACCTTCTACGAGGAGTCCGTTCGCGTCCCGATGATCTTGTCTTGGCCCGGGACGATTCCGGCAGGACAACGCCGTTCGCAGGTGGTCAATCTCGTCGATCTGACCGCGACGATGCTCGCTGCATTGGGTGCGCCGCCTCTTCCCGGTTCGCAAGGACGCAGCTTTCTCGACGTGGCCAAGAACGGCTCGGCCCCCTGGCTCGACGAAACCGTATCAGAATACTGCACCGATGAAGTTCCGGTCTGGACCGGCGGAATGGCGGTGCGCCAGCGCATGCTTCGCCGGGACCGATGGAAGCTGGTCTACTACCACGGCTACCGGCCGCAGCTCTTCGATCTCGCATCCGATCCCGACGAGTTGTACGACCTCGCCGAATCGCCGGCTCACACGCCGATCCTGGCACGCCTGCTGGAACGATTGCTCGCCGACTGGTCGCCGGACGACGTCGATGCCCGCATGCGTGCCCGCCGTCTCGACAAGGACGTGATCGGCGCCTGGGCCCGCCGGACGAATCCGGCCAACGCTTACCTATGGCCGACGAAACCGGAGCAGAACCGCCTCGACAGAAACTGAAGCAACGGCCGACAGAGCCGAACGACACCAGGAGGAAACAAAGATGTTCAAGAAACTGATCGCCGCAATCGCGCTGCTTGGCGCAAGCGCGGCAACGGCCCAGCCGCTCGAGATCAAGATCGGCGCGGCCTACGCAACCGATCACGCCGCCGCCTTCATCGGCGTCGAACGCGGAATATTCGCCAAACACGGCCTCGACGCGAAGATCGTGATGTATCAGACCGGCGTCGAAATGATCAACGGACTGCTCGCCAATGCGCAGGACGTCAACATCATGGGATCGATCCCGTTTCTGGCAGGCGTGTCGCGCGGCCAGCCCATCGTCCTGATCGGACACCTGCACGGCGACGCGCTGTCGACCAACTACTCGCAGAACAATGCGCTGATCACGACACCGCAGGGTGGCGTCCGCAAGGACGATCTGCAGAGCCTGCGGGGCAAGAAAATCGGTCTCGCACGCGGGACGGGTGCGGAGGGCTATCTTCTCGGAATACTCGCCCAGGCCGGTCTCAAGGACACGGACATGACGCTCGTCAATATCCGGCCGGCGGACACGGCCACGGCTCTTCGCCAAGGCGACGTGCACGCCGTCGCGGCATGGGAGCCTTGGGCGACAGTGGCGACCCTTCGCACGCCCGGCGCCATCGAAGTCATCCGGGGCAACTGCAAGAGCTGCTACGATCCGGGATCGATCCTGACGACACGCGCAACGATCGCCCAGAAGTCGGAACAGCTCCGCCGCTTCATGGTCGCGTTCTCGGAGGCGCACCAGTGGCTGCGCCAGAACTACGACGCGGCAGCGGAGATCAACATGCGTTGGATCACCGGCATCGACATGGACATCATGAAGGTGGCCATCCGGAACTCGCTCTACGACCTGCGGGTGACCAAGAACACCCTCGAAGGCTACGACAAGACGACCATACCGGCCCTCGTTGCCGACAAGCGGATGGCCCGTTCCCTGCCGGCCGCAAGCGTGGTCGACGCGCAGTTCTACAAGCACGTCGAAGCGACGGCACCGCAGTTTTTCTCGGATCTCAAGCCGGTCCCGGCGGATCGGCGCCTCTGAGAGGGCCGGAACGATGACGAATGTCCGGATCGCCGCGCGCGATCTCAGGCTGGAGTACCGCGACGAGACGCGTGGCGAGCGCCACGTCGCGGTCGACGGCCTGTCGCTCGATGTCCTCGCCGACGAGTTCTTCTGCGTCGTTGGTCCGAGCGGCTGCGGAAAGTCGACGCTGATATCGGCGATCGCGGGGTTCCTCAAGCCGCGCGCCGGGATCCTCACTCTCGACGGGCGGCCGATCGACGGTCCGGGCGCCGATCGGGGCGTCGTGTTCCAGGAGTACGCGCTGCTTCCCTGGATGACGGTGCTCGACAACGTGGCGCTCGGCCCCAAGTTGAAGGGCGTCCCGAAGGCCGAGCGTCACGAGCGTGCGCGGCACTATCTGGAAATGGCGAATCTGGCGGACGCAGCGCAGAAATATCCCCACGAACTATCCGGCGGCATGAAGCAACGCACGGCCGTCGCACGGACCCTGGCGAACGAGCCGGAGGTCATGCTGATGGACGAACCGTTCGCGGCCATCGATGCCCAGACCCGGATGACACTCCAGGAGGAGTTGCTTCGTATCTGGGCTGCCGCGCGAATCACGGTCCTTTTCGTCACGCACAGCGTCGAGGAGGCATGCTTTCTCGGCGACCGTGTCGCCGTGCTGACACCCGGGCCCGGTCGCGTGAAGGAAATCGTCGATGTGCCGATCGCCCGCGACCGGCGTATCTGGTCGCAGTTGGGTACAGATGCCGAGTTCGCCCGCATCAAGGATCATGTCCTCGCTTCGGTCCGCGGCGTGGACCGGCAGGCCGCATGATCGACCGCCGGCACCCGCTTTTCCGGACTTTTGCCGCGACGATCGCTGTCCTTGCCGTCGCAGCGGCATGGACGGCGTGGGGGCGCTACCATGCCGACACCCTTGCTCAAGCAGGTGGGGTTGGAACAGCCAAGGATCACTACATCGTTACGCTGGCGTTCGCGCCGGAAGGATTTCACGTGACCCGGCTCCAAGCCATCGGTCGCCTGATCGAGGTGCGCGGCACGGAGATATTCCTGATGGATGTCGACCCGACGGCGCTGCGCGAAGCCGCAGCCGCCTACTGGGTGCGCGGGGTGCGGAAATGGCCGGGTCGATAGCGTCCTCCGGCATTCCGCTGCGCAAGAAGCTCGAACGCCCTGCAAAGGGCGCGCTCGGCATCCTGCTTTTCCTGGCGGCATGGCAGATATCGGTCCCGCTTGTCGGGCTCGAGCCGTACTTCTATCCGGCACCTTCCGACGTCGCGGCTGCATTCGTCGATCTCGTGCGCAAAGGGATCCTGCCGGTCTATATCATCGACAGCCTTGAGCGCTATACGGTAGGCGTCGCGATCGGCGCATGCGCCGGCATATTCTTCGGCATCCTCATCGGGCTCAACGCGACCGCCTCGCGTCTTCTGTCGCCGACGATCAACTTCCTCTTCGCGATCGTCGAGGTCGCATGGATACCCATATTCGTCATCTGGTGGGGCTACGGCTACAAGACGATCCTGATCGCATTGACTTATGTGGTGTTCTTCCCTGTCGTCTACAACACGCTGGTAGGGGTCCGCACGGTTCCGCAGCCGCTGATCAACGCCGTCCGGGTTCTTGGCGCGAACCGATGGCAGGTGCTGGTCAACGTCATCCTGCCGGCAGCCCTGCCGAGCATCATCACTGGCCTGCGTGTCGGTGCGGGTTTCGCGTTCCGGGGACTGATCTTCGCTGAGATCGTCGCGGCGAAGACCGGGCTCGGCTACCTGATTTTCGAAGGCGCACAGACCCAGCAGACGGCGCGCACGATCGTGGGCATGATCTCGGTCGGCCTGCTCTGGCTGCTGATCGACCAGTTCTACCTGAAGCCCGTCGAGCGGGCGACCGTCGAGCGCTGGGGTCTCGTGATCGAGGCGGAGCAGCGCGCATGAAAGCCGCTTCGCTCATCGGGCTCGTGCCTTTCGGACTGGCGCTCTCGATCTGGGCAATCCTGCCCCTTGCGATCGACTATCCTTCCTACATGCTGCCGCCGCTACCGGACGTATGGATACATCTGCGGGAGATCGCGGCGGACGGAACGCTCGCAGGCCATATCGCCGGCTCTCTCGGCCGTCTCGCGCTCGGCTTCGCCCTGGGTGCGGGCATTGCCGTGCCGCTCGGCATCGCGATCGCGCTCAACCGTCACGTCGCGGACACGCTCAAGCCCCTGCTGACTTTCCTCCAATCGATCGCCGGCATCGCGTGGGTACCACTTGCGATCATCTGGTTCGGCATCGGCATCGGGTCGGTCGTTTTCGTCATCGCGAACACGATTTTTTTCGCAATGCTCTACAACACGGTGATCGGCGTGCAGGCGATCCCGCAGGCGCTTCACCGCGCCGTCCGCTCGCTTGGCGGACGCGGTCTGAGCCTTGCCACAGTCCTGATTCTGCCTGGCGCGCTGGTCCAGCTAATCGTCGGGTTCCGGACCGCAATGGCCTACGGGTGGCGGGCATTGGTGGCCGGTGAAATGATCGCCGGAACAAACGGTCTCGGATACATGACGATCGAAGCAGTCCAGTGGTATCGCACCGAAACGGTCCTGATCGGCATGATCGCGATCGGCCTGATCTGGCTGGTGATGGATCGGCTGGTGTTTGTCCCGCTCGAGCGGGCGACGGTCCAGCGCTGGGGGATCGTCCAGCGATGAGAATTCCTTACGAGCGCCTCGGTCTGGGCGGAGCCGCCTTAGGCGTGCTTTTCGATCCGGTCGACGATGCGGATGCCTTGGCCGCGATCGACGCTGCCTGGGACGCAGGCATCCGGACGTTCGACACGTCGCCGCTCTATGGCGGCGGACTCTCGGAAGAGAGGATCGGCCGCGCACTGTCGCGCCGACCGCGGGATGCGTTTTTCCTCTCGACGAAGACAGGTGTAAGCCGGCCTTACGGGCAAGCCGCCGCTCCGCCGGGCGGCGTCCGCCGGGCGGCCGACATCTGGGACTATTCGCCCGATGCGACACGACGCTCCATCGAGAACAGTCTTCGGCGGCTCGTCGCCGATCGCCTCGACCTGGTGCATCTCCACGACGTCGAAGGCCGGACGGACGCAGCGATGGCGGCCTACCCGGAACTCGAACGACTTCGTTCGAGCGGCAGGATCGGCGGCATCGGGATCGGGGCTAACAAGGTCGAAGCGCCGCTCGACCTGATGGCACGGGCCCGCTTCGACGCCGTCCTTGTCGCCGGCCGATACACGCTTCTCGACCAGTCCATGCTCGGTCTCGTCCCGGTCGCCGAGCGTGCGGACACGCGGCTGATCGTCGGTGGCGTCTTCAACTCGGGCATCCTCGCGACCGGTGCGGTCGCAGGCGCCGTGTTCCACTATGATCCGGCACCTGCGGCCATTCTGGAACGGACGCGATCGATCGAAGCGCTTTGTGCGAGCTACGGCATTCCGCTCCGGGCAGCGGCGTTGCAGTTTCCGCTCGCACATCCGGCCATCCGGACCCTTCTGTTGGGCGCACGCAGTCCCCGCGAACTCCGGGACTGCCTCGACATGCTCGAGGTTCCCATTCCAGGAGCATTCTGGCGATCGCTCCAGCAGACCGGTCTCATCGACCGGGCGTGTCCGTTGCCATGATCGACGCACATGTGCATTTCTGGGACATGCATCGCAAGGACGACATCCTCATTGTCCGTCGTGAGCCGTCGCTCGCGCGTCAGGCCATGCCGGACGACTTGCGGCCGCTGATGGAAAATGCCGGAGTGACCGGCGCGGTTGCGATCCAGTCCGCCCCGGATTCCGGCGAGACGGATCATCTGATCGACGTGAGCGCGAACATCGCCGAAGTTCGCGGAGTCGTCGGATGGGTCGATCTTTCCGCCGGCGATGTGCGCGAGTGCGTCCGCGCACTCGCCGCACGTCCGAAGATCGTCGGCGTCCGGGCCATGCTAAATCGTGTCGATCCGGTCGACTGGCTCGCCGAAGACCGAATTCGCCCCGGCCTCGCGGCACTTGTCGAGGCAGGTCTGTCGCTCGATGTCATTGCGCGCGCCGAACACGCGACTGCGATCGCGGCTGTCGCAGCTGCATTTCCGGATCTTCGCATCGTCGTCGATCATGGCGCGAGTGCGCCCTTGCGGCGAACCGACAGACGGGACTGGACCGATGCGATCGAACGGATCGCCGCTTTTCCGTCGGTCTCGACGAAGTTTTCCGGACTTGCCGAGGAAGCACCGAAAAACTGGGAAGCGGAAATGCTCGAACCGGCGTTTCGACACCTGCTGGCATGCTTCGGCCCGGCAAGGATCATGTGGGCCAGCAACTGGCCGGTCATCAACCTGCGTGGCGGTTATGCCCGATGGGCTTCGGCAAGCCGGACCTTGCTCGACAGGGCGGCGCTGCCGATTCCGGATCGTCTGGCGCTCGAGGGTGGCAATGCACGGCGCATCTACAGGCTCGCGGCCATCTAGCCGCTAGGTCTTTCCCGCATAGCGGACCTTGATGCCCGCCTCGTCCTCGCGCAGCCGCACGACGCTCGAAATGTCGTCTGTGTCATAGCCCTTTTCACACGTCTCCTTGAGGGCAGACTGCAGCCCCAGGCCGACCGGCGTACCGACACCGGCATCCTTGGCCATCGCCAGAGCCAGGCGGACATCCTTTGCCGCCAGTCTGGTCATGAATCCCCGCCGGAAGTCCCCGACATAGCTCTTCACCGGCTGGATCTTGAGAAGTTGCGCACTGGATGCGCCCGTGCTGCCGACCAACTCCACGATCTTCTCGAGAGACAGTCCGGCCTTCATCCCGAACGCGAGGGCTTCTGCATGCAGGGCAAGGATCCCGGCGGAGATATAGTTATTCACGAGCTTGAGCGCATGGCCGTTGCCGAGCGGGCCGGCATGGACGATGTAGTTCCCCATCACGTCGAGGACCGGCCGGACCTCGGCGACATCCGACGGCTCCCCGCCGACCATGATCGCAAGCGTTCCCTTTTCCGCGTCCTCGACGGCGCGGGCGACCGGCGCATCCAGCATTCGCGCACCGGCCGCCCGCATCGCCACGCCGACACGACGGGTCGTTCCCGGATCGATCGTGCTCATGTCCATGTAGATCCGGCCCGGGCGGATTGCCGAAGCGATCCCGTCCGGTCCCGTCGCGACGGCCTCGACATCCGGCGAATCCGGAAGCATCGTGATCACGAGGTCGCTGGCAGCGGCGACTTCGGACGGTCGGGCCATCGTCCGAGCGCCGGTACGCGCGAACGCGTCCATGGCAGATGGATTGCTGTCGCAGACGATCAGCGGAAAACCCGCCTTCAGGATGTTGCGCGCCATCGGCGCACCGATCGTTCCGATTCCGATGAATCCGACGGTCATTTTCATGTCACGCCCCGCTCTTCCGGTTGGCGGCCGGCACGCGAAATGTCGTGAACTCACGCACTGTCGCGGACGACCAGTTCGAATCCGAGATCGACGATCCGCTTGGAGATGCGACGGCCTGCAAGGCAGTCGCGCAACATCCTTCCCGCCGCGCGGCCGATTTCGTAGCGCGGGATCCGAATTGTCGTAAGGGCCGGAATCAGCTCGCCGGCAAACTCCAGATCGTCGAACCCGACGATCGCGATTTCGCGTGGAATCCGGATTCCGAGCCTGTTGCATTCCTGGACTGCGCCGATCGCGAGCACGTCGGACGCACAGAAGATCGCGGTCGGCGAAGGCTTCATGGACAAGAGCTGGCGCAAAGCCCGGGCTCCGGCCTCGACGGCCAGATCCGTGACGATCGACCACTCCGGCCTGACGCGGATACGTGCCGACCGGAGCGCCCGGGCATAGCCGAGATGGCGGTCACGCATACGATCATTGTTCCGCTCGTCGAGGCCGATATGCGCGATCCTCGCATGACCCTTCGAAACGAGATGCTCGGTCGCGGCCCGGGCAGCTACCTCGTTCGAGAACCCGACAACAAGATCGAGCGGCGTGTCCGGTATGTTGTTGCCCTCGACGACCGGAATTCCGGCCGTGGCGAGCAGACGGACGGTCGATGCGGAGTGGCTCGTTCCCGTCAGGAAGATCGCATCGACACGCCGGGAAAGAAAAGCCCGGACGATCGCCTCTTCCTTCTCGAGCGAGAAGCCCGTTGCACCCACGAGAATGTGGAAACCGTCGTCGGAAAGCTCGTCGGACATCCCCTGGATCGTCTCGGTAAAGCTGGAGTGACCCAGATGCGGCACGAGGACAGCCACGACTCCCGTCTGCCGCACGGACAGGGAGCGCGCGACGAGATCCGGCGTGTAGCCGGTCGACTTCAGTGCCGCCTCCACCCGCTTTCTCGTCTCTGCAGAGACCCTCTCCGGATCCCGAAGCACGCGAGCGACGGTCATCGTCGACACTTTCGCCATCGCGGCCACGTCGCGGATCCGCGCCCGTCCCGGCCGGGTCGGATTCGATCTGGGCTTCATCCTTTTAGCGCCCCGCCGACGAGGCCTTGGACGAGGTACTTCCGGATGAATACGGTGAACACGACGATCGGCGCCATCACGAGAACCGCACCCGACGAGACAAGCCCCCAGTCGGCCCCTTCATAGGCAAGGAAGCCGACGATGGCAACGGGAAGGGTCCGCGCTTCGCGGCTCGTGAGGACGAGCGCAAGAAGAAACTCGTTCCACGCCATGATGAACGTCAGGATGGCGGTTGCGGTCAAACCCGGTGCGGAGACCGGCAGGATGACTTTGAGGAATATCTGCCAATGGCCTGCCCCGTCGATCCGGGCGGCTTCGTCCAGTTCGCGTGGCACGTCGTTGAAGAAACTCCAAAGCGACCACATGACGAGGGGGATGTTCAGATTCGCATACGCGACGATCAGGATCCACCACGTATCGTTGACTCCGAAAGCGCGCGCCGCCAAGAAGTACGGGATTATGAAGACGGTCGGCGGCACGATCCGGACGAAAAGGGAATAGCCCAGCGCGATGTTGCGGAACTCCCGCCAGCGGGATCTGGACACGACATAGGCAGCCGGTGCGCCAACCGCAAGCGAGACGACGACCGTGCCGATCGCCACGACGACACTGTTGACAAGGTAGGACATGAATGTCCCGTCTTCCAGCAGGCGCCGGTAGTTGTCGAGGGTCGGCCAGAAGATGAAGACCTGGGTCCGGTCGAACGCCTGCAACTGCGTCTTCAGCGACAGCAGCACGATCCAGAATAGAGGAAGCAGGATCAGGACCAGGAACACGAGCGTTCCAAGCGACATCGCGACGACCGGAAGTCTGCGGCGGACGATCATTCCGGGAGCCGGCTCACGACTGCATCTGCGGGCGGACCAGCGACCTGTAGAGCGGCGCGCAGATGACCGCCATCATCAGCAGGATGACGACGAGCATCGTCGCCGAATAACCGAGGTCGAAGTACCGGAATCCCGTGAGGTAGGCGTAGAAATCCATGTTCTCGGTCGCATTCCCCGGGCCGCCGCCGGTGATCGTGAAGATTACCGGAAACACCTTCGTGCTTTCGATGATCCGGAAAAGCAGGACGACGAGGATTGTCGGCATCAGCATCGGGATCGTCACGTGGCGCAGCACCTGCCAGGAGCTCGCGCCATCGATATGCGCCGCCTCGAAGACATCCTGCGGCAACGACTCGAGTCCGGCGAGCAGAAGCAGCATCACGTACGGCGTCCACTCCCATGTCAGGGTCAGGACGAGAGCGCCCATTGCGCCGTTCGCCGTTTCGAGAAAGCCCGGCGTCCGCAGGCCGAGGAGAGACATGAAGTAGTCGAGGCCGCCGAGGTCGGGGATAAGAAAAGCCTTCCACAGGACGCCAACGACGACGGGCGGCAGCACCATCGGCAGGATGAACAGCGACCGTATGGCCTTCAGGGATCGTATGGCCGAGTGAAGCAGAAGTGCGAGCGACAGCCCGAGGAACATCTGCAAGGCCGTCGGAACGACGATATAGATGAGACCGTTAAAGACCGTCGTCCACCAACGCGCGTCGGTGGCGAGACGGACATAGTGCTCGAAGCCGATCCAGTCCCATCGCGCAAGCCGGTTGAGCCGGAGATCGGTGAAACTGACGAGAACCGCGAAGGCAAGCGGAATGACTGTCAGAAAAAGCAGCGCCGCCACCAGCGGCGCCACCATGACGATCTGCGTACCTTTTTCGCGTCCGGTCCGGCTCACGCGGCGTTACCTAGCGGAAGTACCCAGCCTGCCTCAGTATGCGCTCGACTTCGCCGTCGGCCTGGCGCATCGCGTCCGCCGCGGACTGCCGGCCGATCGTCGCGCGGCTGATAGCGTTGCTGATCGCGTCGCCGACCTCGCCCCATTCCGGGATCGGCGGCGTATAGACGGGCGAGCGCTCCTCCAGCATGCGCCGGACGGCCGGAAGGTACTCGCCGTCAGCCAAATTGTTCTTCTTCTGGAAATCGGCATTGTCCACCGTGCTGCGCCGTGGCGACGCGACATAGGGCGTGCGCATCGCAAGATCGAGCAACACTCCCTTGCTTGTCGCCCACTTGATGAACTCCCACGCCGCCGGCTTGTTGCGTGCGTTCTTGGCCATACCGATCCCATGCTCGGCAAAGGCGGGAAAGCGGCCGGCCGGGCCGCGCGGCACGGGTGCTATTCCGGTCTTGCCGTGGGCCTGGGAACGATCGGCACTGAGGAACAGGTTTGCAAGCGGGTGGCCGTCCATGACCATCGCGACCCGACCCTGCTGCATCGCGACGATGACTTCCTCGTGCGTCGCGTTGACCGAACCGGGAAAGCCATACTGGCGGACAAGCGTCGACCACATCTCGACGGCTTTCACCGTGTTCGGGTCCGAAAGTGCCGGACGCATGTCGCTCGGGAAGTTCCGGAAGAACTTTCCGCCCTGCGCGTAAAGGAGGATCGGGAACGGCCACAGGTTTCCTTCGACTCCGGCGGCGCCGCGCAGACCGATCGGTGCCACATCCGGCACCCGCTCGCGCAGGATCCGGCAGGTTTCCATCATCTCGTCGAACGTCTCTGGGGGCTTGGTGAGTCCAGCCCTGGCGAAGATATCCCGTCGCCAGTACAGCAGGATCGTGGCCGAGAAGATCGGGAGATCGTACCTCTTGCCCGACGAAACGCCCTGCGCGACAGAGATCGGGAAGAAATCGTTGAACTCGTAGGCAGCCGGAGTCAGCGCCGGATTCGACAGGAACGGATCGAGCGGTGCCAGCCACTCGGCCTTGTGGTACGCGGGCCGATTGAAGGGCGGAATCTGGTAGACGTCGTATGCGCTGGAACCGGTCGACAGTTCGAGTTGCTGCTTCTGGAGATTGTCGAGCGTGCCGAGCAGCTCGAAATTGACCTTGATGCCGGTCTGTTCCTGGAACGCCGGAAGGACGGTTCGTATGCCCGTACTGAACAGATAGTTCAGGCTGATGAAGTTCAGGGTCGTGCCGCGGTAGGGTTGCCCCGGGAGGAGAACGTCCGATCCGACCGTCGAGGATTGCGCCCGCCCGGGACTGGAGCCGACCGCGAGAAGCGCCGAACCTGTCGCTGCACCCATGAAGTCGCGTCGAGTGATACCCATGGCCGATTTCTCCCTATCTGGGATCGCGGACGTTTTCGCGTACCCGCCGAACCGGAGTCGGAGGAATTTCCGTTCCGGACGTGCGCGTACGGGCATCCTTGCGATCGCGTTTTTGCGGCGGTTTCCTCGTTTTGTATATTATGTTACCGGATACATTATCAGTCCGGTTGTCCGGGCGCAATCCTGTTTCTTGAACTTTTTCCAAGGAGACGCTCCAGTGACCAGCCACGAAACGGAACACGACTTCGTCGTCATCGGCGCCGGATCGGCGGGCTCCGCCGTCGCGAGCCGGCTGTCCGAATCCGGCGCGAACAGTGTTCTTCTTCTCGAGGCGGGCGAGGACGATCCGTGGATATGGTTCCGGGTTCCGCTCGGTGCCGGCTACATCCTGCTGACCCAGCGCGGCATGTGGCGCTTCCGCACCGAGCCCGAGCCGCGGATGGGCGATCGGGCGATGTACTGGCCGCGCGGCCGGATCCTCGGCGGCTCGTCGACGGTCAACGGTATGCTCTGGGTTCGCGGCGAGCCGGCGGAGTACGACAACTGGGCGGCGCTCGGCAACGGCGGCTGGAGCTATTCCGATGTCCTGCCGTATCTCAAGAAGATCGAACGATACGCCGGCGGCGACCCGGAGTTCCGTGGCACGCAAGGACCGATCCATATCGACCGCTTTCCCGGCGAAAGACTCGACAATGCCTTTCTTTCCGCGTGCATCGAAGCGGGTATCCCGGCGAACGCGGACTATAACGGCGCCCGATACGAAGGGGTCGGCCATCTCCAGAGCAACACGAAGCGCGGAATGCGGCACGGCGCTCGCGAGGCCTACATATATCCTGCTCGCGGGAGGTCTTCACTCGAGATCCGTACGAATGCACGGGCACATAGGGTCCGGATCGAGGACGGGCGCGCGACCGGCGTCGAGTACGATCTCGGAAACGGGATCCGGTTTGCCCGTGCGAAGCGGGAAGTGATCGTCAGCGCCGGTGCGATCCAGAGCCCGCAGATCCTCGAACTGTCGGGGATCGGAAGTCCCGAGATCCTCTCCCGGCATGGTATTGCTCCGCTCGTCGATCTGCCCGGTGTCGGCGAGAATCTGCGCGATCACCTCCATACCCGGATCTCGTTCGAGTGTCGCGAGCCGATCACGCTCAACGACATGCTCAACAGTCCGCTTCGAAAGATGCTTATGGGGCTTCGGTACCTTCTTCTGCGGCAAGGTCCGATGAGCGCCTGCACCGCAATGGTCCATGCCCTCGCCAAGTCCGACCCTTCCCTCGACCGGCCGGACGTCAAGATCCAGATGCACAATGTGAGCGCTGACGATCCCCGGCATCCGACCGAGTTCCGCGTCGATCCCTTCCCCGGATTCGGTATCGGGACCTTCATGCTGCGGCCGGAATCGCGCGGTTCCGTGCATATACGGTCTTCGGACCCGGCCGAGGCGCCGGCCATCGTCGCGAACTACCTGTCGGACGAACGGGACCGGCGGACGAGTGTCGCGGCGCTGCGGCTCGCACGCCGGGTCGCCGATCAGCCCGCGCTGAAGGCGTTGATCGTGCGCGAAGTCCGCCCCGGCCCGGACAAGCAGTCGGACGAGGAACTGATCGAGCATATCGCCCGGCAGGGCGCCACCTCGTACCACCCGATCGGAACCTGCCGTATGGGCAACGACCGCATGGCGGTCGTCGATCCCGAACTGCGCGTCCACGGCGTACGGTCGCTGCGTGTCGCCGATGCGTCCATCATGCCGACGATGGTCTCGTCGAACACGAATGCGCCCTCCTTCATGATCGGCGAGCGTTGCGCCGAGTTCGCGATCCGCGAGTTGCGACGCAACTCCTGAGCGATAGTCAAGCGGGCGCCGGGTCCCCCGGCACGATGCGAACCTCGGCGATCCGGCCGGTGTAGCGGAACGTGCCATGCCGTTCGTAAAGGTCCCAGTAGACCGGCGCCCGACGGTCAATTCCCACGTCGAGCCCCTCGAACAGACCGACCATCAAGGTCGGCGACAGTTCCGCCCAGCCGACGCGCTCGACCCCGTCGACCAGCAACCGTCCCTCCCCCCTTCTCTTTCCAAGGGCCCTGTACTCGAGCGTCGCGGTCCGCTCGCCGGCGTCGATCGGGACACCCGGCAGGTTCGCCGGTTCCCCGAACCCGTTGTAGTGGACATTCAGACGGTCCGATTCGACATACGCGACGATGCCGCCGATGACGTCGCCCAGCGCCCAGAGCACGCCCTGGTCGCCGCGGCGCTGCTCGAACTGCACTGTCACTTCGAACGAGCGGTTCGCCACCATCGGCACGACGTCGATCCGGTGCACGGACTGCGCGCCGGGAAGAAACCGGCGCGGCTGGCTTGCGCGCTCGCGCCGCCAGGCGGGCACGTCCCCGAATTTTCCCGGTCGTCCGCGATTATCGAGCGGATAGACAAGATTCTTCCATGCGGCCGCGTCGAACGCTTCGACAAGTTCCTTGAGGAGCGAAGGATTTTCGCCGGCAAGGTCGGTACTCTCCGAGAAATCGCTGCCGAGATCGTGGAGAGTCCAGTTGTCCATGTCGATCGGCATGTCGCGTACCTGCAGGGACCGCGCGAGCCAGCCCTTGCGGAAATAGGCCCGGTTCGACCAGCACTCGTAATACTGTTCGTCGCGCGGCGCAGGGCTGTCGGTGAGCCAGACCTGCGCATAGCTTTTTCCGTCGGGAACGCGCGTCGGCTTCCCCTGATTGCTGTCCAGACGCGCGATGCCCGCGACATCCAGCAGCGTCGGCATGATGTCGGTCACGTGCATGAACTGGCGGCGTATCGCGCCCGCGTCCTTTATCCTCGCCGGCCACGATACGATCATGCTGACACGCCGGCCGCCTGCACCGGTATAGGTCTTGAAACTGGGAAACGGCGTATTCGAGACTTCGCCCCACGCCGTCGGATAGAGCGACACGCTCTGCGGACCGCCGAGCCGGTCGACCATCGCCCGCTCGCGATCGAGCGGCTGGAGCGGCAGCCCGGAGTACCGGCGATTATTGTTGACCATGCCGACCGCGCCGCCGGCATCCGTACCGCCGTTGTCCGACGAAAACAGGATGATCGTATTGTCGAGTTCGCCGATCCGGGTCAGGAACGCGACCAGCTTGCCGACATTCTGATCGGCGTTGTCGAGCATTGCCGCATACGCTTCCATGTGTCGCTCGAACAGCGGGCGGTCGGCCGGATCTGTGGCGCTCCAGTCCGGCACGCGCGGGTCCGATGGGGGCAGTCGCGTATCTTCGGGGATGAGACCGAGTTCGATCTGGCGGCGGTAGCGATCGTGGCGGGCCTTGGTCCAGCCGCCGGAATATCGGCCGGCATACCGGCTCATATCCGACAGCTTGGCCTGGATCGGGCCATGCATCGCATTGTTGGCGACGTAGAGAAAGAACGGCTTCTCGGGGTCGCTTTCCCGCAGTTCCTTGACGAACCGGATGCCCTGATCCATCCAGTCGTCGCCGGCGTAATAATCACGTGGATATTCGTCGATCGGGAGCGTCTGATTGTTGAGCATCAGGCGCGACGGAAAAAAGTGGTGCGTCTCGCCGTCCATGAACCCGTAAAAGGTGTCGAAGCCTCTTTGAGAAGGCCAATTGTGTTTCGATCC
>JBIKWI010000182.1:0-6796 GCA_044356395.1 Tagaea sp. | reverse complement strand
TGAACGCGACGGGGCCGACATTTTCGCTGCGTATCAGCCGCAACCGGTCGCGCCGCTCGACTTCGCTGAGGATCCCGTCCGCCATGCGGGGGATTAACGCCGAGGTCCCGCCGCGAGTCAACTTCCGGTTAGGTTACTTTCCTTGCCCTATCTTCGGTTCTTCGCCGGCGAGCAGGCGACGGATGTTTGTATGGTGTTTCGCCCAGACGAGGACGGCGATGGCGATCGCGAAATAGACGAGCTGCAGGTCGCCCCCCATCTCGTATCCGGGCGCCCAGAGACGTGGCAGATACCAGGCATAGACGGGCGTCAGCGCCACGGCGAGCAGCGACGCGAGCGACGACATGCGGAAGACCGCCGCGACGAGCGCCCATGTCGCGCACGCGGCAAGCCCGACCGCCCAGTCGACGGCGACCAGCGTGCCGAGCGTCGTCGCCACGCCTTTTCCGCCCTTGAATGCGAGCCATACCGGAAAGAGGTGTCCGAGGAGCGCGCCGAAGCCCGCATAGAGTGCCGCGTCGGGCCCCCAGACGGCGCGCAGGGCCAGGACGGCAACGGCGCCTTTTCCGGCATCGAGCAGAAGGGTGGCGAGCGCCAGCCCCTTGTTGCCGGTGCGCAGCACGTTGGTCGCTCCGATATTGCCGGAGCCGATCTTGCGGATGTCGCCGAGACCGGCAAGCCGCGTCAGCACCAGCCCGAACGGGACCGATCCGATCGCGTAGCCGATGGCGGTCGCCAGCGCCAGGAAGGGCACGGCCGGCGGGATCGCCGTCGGGTCGAACATCGCCATCTAGGCGGCCACGAAGATCGGGATGCCGGCGGCAACCGTGCGCAGCACGCGGCCCTGCACGAGGCGGTCGTCGAAGGCGGAATTCTTCGACTTGGACCGCAGCTTCTTGGCGTCGACCTTCCACGGCGCTTCGGCGTCGAACAGCACGAAGTCGGCGGGCATGCCCTTGGCAAGCCGGCCTTCCTTGAGCCCGAGCAGGGCCGCCGGCCGGCTGGTGACGAGGGCGAGGGCCGCCGCGAGCGAAAGCTGGCGGTTGTGGACGAGATCGAGCGTGACCGGCAGCAGCGTCTCCAGCCCGACCGTGCCGGACGCCGCCTGGCCGAGCGGCAGGCGCTTGGAATCCTGGTCGTGCGGCGAATGGTCCGACGCGATCGCGTCGATCGTGCCGTCGGCGAGCGCTTCGATGACCGCGCGCCGGTCGGCCTCGCCGCGCAGGGGCGGCGACACCTTGGCGAAGGTGCGGTAGTCGGCAAGCGCCAGCTCGTTGAGCGCGAAATAGTGGGGAGCCGTGTCGCAGGTGACGTCCAGCCCGCGCGCCTTCGCCGCCCGGATCGCGGCAAGTCCCTCGGCCGTCGACACGTGCGCGAAATGCAGGCGCCCGCGGGTCAGCTCGGCGAGCCGCAGATCGCGCTCGATCTGCATGACTTCGGCCGCCGCCGGAATGCCGGGGATGCCCATGCGCGTGGCAAGCTCGCCCTCGGTCATGGCGCCGCGCGCGAGCTGCGGCTCCTCCGGATGCTGGATGATCGGCAGGCCGAAGCTGCGCGCGTAGGTCAGGGCGCGGCGCATCAGCTGCGCGTCGGTGATCGTGTGCGTGGCGTCGGTGAAGCCGAGCGCGCCCGACGCGGCGAGGAGGCCGAACTCGGTCATCTCCTTGCCGTTGAGGCCGCGCGTGACGGCGGCATAGGTATGCACGCGCACGAGGCTGGTCTCGCGCGCGAGGCGGGCGACCGACTCCACGAGCGCCGCGTCGTCGATGACGGGCCGCGTGTTGGGCAGCGCCACCATCGTCGTGACGCCGCCGGCGGCGGCAGCCTCGCTCGCGGTCGAGATGGTTTCCTTGTGCTCCTCGCCCGGCTCGCGCAGCTGCACGCGCATGTCGACGAGACCGGGGGCAAGACATTTGCCGTGGCAGTCGATCGTCTCGATGCCGTGCGGGCCGGCGGCGGCAAGCGCGCTTGCCTTGGCAAGCTGCGGGCCGATGTCGGCGACCGCACCGTCCCGGACGACGAGTCCGCCGAGCGTCTCGCTCCCGCCGGCAGGATCGACGAGGCGCGCGTTCACATAGGCGACCGGCGGGCCGCCGCGACCGCCTGCGGTCTTGGCGGGAACGACGCCCTGCGGGAACCTCATGCCGGGCTCCCGGAGTTGGAAATCAGGTTCCGCGTGAGCAGGTCGAGGCAGGCCATGCGCACCGCGACCCCCATCTCCACCTGCTCGCGGATCAGCGAGCGGTCGACATCGTCGGCGACCTCGCTGTCGATCTCGACGCCGCGGTTCATCGGGCCCGGATGCATGATCAGCGCGTCGGACTTGGCGACCTCGAGCTTGTCGTAGTCGAGCCCGTAGAGGCGGAAATACTCGCGCACCGAGGGCACGAAATTGCCCTGCATGCGTTCGGTCTGCAGACGCAGCATCATGACGATGTCGACGCCTTCCAGCCCCTTGCGCATGTCGTGGAACACTTCCACACCCATCCGGTCGATCGCGGTCGGCATCAAAGTGGGCGGCCCAACGACACGCACGCGCGCGCCCATCGTGGTCAGCAAGTGGATGTTCGAGCGCGCCACGCGGCTGTGCAGGATGTCGCCGCAGATCGCCACGAGCAGGCCCTGAAGGCGCTTCTTGTTGCGGCGGATGGCGAGCGCGTCGAGCAGGGCCTGGGTCGGGTGCTCGTGCGTGCCGTCGCCCGCGTTGATGACGGCGCAGTCCACTTTTTCGGAGAGCAGCTTGACCGCGCCGGAGTCCGGGTGGCGGACGATCAGCACGTCGGGCAGCATCGCGTTCATCGTCACGGCCGTGTCCATCAGCGTCTCGCCCTTCTTGATGGACGAGACTTCGGCCGACATGTTGACGACGTCGCCGCCCAGCCGCTTGCCGGCCAGCTCGAACGACGTGCGCGTGCGCGTCGAGTTCTCGAAGAACAGGTTGATGATCGTGCGTCCGCGCAGGAGCGTGCTTTTGGCACCGCGCGCCCGGTTCTGCTCGACGTAGGATTCGGAGAGATCGAGGAGAAGTGTGATCTCCTCGGCTGAAAGCCCTTCGATGCCCAGAAGATGGCGCGGTCGAAGTCGGCCGGTCGGAAGCGGGATGGAAGACATTAAAGCGGCGTTATATCGACGCTTGGCAAGGCAGGCAAGACGCGCCGCAAAATGCCCGTTTTTCCGGGCTCGAAACGCTTTGTTAACCGTCCTCGACGTAGCGTGCGTCGTCCATGTAGGGTGCGACTCCGATGACCGTCACGACCGGCAGCAACGTCCACGTTCCCGATCCGGCGCAAGTTAAGTGCGCCGAGATCCTCGACAAGCTGCTGGCGCTTTCGGCCGGCGGTGCGTCGGGCGAGCTGCCGCTGGCGGCCGCCGCGCAACTCGCCGCCGAACTGGCGGGCGATCTGGCACTCGCCGACGAGCAGGTCCGCGCGCTGCACGCTTCCCGCTAGCGGCCCCGCGGTACGACGACCAGCTCCGTCGCGTACAGCTCCCGCCTGAAATCCGTCACCAGCGCGCCGATGCCGATCTGCCAGACGCCGGGGATCGAAAGGCTCGTCTCGTCGATGCGGTAGTGGCCCGGCCCCATGCGCCGCGCCGGACGCGTCAGGCCGGCGATGCCGGAAGCCGGCGACGACAGCTCGACAGCGACTTCCATCGGATCGATCGCCTTGCCGGCCGCGTCGGCGAAATGGACGTTCAGGACGGTGCCGTCGATCTCGACGAATAGCACCTGCCCGTCGCGCGACAGCGCCACCGACGGACCGTTGCGCTCGGATACCGCATGCCCGGCGTGCTCGCCGTGCGCAGACGGGGGCGTGTGCGTGAGGATTGCCGTCGTCGAGAGAATGACAAGCGCCAGTGCGAGTTCGAGCGCGACATTGCGCGCGAACCGGCCCCGGCTGGCGTGCAGCGCGCGGAACCTGTTGTCGGCTGCAAGTGCGAGCATCATGGCGAACGCGGCGATCTTGATGGCGATCAGGAGCCCGTACTCGCTCGACCACAGCGCTTCGGGAAAATGAATGCGTGTCGCCGCCAGCGCCATTCCGGAAAGCGCGATGCCCGCCACGCAGGCAATCCCGAGGGGCGAGAACCGACCGGCAACCCGCGCGACTTCATCCCCGGTCCAACGGACGCAACCGAGCAGGAGCGGCACGAACGCGCCGATCCAGACGATCGCGCAAAGGCTGTGGAGGGCTTGGGCACCCGGAACCAGCCAGCGCGGCGTCCCGGTCGCGGCATGACCCGTCAAGGCGGTACCGACGGCCATGGCGACCAGCCCCGCGACCGTCGCGATCCGTCGGCCCGACAGGACAAGTGCGATGCCGGTGAGGATCGTCAGGGCCGAGATGCCGGCCGACGTCGCGGCACCGATCCGCCAGACCGACAGGTCGAACAGCCCCGGAGCAAGCGCCACGCGCGCGCCCGAGATGCCGACGCCGGTGAGTGTCGCCACGGCGGCCAATGCCCCCGCGACGGTGAAGGCGCGCCGGGCCACGCGGCTCCCCGGCGGCGCAAGCCAGACCAGGAAGAACAGCCCGCCGCAGCCGACGGCGAGCAGGAGATCGCGTACGAAGCGGTTGGCCTTGGATGTCTTCGCCCAGAACGCGTCGAGCGCCGGATCGCCGTCGTCGACCTGCACGTCGCCGGTGCCCGTACCGACCGAAAAGACGATGCTGCCGGCGACCGGATGCGTGTCGGCCGAAACGACGCGGTACGAAACGACGTAGCGTCCGTTCGCAAGCGGTGCGGGCAGATCGAGTTCCACGCCCGCATCGCCCTCGGTACGTGCGCCGTCGGGGCCGTGCAACGTGCGGCCGGCCGCATCGACGACACGCAGCGCCACCGGAACGACCGGCTCGTTGAAGCGGAGCGCGATGCGCGCGGGCGATCCGTCGAGGACGGCACCGTCGGCCGGGCTGCTCGACTGCAGCATCGCATGGGCCGTCGCCTCGCCCGACAGGGCAAGGAACACTAGCAGGATGGCGGGAATGCGCATGGCAGAGCGGGACCGGCGACGTTGCGTGTCGCCGGCCCCGTCCTTCCGCTAGGGGCGCGGCGTCAGGCGCAGCGACGGTGCGGGGAATTTGAGGCTCCCTGCACCCTGGCCCGCCGCCGGGATCTCGATCCAGCGTTCGGCGCCCTTCTCGCACTCCTGCACGGTCGCGACGTAGATCGTCTCGCCCGGCTTGTTGGGAAGCTGCCCACGGAATGCGAACTCGTCGTAGTGCTCGTCGAGCAGCTTGCCGCCGCTCCATACGATCTCGCGAACGCCTTCGGTGATGCGTTCCCCGTGCCCGCCGGTGATGGGCGTCGCCAGCGGCCCCCGGACGGTCGAAAGCTGCCAGCCCGGCTTGGGTTGCGGCTTCACGTTGACCATGCCGTCGGGAATCTGGACGCGCAGGCGGATCATCGCCGACCCGTCGCAGCCGTGCGGCACGCGCAGGACGGCCTTGTAGGTGCTGCCGGCGACGGCTTGCTGCTGTTCGAGCGTGACATGGGCATTGGCAGCGGACGCGATGACGCCGAGTGCGACGGCCGCCACGGCGACCGCGCGAATCGTGAGAGACATGGATCTTCTCCGGTTGCTTGAAATCGAAAGATGACGTTCGGCTTCAGGCAGACGGCGGAGGACCTCGCGGCTGGATGGGGCGGGCGAAGCCGACCGGCTCGATCGCGGTCGTCTCGTGGAAATACCGGACAGGCGCGGCTTCCCACGCGACAGGCACGCACGCGTCGGCAAGCGCCGGGGGAACCGGGCCGAGCGGCGGCAGCTGGCAGAGCGGGCACACGTCGCGCGCATGCGTCGCCGCAGGAACGGCCGGTTCGTGATCGGTCGTGCCGCACCAGGCTGACTCGAGCGCCGGCCCGCCGATGACCCCGGCAAATGTCGGGGCAACATGCAGGACCGTCAGGCCGATCTGCAGGACGACCGCGAGCAGTCCGAGTTGCAGGCCGATTTCGCGCAGCAGCGGTCGGCGGAATGACGCAAGGAGGGAGCGGGCGGGAATCATCTCGGATTCGAACCTAGCGGAAATGCCGGGTGCAGAACAGCGGTCGAATTGTCACACGATGCCGCGTGCGCGCAGATCGGCAACGGCGGCCGCATTGAGGCCGAGGACTTCGCCCAGCACTTCATCCGTATGCTGGCCGCAGGTCGGCGGCGCCCGGCGATAGGAGGGCGGCGTCTTCGACATCTTGATCGGGCTGGCGATAAGCGGCACGTCGACGCCGCTGGCATGCGGCATTTCGATGCGCATGCCGCGCGCGTTGACCTGCGGGTCCTCGAAGACCTGCGCGATGTCGTTGACGGGCGAGCAGGGCACCCCGGCGCCGGCGAGCCCCTCGACCCAGTGGCGCTGGGATTTCGCGCCGGTGATCTCGTTCATGATCCGGGTCAGTTCGACGCGGTTGGCGACGCGCGCCGGGTTGGTCGCGAAGCGCGGATCGGCCGAAAGCCCGGGCTGGCCGGCGAACGCGCAGAACTTCGAGAACTGCCCGTCGTTGCCGATGGCGAGGATGACGAACCCGTCGGCGCAGGCGAACACGTCGTAAGGCACGATGTTCGGGTGCGCGTTGCCTTGCCGCACCGGCGTCTTGCCGGAGACGAGATGGTTCAGTCCCTCGTTGGCGAGCCACGACACCTGCGTGTCGAGCAAGGCCATGTCGATATGCTGGCCTTCGCCGGTCGCGTCGCGGTGGCGCAGCGCCGCGAGGATCGAAACGGCCGCGTACATGCCCGTCATGATGTCGGCGATGCCGACGCCGACCTTGTAGGGGCGGCTTTCGGGCGAACCTT
>JBIKWI010000181.1:0-6829 GCA_044356395.1 Tagaea sp. | reverse complement strand
GTCGACCACCAGGATGCGGGCCGCCGCGCGCACCATTCGGAGGTGCGGCAGCCGCACGCCCAACAGGCACCCGCGAAGTCCGCCGGCGCGTTCCGCCGCGTCCTTCGCCATGGTGCGGCTGGCGTCGATCGCCTCCTGTCCGAAGAGCGGAACGTCCGCGTCATCCAGCCCGCGCCCGACCGGGAATCCAAACACCGGCCGCATGGCGGCGGCGCGCAGCGTCGCGATCGCGGTCGCGTGGCCATCGACCCACGCCGCCGCGAGCGGCCATGGATCCGGCGGCAGCCCCTTCCACATGCCGGGCCAGGGGCAGCGATCGACCGCCTCCTTGGCCGCGTCGTCGCGCGCCTTCGGTTCCACGCCCATGTCGAGTTCCAGGAAGGCCCGGCGATAGACGGGCCACGCGTCGTCGTCCGGCGTGGCGGGCTTCGCCGTCCGCTCGGCGAGCGCCGCCAGCGCGTCCATCGAGATCGTCGGAGCCTGAAGGCTCAGGTAGGCCACGAATCCCGCGTAGGCGAGCACCGTCGCCACCGCGGCCCAGCTCGTCCATCGCAGCATCTCGCCGAGGGCGCGGTCGAGCGCCGACCGCTTCGCGATCGCGGCGGCGCGCAGCGCCCGGGCCGCCGCCTTCGGGTCACCGAACTCGTCCATCGCCTGCGCCGACGACCTGCCGGACGCCAACGCCTCCTCAAAGTGCGAGGTCAGCTCCGCCATGACGTCGGCCCGCTCGGCGCGCCGCAGCCGCGTGGCCTTGGTCACGCGGCGCACCAACGCCGCGAGCTCGGCCGGAAGCTGGCCGACGTCCTGCTCGGCGCGGGCCGGGGTCATGCGACCCCCACGGGCGCGAGGCGGGTCAGTCCGAGCGCACCCATCGCCGTGGTGAGCCGGTGCCAGGTCTTCGCGTCCTCCGCCAGCCGCTTCTTGCCATCCGGCGTCAGGCGGTAGTACTTGCGCGGACGCGGGCCGGATTCATCCCAGCGCGCGGCGACGAAGCCCTTCGCCTCCAGGTTGTAGAGCATGGGGTAGAGGGTGCTCTGGCCCATCGCCAGCACGCCTTCGGTGCGGCGCTCGAGCGCCTCGACCAGCTCGTACCCGTACATCTCGCCGCGCTCGAGCAGCTTGAGCACCGCCACCGGACCGGCACCACGCAGGAATTCGCCTTCGATCATGGGCAATTCGACCTCCGTTGTGCATACTATACGAGACAAAGTAAAATACGGTTGCGTTCACTGAGGTTTCGTTGCCGGAGGCCTATATTCCCCAGTGCCCTGGGTCGCCTCCGCCGATCGGTTGTTTGCAAATGCCTTCAATCCCGCTGATCTCGCCGGATCTGCTTCGTCGCCAAACCTCAGGCGGCGGCTTCCTTCCGGTAATCGACGGTCTCAGGTTCGTCGCCATCGGATGGGTGTTCGTCTTCCACGTCGCGGGATGGGTGGCGGTTCGTGTGTACGGAGTGAAGGGTCAGCTGTGGAACGTTCCTTCGAGCGAGCTCGGCCCTCTGTCGCCGATCGCCTCGATTGCGAGCGTGGGGTTCTTCGGAGTTCAGCTTTTTTTCGCGATCTCTGGTTTCGTTCTTGCGCTGCCTTTTTGTCGAGCGCGACTCGATCCATCTCGATCGTCGGCCACACCGCGCCTCGGTTCCTACTTTCTGCGCAGGATTACCCGGCTGGAACCACCGTACGTATTCAACATCCTCTTCTGCGCCGCGTGGGCGCTAGCGTCGAGCGTCGAAACGCCCCGCGAGGTACTTGCGAGCGCGGCGGCGTCGCTGGTTTACATGCACTCGTTGCTCATGCCCGAGGCCAAGATGCTCAACAGCGTTGCGTGGTCACTTGAGATCGAGGCCCGCTTCTATGTGATCGCCCCGGCGCTAGCCGCAGTGTTCTTGCTGCGGCGCGTGGTGATTCGTCGCGTATGCATCGCCGTGGGCATCGTGATTTGCTGCCTGTTGCAGGACGTCTACCGGGCCCATCTTTGCTATGGGCACAGCATCGTCAATCAGGGCCAGTACTTCCTCGTCGGGTTTCTCCTAGCGGATCTGTACGTGGCACGTTGGGCCACCGAGCCTGGTTCGCGCGCATGGGATGTACTCGGCATTGCCGCGTGGGTTGCATTGGTTTCATTCGTGGTAGCGGCCGTCCGAAGTGACGCGCGTTCGCATGGACCAGCGGTTCACCTGATCGCCTGTGCGGCGATGTTCTTCGCGTACGCGGGAGCGTTTCGTGGGTGCGTGCTGTCGAGATTTTTCTCGATTCCTGCCATTTACGTCATCGGCGGCATGTGCTACACGATCTACCTTTGGCACTACTTGCTGATCGGCGCCTTCGGCAAGATCGTGGCGGACCGTCTCTCAACGGGCATTCTGGCGGTCGATGTGGTTGCCTATTCGGTTGCGTTCGCCGCGCTCTCGGCTCCTCTCCTGGTGTTGATGTTCGTGATGATCGAGCGACCGTGCATGGACAAGGATTGGCCAACGAAGCTGTGGCGCGTCGTGCGCTCGGCCAAGGCGGCCGCGGGGCGCGGGGGCTCATGAGGCTCAGGACCGGCATCGGGGCCGTTAGCGTTTTTGGCGCCCTGATTGCGGCCGCACCCGCCGCCGCCCAGCAGTTCGTCCAGCAGACGTCCACGCGCTTCCCGAACCAGTCGGACTACACGAACCAGTGCACCGCCGTCGACATCGACAACGACGGCGACCTCGACATCGCCTGGGCCAACGGGCAGGGCTACTCGAGCCAGGGCACGGCGCTGCCCGTGCGCATCTACGTCAACAACGGTTCCGGCAGCTTCACCGACGAGACCGCGACGCGTGCCGCCGGCATCACCGGCTGGTACCGCGGCGTCGAGGCCGGAGACGTTGACCGCGACGGCGACTGGGACCTGGTCCTCGCGAACGACTTCAACAAGCGCCCGCAGCTCCTCATCAACAACGGCGCCGGCGTGTTCAGCGACCAGACCGCGACCCGGTTGCCCACGTTCACCATGTCGAGCGCGCGTGCGCAGTTCGGGGACGTCGACAACGACGGCGACCTCGACCTCGTCTTCTGCAACAACGGCACGACGCGCTTCGGGAGCGGACAGCCCCGGATGTACCTCAACGACGGCACCGGCACCTTCGCCGACGCCACGGCCAACCTGCCCGTCGGGAACGTCGCCGAGCAGATGGACATCCTGTTCTTCGACGTCGACAACGACCTCGACCTCGACCTCGACCTCATCGGCATCAACGCCGGCCCGAGCAACGGCGAGCTGCTGCTCAAGAACAACGGCGACGGCACCGCGTGGACCAACGTGTCGTCGTCGATCACACCAAACCCGACCACCGACGACAACGACAGCCGCTTCTTCGACCTCGACATGGACGGCGACCTCGACCTGGTGGTCGGCAGTCTCGGCGCGCGGGAGCGGATCTACCTGAACAACGGCACCGGGGCGTTCGCCGAGAACACCTCGCTGCTTGCCGCGGTCAGCGACTCCACGATCGACGTGAAGGTCGCCGATTTCGACAACGACGGCCGCTTTGACATCGTCACCGCCCAGGGCGAGAGCGGCGCGTTCCAGAACAAGATCTACATGAACCTCACCGGGCCGATGGACACGCGTGCGCCGCGCGTCCTCGTGCTGGAGCAGGTCGCTCCGGGTCTCGAGCCCGTCACCCATCCGGTGCGCGCCACGATCCTCGACGACATGACGAGCGACCGCGGCTTCCACGACCGCGGCGTCACGCTGCGCTGGCGCACCAACAACGGCAGTGAGCAGTCCGCCCCGATGGCTTGGAACGGCAACAACCAGTGGCGCGGCGTGATCCCGTTCCAGGGCGCGGCGGCCCAGGTGTCGTACTGGGTGACCGCGCGCGACTGGTCGAACAACCTCGGCACCAGCCCGGCGAAGTTCTTCACGGAGCCCGGGCCGCCGCCCGTGACCGGTGACTTAAACGGTGACGGCGTGGTGAACGGCGATGACCTCGGCATCCTGCTCGGCGCATGGGGCCAGACGACCGGCCCGGCCGACCTGAACGGCGATGGCGTGGTCGATGGAAACGACCTCGGCGAGTTGCTGGCCAACTGGACGACGTGAGCCGCCATGCGTCCGGAGGAACTCGCCCAGATCAACGCCCGCGTCCGGGCCGTGGCCGACCGCATTCAGCCGCTCCTCGAGCCGCACCCGGGCCTCGCCCGGCGCAACGCCCATGCGCACGCCTGGCTCGGGCTCAAGGTGATCTTCGGCGACGACTGGCGCGAACGCGCCGCACCCACGAGCGTGCTGGCGTTCATCGACTGGATGGATGGACATCCCAACGCCGACTACGAGGCCTATGACGGCCCGCGCGAGCAGCTCAGCGCCGAGGCGCGCGGCGAATTGTGGTGATGGCGTCCCGTCGAGTTACAGCGTCCACGCCGCCAGCAAAATGCCAAGATCATTGCCGTCAACGGCGCCGTCCCGGTTGAGGTCCGCGGGTCCGGTCCCAGCGCCCCATGCCGCGAGCAGGATGCCAAGGTCGTTGCCATCCACCACGCCATCCCCGTTGAGGTCGGGACTCGGCTGATCGCAGGCGTCGAGCGCGCCATCGCCGTCTGCATCGAGCGACGAATCCTTCGCGATCTGGAGTTCGTCCGGCGCGCCGTCGGAGTCGCAGTCCTCGAACGCGTCCCAGACCATGACCGCGCTCCGCGTGTGCAGGCCCGCCTCGGGCGAGGGCAGGGCGTCGATCCAGGTGCCATCCGGCCGGCCGGTGCCGCCGAGGCAGACGACCGCCTCCAGGGCGCCCGCCTGCGCCGGCCGGCCCGCAGCCCACGCAAAAGGCACGAAGGCGTCGGCCACCTCGGCCCACTGCCACGGCCCGCCCGGCGCCCGGCGGCCACCAAGCCACGGCCCCGCACAGTCGAAGGCGCCCGGAATCAACGGAATCCCCATCACGAACGCAAGCGACTGGGGCGAGGGCGTGGCCGCCAGGCGACCGCCGCACGCGGCGGCCAATGACTGCGCATCCCGCCACGACCACTCGGAGGTCGACACGACCAGCGCGTAGGTGCGTCCATCGGCACCCGCGCCCGACCCCCAACGGGCCACGCGGTAGTCCTCGACCCCTGCGTGCGCGTGCATGGATGCGCACAGCGCGCCCGCGAACATGGCGACCTGCCCCGCGCAACACGCGATGGTTTTCGTCAATTGCCCCACTCCTGAAGGGTATCGCGGCGCACACTCCCGGTAGCCTCAATTCCATGATCGGCCGCCGGGACTTCCTGCATGCCTCGGGGGGATTGCTGGCGGCGGGCGCCCTCTCCCGGCTCGGTTTCGCGCGTTCCTCCGGGGATGCCTGCCCGCCAACGACCGTCACCGACGCCATGCTGTCGCGCTTCCGCGCTGGCATCCATGGCCAGGTCATCGTGCCGACCGACGGCGACTACGCCACCGCGCGGCTCCTCTTTCATCGCCGGTTCGACCAGTTCCCGCTGATGGTCGTGCGCGTGGCCGACGAGTCGGACGTCTCGCGCACCATTGACTTCGCACGGACCAACGGCATCCGCCTGGCCATCCGCTCCGGCGGCCACTCGTACATCGGCGCCTCGGGCGGATCCGGCATCGTGCTCGACCTCTCGCTGATGAGCGTCATCCAGGACCTCGGCGGCGGCCACTTCCGGATCGGCAGCGGCACGCAGCTGCAGCGCGTCTACGGCCACCTGCGCTGCAACGGAAACTGGACGCTGCCCGCGGGCTCATGCCCGACGGTGTGCTTCGGCGGCCTCGCGCTCGGCGGCGGCTTTGGCTACCGGCAGCGCTCGCTGGGCCTGACGTGCGACCGCATCCGTGCCGTGCGCTTGGCCCGCGCCGACGGCACCTTCGTCGACGCCGCACCGGACGCAGACAGCGACCTCTTCTGGGCCCTGCGCGGCGGCGGCGGCAACAGCTTCGGCGTGGCCACCACCATCGACGTCGAGGCCGCCCCGTACCGCACCCTGCGCGTGCACCTCTGGCGCTGGCCGCTCGCGGCCGTCGGCGACGCGCTGGCGCGCCTCATCGACGTGCAGCAGGCGGACCTGATCCCCCGCAGCGTGACCGGGGCGCTGGTCTGCAACAGCTACGCGGCGGCCACGAACCCATCCACCTGCCTGTTCCTCGCCTGGGGCAACGGCCCGGAGTCGGAGCTCGACTTCACGCGCGAGCTCCTCACCGGCCCCGGCGGCGTGCCCATGGTCGCCGGGTCATTCACTGCGTCGGACGACGCCGTGCCGCCGTGCTCCCCCAACGAGATGCCGGCCCGCGCGTGGTATCGCGCCAAGTCGGCGATGGTCTACGGCGCCGTGCCCGCGGACACGGGCCCGCTGATCCGTGAATGGATGGAGCGCCGGGTCAACGGCTCCGCGCCGATCACTCCGGACGACTACGCCAGCCTCAACCTGTTCACCGTGCGCGGTGCAGTCGGCGACATCGCCCCCGACGCGACTGCCTTCGCCCACCGGCAGGCCTTGCTCGAGGTGCAGTTCCTCGGATTCGTGAACACGCCATCGCCGGTCGCGAACGCGGTCAACGACGACTGGATCCAGGGCTTCTACCGGGACGTGTATCCCCGTCTCTCGGCTGCCGGTGCAGGCGCCTACGTCAACTACCCCGACGAGGACCTCACGGAAGCGCAGTGGTCGAACCAGTATTGGGGCGCGAACTACGCGCGGCTTCGGCAGACCAAGCAGCGCGTCGACCCGTCGGACTTCTTCCGTGGGCGGCAGACCGTTCGACCGTAACTCCAGGTCATCGCTTATCGGCGCGCGACGCGCGCCCTTCTTGACGCCGTCGACTTGACCCGCCTTGCCGGGAATCGACAGTCGTTGTCCCA
>JBIKWI010000035.1:0-23086 GCA_044356395.1 Tagaea sp. | reverse complement strand
TCGGCACGATCCTGATCGGCATGGGCGGTGGCTTCTTCTCGGTGGGCACGCTCACGGCCGTCATGTCGATCCGAACGAACGGCCAGACCGGCCTGGCGCTGGGCGCCTGGGGTGCCGTCCAGGCGACGGCCGCAGGCACGTCGGTGGCACTCGGCGGCATCATCTGCGACACCGTCGGCGGCATCGCGCTCGGCGGCGGCTTCGGTCCCGAGTTCGTCGATCCCGCACTCGGCTACAGCGTCGTCTATCACCTAGAGATTGCACTGCTGTTCGCGACTCTCGTCGCCATCGGCCCGCTCGTGCGCGCCGGCGGCACCCAACGGAAACCGCAAACCAAATTCGGTCTCGCCGAACTGCCCGGCTAGATCGAGGACACCTATCGGAGGAACGCCATGGAAACCGGCTCGATCACCAGCTACATCGATGTGGCACAAGTAACGCTCTACGTGTTCTGGGCGTTCTTCGCGGCCCTCATCTACTACCTGCACCAGGAAAACAAGCGGGAAGGCTATCCGCTCGAGTCCGACAGCTCCGACCGGATCGTCGTCCAGGGCTTCCCGCCGATCCCGGCACCCAAGACCTATCTGCTGCGCGACGGCA
This sequence comes from Tagaea sp., assembly GCA_044356395.1. Taxonomy (GTDB): domain Bacteria; phylum Pseudomonadota; class Alphaproteobacteria; order CACIAM-22H2; family CACIAM-22H2; genus Tagaea. The sequence goes on along the minus strand of JBIKWI010000035.1, from coordinate 22,486 downwards.
GCACCGTGACGGCGCCCCGCAAGGAAGCGCGGGAGACCGTCATGGCCGAGCCGACCGACGGCTACAGGGGCTCGCCGCTCGTTCCGACCGGCGATCCGATGCGCGACGCGGTCGGTCCGGCCGCTTACGCCCAGCGGTCCGACCATCCCGACATGACGTTCGACGGCCACACGACGATCGTGCCGATGCGCGCGGCCAGCGGCTACACGGTCGCGGAAGAAGATCCCGATCCGCGCGGCATGTCGGTCATCGGTGTCGACGGCAAGACCGCCGGCAAGGTCACGGACATCTGGATCGACCGGGGCGAAGTCCTGATCCGCTACCTCGAGGTCGAAGTCGCTTCGAACGGCGGCAAGGTGCTTCTGCCGATGCCCTTCGCCCGCGTCGTCGCCGACCGGCGCGCCGTGCTGGTCGACTCGATCCGCGCGGACCACTTCGCCGGCGTGCCGAAGACGGCGAAGCCCGATCAGGTGACGCTGCGCGAAGAGGACCGCATTTCGGCCTACTACGGCGGCGGCCACCTCTACGCGCTCGCCTCGCGACAGGAGCCGCTGCTGTGAGCGAGGGGCACGACGACTTCGACTTCGAGCCCGTCCGCGGCCTGCCGAAGGCGCTTCCGGCCGGCGAGACGATCCTGTGGCAGGGCGCACCGGACTGGCACACGCTGGCCCGGCGCGGCTTCCACGTCCGCAAGCTCGCCGCGTATTTCGGCGTTCTGCTTGCCTGGGTCGTGGCGAACTCGTTCGCCAACGGCTCGACGCCGGCGGAAGCGGCATTGGCCTTCGGCCAACTCGCCGGACTCTCGGCGGTGGCGATCGGCCTGGTGCTGGCCTTCGCATGGGGCGTGGGCCGCTCGACGGTCTATACGATCACGCAACGCCGGATCGTGATGCGCTTCGGCATGGCGCTCCCGATCACCTTCAACATCCCGTTCAAGGTGATCGAGAAGGCGGGGCTGCGTCTCAATCCGGACGGGTCCGGCGACATCGTCATGACGCTGGCCCCCGGCGAGCGGCTTGCCTACCTCGTCATGTGGCCGCATGTGCGGCCGTGGCGTGTCTCGCGCGTCGAACCGGCATTCCGGGCGATCCGGAACGTCGAGGCGGTCGCGCAGACTCTCGCCCGTGCCGTCGTCGCGGAATCGGCCGCGTCCGGCCGCGTCCCGGCCGTGCGCGGGATCGTCGGCGAAATGCCGGCCGATGCCGGTGTCGGATCGGGCGGGCGTCTCAGCGGGAGTGCGGCATGAAAACCGACGCCAGACCCGCCGGGTATCTCACGCGCCAGCCGATGGTCGGGCTCGGGATCCTCGTGGCTATTTCCTTCGCCATCATCGGGATCGGCAACTTCACCGGCCTCGGCCGGCTCGAGGTTCCCGTCGCGTCCGGCCCCGCGCAGTCGGCGCGCGACCTCCTGTTCTTCGACCGCGACGATGGCGGGATCGACATCGTCGACGCGTCGAACGCCGGCATCGTGGCGCGCCTCGAGCCGGCGACCAACGGCTTCCTGCGCTCGACGGTCCGCGGGCTGGTGCGCGAGCGCAAGCGTCGCGACATCGGACCCGAGGCCCCGTTCCATCTGGCGCTGGGTCCCGACGGCCGTCTCATCCTCGGCGACCCGGCGACCGGCCGCACGATCGACCTCCGGGCGTTCGGCCCCACCAATCTCGACGTCTTCGCGCGCCTGCTGCCGTCGGCGGCACGCGAGACTTCTCTCGTCACTTCCGCAGTCCGCTGATCAGACCAGGGGAACAGTCATGGCCGCCAGCATTGCCGTACCGAACGACTCCACCGAACGCGCGCAGGTCAGCACGGTCCTGACGCCGAACTTCTACACGACCGATTACGCGGCCGTGGACAAGTTCGACGTCGAGCCGATCCGCGCCGAATGGGACGCGCTGATGGCCGAGTTCGCCGAAGACAGGAACCGCGAGCATTTCGAGCGCGACGACGGCTTCGGCGTGGAGGCGACCGACCTGCCGCCGGCGCTGAAGGCGGAATTCATCGAATTCCTGATCAGCTCGTGCACGTCGGAGTTCTCCGGCTGCGTGCTCTACGCCGAACTCAAGCGGCGCGCGAAGAACCCCGACATGCGCGACCTGTTCGGCTACATGGCGCGCGACGAGTCGCGCCACGCGAACTTCATCAACCAGTCGCTGAAGGATTTCGGCCTCGGCGTCGACCTCAACTTCCTGAAGCGCTCGAAGAAGTACAAGTATTTCGCGCCGAAGTTCATCATGTACGCGACCTATCTGTCCGAGAAGATCGGCTATGCGCGCTACATCACGATCTTCCGCCACCTCGAGCGCAATCCCGACAAGCGCTTCCATCCGATCTTCAAGTGGTTCGAGGAGTGGTGCAACGACGAGTACCGCCACGGCGAGGCGTTCGCGCTGTTGATGAGCGCCAAGCCCGAGCTTCTGCACGGGCGCAACAGGCTGTGGATCCGGTTCTTCCTGCTGGCGGTCTATGCGACGATGTACGTGCGCGACCACACGCGCCCCGAACTCTACAAGGCGTTCGGGATGGACATCACGGCCTACGACTACGAGGTGTTCCGCGTCACGTCGGCCTGCGCCTCGCAGATCTTCCCGTTTTCGCTCGACATCGACAATCCGGCGTTCCGCGCCTGCATGGAGCGCCTGCGCGTGCTCGGCATCGCCAACGAAGCCGCGCGCGAGACGGGCGGCGTCGTCGCGACGCTGCGCCGCATCTTATACGGCATCGCTGCGGCGGCGACGTTCGCGCGCCTCTATACGCTTCCCGTCGTCCGGAACGAGACGCCCGCGCAAGTGCGCATGGCGCCGGCCTGGTAGGAAAGGGCGGTCCCCGTAATGTCCGAGTACGTCCTCCCGGTGCTGTTCGTCCTGGTCGCGTGGTGGTTCAGCACGGGCATCATCCTCTATCTGGACGGTCTGCCGCGGCGGACCTTCCGGTGGAGCATGGGCGGGATGACGGTGTTGCTGGCGGCCGCGATCTATGGCCTTGCCGCGACGGCGGATGACGTATCCGCGGCGGGCGCCTATTTCGCGTTCGCCTGCGCGCTCGCGGTCTGGGGCTGGCAGGAAATGGGCTTCCTGATGGGGTTCGTGACCGGGCCGCGTCGCGAGGCCTGCCCGCCCGGCAGCCGCGGCGTCCGGCGTTTCGTTCATGCGACCCAGACGATCCTGTATCACGAAATCGCGCTTGCGGTTTCCGGCATCGCGATACTTGCCGTCACCTGGGGGGGCGCGAACCAGACCGGTGCCTGGACGTTCGCCGCTCTCTGGGCGATGCGCCTCAGCACCAAGCTCAACCTGTTCCTCGGCGTGCCGAATCTCAGCGCGGAGCTCTTGCCCCGCGATCTCGCCTACCTCGCCAGCTATTTCGCCCGCAAGCCGATGAACCTGCTGTTCCCGCTCTCCGTGTCGCTCGCCACGCTCGCCGCGGCATTCGCCTGGCAGCAGGCTTGGGCGCTGGAATCCGGCTCGCCGGAGATCGCCGGGCTCGTCCTGCTCGCGACGATCCTGACGCTCGGCGTCCTCGAGCACTGGTTCCTCGTCATCCCGCTGCCTGTCAACGCGATCTGGCAGTGGGGACTCAGTTCGCGTGTCGAACGGCCGGCTCCGCAATTCGAGCCGGCTGCTGTGGAAGTGTCCCTGAAACGGAGACTGTCATGAACTACGAGAAATTCTTCGCCGGCAAGCTCGACGGTCTTCGCAAGGAGGGCCGCTACCGGGTCTTTACCGATCTCGAGCGCAAGTCGGGCGAGTTTCCCGCCGCCACGCACTATGGCGAGCGCGGCCGCGCCCCGATCACCGTCTGGTGCTCGAACGACTATCTCGGCATGGGCCAGCATCCGGTCGTCGTGGGCGCGATGCATGAAGCGCTCGACCGATGCGGTGCGGGCGCCGGCGGCACGCGGAACATCTCGGGCAACAACCACTACCACGTGCTGCTGGAACGCGAGCTTGCCGACCTCCACGGCAAGGAGTCCGCACTGCTGTTCACGTCGGGCTACGTGTCGAACTGGGCGTCGCTGAGCACGCTGGCGGCCGGCATCCCGAACTGCATCGTGCTGTCCGACTCCGACAATCACGCCTCGATGATCGAGGGCATCCGCCACAGCGGTGCGGAAAAGCGCATCTTCCGCCACAACGATCCGGAAGACCTCGCGCGCAAGCTGGCCGATCTCGATCCGGAACGCCCGAAGCTCGTGGCGTTCGAATCGGTCTATTCGATGGACGGCGACATCTCGCCTATCGCCGAAATCTGCGACGTGGCCGACGCGCACGGCGCGATGACGTATCTCGACGAGGTCCATGCGGTCGGGCTCTACGGGCCGCGCGGCGGCGGCATCGCCGACCGCGAGGGGCTGAGCCACCGCCTGACCGTGATCGAGGGCACGCTCGGCAAGGCTTTCGGCGTGCTTGGCGGCTACATCGCCGCGTCGAACGCGCTGTGCGATTTCGTGCGCAGCTTCGCGTCGGGCTTCATCTTCACCACGTCGCTGCCGCCGGCGGTGGCTGCCGGCGCGCTTGCCAGCATCAAGCACCTGAAGCGCAGCCCGGCCGAGCGCGAGCGCCAGCAGGCCAACGTGCGCAAGGTACGCGCGCGCCTCGCCGCCGCAGGCATCCCGCTGATGGCGAACGAGAGCCACATCGTGCCGGTGATGGTCGGCGATCCCGTCCAGTGCAAGCAGATCAGCGACGATCTGCTGGCGAACCACGGCATCTACGTGCAGCCGATCAACTATCCGACGGTCCCGCGCGGCACCGAGCGCCTGCGCGTGACGCCCACGCCGCTCCATACCGACGCCGACATCGACCATCTGGTCGACTCGCTGGCGACGATCTGGGCACGGCTCCATCTGGCGCGAGCCGCCTGAGGGACAGCAACGGAAGGACGGAGACCGCCATGCGACAGGCCAGCAGCACGACGCCGCTCCTCGACACGATCCGCGAACCCGCGGACCTGCGGGAACTTCCGGCAGGCCGGTTGCAGACGCTCGCGGACGAACTGCGGGCCGAGACGGTCTCGGCGGTGTCGGTCACGGGCGGCCATCTCGGTGCGAGCCTCGGGGTCGTCGAGCTGACCGTGGCGCTCCACCACGTGTTCGATACGCCCGACGACCGGCTGATCTGGGATGTCGGCCACCAGGCCTATCCGCACAAGATCCTGACCGGACGGCGCGACCGGATCCGGACCCTTCGCCAGGCGGGCGGCCTGTCCGGATTCACAAGGCGCAGCGAAAGCGAATACGATCCGTTCGGAGCCGCCCATTCGTCGACGTCGATCTCGGCCGGCCTCGGCATGGCGGTGGCGCGCGATCTCGACGGGCGCGCCAACAACGTCGTGTGCGTGATCGGCGACGGTGCGATGTCGGCCGGCATGGCCTACGAGGCGATGAACAACGCCGGCGCCATGAAGTCGCGCCTGATCGTGATCCTCAACGACAACGACATGTCGATCGCCCCGCCGGTGGGCGCGATGAGCGCCTATCTCTCGCGCATGCTGTCGTCGCCCGCCTTCGTGCATCTGCGCGAGATGGGCAAGCAGTTCGCCGCCCAGCTCCCGCGCCCGATGCACGTGGCCGCGCGGCGCATGGATACCTACACCCGCGGCATGGCGACGGGCGGCACGCTGTTCGAGGAACTCGGCTTCTACTATCTGGGCCCGATCGACGGCCACAACATCGACCATCTGCTTCCGGTCCTGCGCAACGCGCGCGATTCCGAGCGGCAGGGGCCGGTCCTGATCCATGTCGTGACGCAGAAGGGCAAGGGGTACGCGCCCGCCGAGGCGGCATCGGACAAGTATCACGGCGTGGGCAAGTTCGACGTGCTGACGGGGGCACTCGCCCCGGTAAAGACGAACGCGCCGAGCTACACGAAAGTCTTCGCCGAGGCGCTGGTCGCCGAGGCGACGAAGGACGACAAGATCGTCGCGGTCACGGCCGCGATGCCGGCAGGAACCGGCCTCGACCTGTTCCAGAAGAAGTTCCCGAACCGCTGTTTCGACGTCGGCATCGCCGAGCAGCATGCCGTTACCTTCGCGGCCGGTCTGGCGACCGAGGGCTACAAGCCCGTCGTCGCGATCTATTCGACGTTCCTGCAGCGCGCCTACGACCAGATCGTGCACGACGTGGCGCTCCAGCGCCTGCCGGTGCGATTTGCCATCGACCGCGCCGGCCTCGTGGGGGCCGACGGCGCGACCCATGCCGGCTCGTTCGACATCGGCTATCTCGCGGCCCTGCCGGATTTCGTCGTCATGGCGGCGGCGGACGAGGCCGAACTGGTGCACATGGTTGCGACGGCAGCCGCGATCGACGACCGGCCTTCGGCGGTGCGCTATCCGCGCGGCGAGGGCGTGGGCGTGGACATGCCCCAACGCGGCGTGCCGCTCGAGATCGGGCGCGGCCGGGTGCTGCGCGAAGGCGGCAGCGTGGCGATCCTTTCGCTGGGCACGCGCCTTGCCGAATGCCTGAAAGCGGCCGACGATCTGGCCGCGCGCGGCCTGCCGGCGACCGTAGCCGACGCGCGCTTCGCCAAGCCGCTTGACCGCGACCTGCTGCGCCAGCTTGCGCGCAACCACGAGGTGCTCGTCACGGTCGAGGAGGGGGCCATCGGCGGCTTCGGCTCGCACGTGCTGCATGCGCTGGCGGAAGACGGATTGCTCGACCGAGGCCTCCGGATCCGGACCCTGGCGCTGCCCGACCGTTTCCTTGACCACGACTCCCCGCAGAAGATGTACGATGCGGCGGGTCTCAATGCCCGGCAGATCGTCGACACGATCCTGGCGACGCTGGACAGGACGGAAATGGTTCGGCCCCTGCGCGCCTGAGCTCGCCCAATCCGGCGGCCTGCGGCGCGTGTCGCCGTGGAGAGGAACGCGCTTGGAATCCATATTTGGTCCCGACGGTACGGCCTTGGCCGGGTTTGCGTTTGCCTGCTTTCTCGCCGCGACGACGGGCGGAATATTCCGGCCGGGCGTCTGGTACGAACGCATTGCAAAGCCGGACTGGCGTCCCCCCAACTGGCTGTTCGGGCCCGCGTGGCTCGTCCTCTACACGACGATCGCGGTGGCGGCCTGGCTCGTCTGGCGCGAGGCGGGGTTTGCCGGTGCGCCCTGGGCCATGGCGGCCTTCGCGTTCCAGCTTGCCTTCAACGCGGCGTGGTCGGGCCTGTTCTTCGGGCTTCGCCGGCCGGATCTGGCCTTCATCGATCTCGTCGCGATGTGGCTGTCGATCGTCGCGATGATCGTTACCTACTATCCGGTGAGCCAGACCGCGGCGCTGCTGACAGTCCCCTATCTGGCGTGGGTGACTTTCGCCGGCGCTCTCAACTTCACGATCTGGCGGATGAATCGCGGCCGGATGCCGGCCGCCCCCCTCGAGGAGAAGTCGACGTGACGGAACGGATGCTTGCCGGACAGGTCGCCCTCGTGACCGGTGCCGGACGCGGCCTTGGCCGGGCCTTCGCCGAGCGCCTTGCGGCCCTTGGCTGCAACGTGGTCGTGCACGGCATGCGCGAGAACGGTCCCTCGGAGTACGGCGGCACCCAGACGCTGACCGATGTGGCGCGGGCGATCGGCGAGACGCATGGCGTGCGCACGGTGCGCAAACTCGCCGATCTCACGCGGATGGCCGAGGTCGAGCGCACGGTCGCCGAAGCGACGGCCGAACTCGGCCCCATCGACATCCTGGTCCACAATGCGGGTGGCGACATCGCCGCACGCGGCGGCAAGCCGGACCCCAACGACGTGGTCAACATCGCCGAGGACGACGTGCGCGCCGTGCTCGACAGAAATCTCCTGAGCACGGTTTTCGTCTGCCAGATCGTCGCGCGCGGGATGATGGCGCGCCGTCGCGGGCGGATCGTCACGCTGGGCTCGGTCGCCGCATTCAAGGGCCGTACCAACGCCGCCATCTATGCGACGGCCAAGGCGGGTGCGCTCCAGTTCACGCGCTGCCTTGCCGACCAGCTTCGCCCCTACGACGTGACCGCGAACGTGATCGCACCCGGCGACACCCGCACCGAACGCTTCCTCAACACCCGCGCGGTCGAGCCTGCGCGCCTCGTCGAGACCGGCACGCTCGACCGGATCGGGACGGTCGACGAAGTGGCGCGGGTCGTCGAGTTCTTCGCCGGGCCTCTGGGCGCGTTCGTTTCCGGGCAGGTGATCCGCGTCGACGGCGGCGGGCAGACCTGGCCGGGCTGACGGGCTTCCGGGCAACCCCGCTTCGCGCTATCGTGCCGGAAATGCCCCGGGAGAAAGCCATGCGCGCCGTCGTCATCCATGCCCCGAAGGACCTGCGGATCGATACCCTGACGGCGGTGCCGCCGGGTGCCGGGGACGTCAAGGTACGCATCGGGGCGGGCGGGATCTGCGGGTCGGACCTGCACTATTACCATCACGGCGGTTTCGGCGCGGTGCGCATCAAGCAGCCGATGACGCTGGGTCACGAGATCTCCGGCACGATCGACGAGGTCGGCGCGGGCGTGAAGCACTTGCGGCCGGGCATGCGCGTGGCCGTCAACCCGAGCCGGCCCTGCTACGAATGCAAGTATTGCCATCAGGGCCTGCACAACCACTGCCTCGACATGCGGTTTTTCGGCAGCGCGATGCGCTTCCCGCACGTGCAGGGCGGCTTCAGCGAGAGCGTGACGGTAGACGCAAGCCAGGCGATCCCGATTCCCGATGGCCTTAGCCTCGGCGAGGCGGCGATGGCCGAGCCGCTGTCGGTGTGCCTGCATGCCGCCAAGCAGGCCGGCCCGCTTTTCGGCAAGCGCGTGCTGGTCACCGGCTGCGGACCGATCGGGGCGCTGGCCGTCCTTGTCGCGCGCACGGCCGGGGCGGCCGAACTCGTCGCGACCGACGTGGCGAGCCAGCCGCTGGCGACCGCGAAAAAGCTGGGCGCCACGCGCGCGATCAATCCGGTTACGGAACCCGATGCGCTCGTCCCTTATGCCGCCGACAAGGGTACGTTCGACGTGCTGTTCGAGGCGTCCGGAAACGAGGCGGCCCTGCGCGGGGCCATCGATCTGGTCCGGCCGGGCGGGACCATCGTGCAGATCGGCGTGGGCGGCGACATGAAGCTGCCGATGAACGTGATCGTGGCCAAGGAGATCAACCTTCGCGGCACGTTCCGGTTCCATGCCGAGTTCGAGCTTGCCGTCGAGATGATGGGCAAGGGGCTGATCGACGTGAAGCCGGTCATCTCGGATTCGATCCCGTTCACCGACGCGATCGCCGCCTTCGAGCTGGCGAGCGACCGCAACAAGGCGATGAAGGTCCAACTCGTCTTCTGACGCTACCGGCCCAGCGCCAGGCGAACCGCAAGCGCCTCGGGCAGGCCAACGGCACGGATCTTGGCGGAAGCGGCCGCGATGTCGTAGCCGACGCGCACGCCGCGAAGTTCCGTCGTGACCGTATCGTAGATGGCATAAGCCGCCGCCGGGTTGCGGTCGCGCGGCTGGCCGACCGAGCCGACGACCGCCAGCCACCGACGGTCACTCGAAAGTACTGCTGGCGTTCCGTCCGCCAGCGGCCCGCCGCCATCCTCATCGAACAGCATCGGCACATGCACGTGACCGCAGAACGTGACCCGCTGGCGCGTGGCGGCCAGGCTCGCGGCCGCCATCGCACCATCGTCGACGTAGCGCCACTGCCCGGGGGCCGAAGCATCGGCGTGGACGTAGAGCCGGTCTTCCGCCTCGTTTTCCAGCGGCAGGCCGGCGAGGAACGCGGTCGCCGACGCGTCGAGCCGGCTGCGCGTCCAGTCGATGGCGCGACGCGCGGTGTCGTTCATGCCGCCGCGCTCGATCCCGATCGCGCGATCGTGGTTGCCGGCAATGGCGATGGCGCCGTTTGCGACATGTTCCATCACGGTCGCGACGACCCATTCGGGATCGGCACCATAGCCGACGAAATCGCCCAGAAAGACATGCCGCTCGACACCTGCCGCGGCAGCATGGGCAAGGCAAGCGGCAAAGGCCTCGCGGTTGGAATGGATGTCGCTCATCAGCGCGATGCGCATGGCCGGACAGTGCCGGCCGCCGCCGCCGACCGTCAAGGCGCCGCATTTCCGCCGTGTTCCAGGCCCGGTAATGACTGGTTACCGATTGAAACAGAACGATTCTCGGGCCACCTTCGATCTCGCGTACTATATGGCTTGAGGGCGGTCCGGACGATGCGGACCGCCGGGCCACGAATCCGGAGTTTCTGACGACAATGCGTGCGCGCACATTCTTCATTGGTCTCGCGGTCGTGCTGGCGGCCGGTGCCGGGCTCTGGAAGGTGCTGGACCTTCCGCTGCCCTTCACGAGCGCCTCGGCGCCGCCTGTCGCGGCCGGGCCTGCGGGCGCGCGCCGGCCAGGTGCAGGCGCCCCGGCACCGGTCGTGCGTGTGGCGGTCGCCCGCGCAGGCGAACTGCCGATCCTGCTCGACGCACTGGGCACGGCGCAGGCCTATAACTCCGTCGTGGTTTCCAGCCGTGTCGACGGCCAGCTCGTGAAGCTGAATTTCCGCGAGGGGCAGGACGTCAAGGAAGGCGACCTGCTCGCCCAGATCGATCCGCGCACCTATCAGGCGCAGCTCGACCAGGCGCTTGCCAAGCGCGCGCAGGACCAGGCACTGCTCGACAACGCCCGGCGGGATCTCGAGCGGTACGGCGCACTGGTCAAGCAGAACTACGCGAGCGGCCAGCAGTTCGACACGGCGCGCGCCCAGGTGGCGCAGATCGAGGCGACGCTGAAGGCCGACGACGCCGCGATCTCGGCCGCGCGCATCCAGCTTTCCTACACCAACATCGTGGCACCCATTTCCGGCCGCCTCGGCTTCCGCCAGGTGGACGCGGGCAACATCGTGCGTGCGAACGACACCACCGGCATCGTCGTCATCACCCAGCTCCAGCCCGTCAGCGTCGTCTTCACGCTGCCCCAGCAGCGCCTGCCCGACATCGCCGGCAAGATGCGCGCGGGCGAGAAGCTCGAGGTGCGGGCCATGCGCGCCGACGGCACGGCGCTGGATACCGGCACGGTCGAGTTCGTCGACAACCAGGTCGATCCGACGACCGGCACCATCAAGCTCAAGGCCGTGTTCCCCAACGAGGCGCTGGAGCTGTGGCCGGGCAGTTTCGTCAATATCCGCCTGCGCCTCGGCACGGTGCGCGACACCATTCTTATCCCGTCCTCGGCCGTTCAATACGGGCCGGACGGCCCGTTCGCCTTCGTGGTCGGCGCCGACATGACGGCCCAGATCCGCCCGATCAGGCCGGTGCAGACCGAGGGCGACGTGACCGCGATCGCCGGCGGGCTTCGCGAAGGCGAGCGCGTCGTGCTGGGCGGGCAGGACCGCCTGCGCGCCGGTACGGCCGTCACGGTCGCCGGCGAAGGCGGGCCGGGGGCCGCTCCCGGTGCCGGTCGCCGTCCGACGCCATGAAGATCAGCGCGCCCTTCATCGCGCGCCCGATCGCGACGACGCTGCTCACGCTTGCTGCGGTGCTGGCCGGTCTGCTCGGCTACCGCGTTCTGCCGGTTTCCTCGCTGCCGGAAGTCGACTTCCCCACCATCCAGGTCACCACGCGCCTGCCGGGTGCCGATCCCGACACGATCGCGGCACTGGTGACGGCCCCGCTCGAGCGCCAGCTCGGGCAGATTTCGGGGCTGACGACGATGACCTCGACGTCGAGCTACGGGACAAGCGCGATCGCACTGCAGTTCCTGCTCGGCCGCAACATCGACGATGCCGCCCAGGACGTGCAGGCCGCGATCAACGTCGCTGCCGGCTTCCTGCCGCGCACGCTGCCCTATCCGCCGACCTACGCGAAGGTGAACCCGGCCGATCCGCCGATCATCAGCCTCGCGCTCACCTCCGACACGCTGCCCGTCGTGCGCATCAGCGATGCCGCCGACAGCGTGCTCGCCCAGAAGCTGAGCCAGATCTCCGGCGTGGGCCGGGTCAGCGTGCAGGGCGACCAGAAGCCGGCCGTGCGCATCCAGGTCGATCCGCAGCGTCTGGCCGCCTACGGCCTCGGGCTGGAGGACGTCCGCGCCGTGCTGGTCCGCGCCAACACCAAGCAGTCCAAGGGCAGCTTCGACGGTCCGGCCCAGGCCTTCACGATCACCGCCAACGACCAGATCACCGAGCCCGCCCAGTACCGCGACGTCATCGTCGCCTATCGCAACGGGGCCCCCCTGCGCCTGCGCGACGTGGCCGAAGTCGTCGAAGGCCTCGAGAACAGCAAGGTGATGGCGACGGTGGACGGAAAGCCGGCCGTGCTGATCGAGATCCAGCGCCAGCCCGGCGCCAACGTCGTGGAAACGGCCGACCGCATCAAGCGCGCGATTCCCGATCTCGAACGCGCGATCCCGCCGGGCATCCGCATCGTGGTGGTCGCCGACCGGACCGTGACGATCCGCGCGAGCGTCGCCGACGTGCAGTTCTCGCTGGCGCTCGCGACCGTGCTGGTGGTGCTGGTGATCTACGCGTTCCTGCGGAGCTGGCGGGCGACCGCGATCCCGGCGGTGGCGCTCCCGGTATCGCTGATCGCGACCTTCGGCGTCATGAAGCTCTTCGGCTTCGGGCTCGACAATCTCTCGCTGATGGCGCTGACGGTCGCGACCGGTTTCGTCGTCGACGATGCCATCGTGATGATCGAGAACGTCGTGCGCCACATCGAGAAGGGCGAGAAGCCGCTCGCCGCGGCCTACAAGGGGGCCGAGCAGATCGGCTTCACCATCGTCGGCCTGACCGTGTCGCTGGTCGCGGTCTTCATCCCGCTGCTGTTCATGACCGGCATCGTGGGCCGGCTGTTCCATGAATTCGCAGTCACGCTGTCGATCGCCGTCGTTATCTCGGCCTTCGTGTCGCTGACGCTGACACCCATGATGTGCGCGCGCATCCTCAAGCCGGCCGAAGCCGAAAAGCCGGGCCCGGTCGCCCGGATGCTCGAGGCCGGCTTCGATGCGACCTTGCGCGCCTACATGGCCTCGCTCGACTGGGTGATGCGTTGGCAGAAAGCCACACTCCTGTTCGCGCTCGGTACGCTGGTGCTGACGGTGGCGCTCTATATGTGGATCCCGAAGGGCTTCCTGCCGCAGCAGGATACCGGCGTGATCGTCGCCACGATCGACGCCGAGCAGGATGCGAGCTTCCAGCGCATTGCCGAGGTCCAGCGCCAGGCCGTGGCGATCGCGCGCGCGGACCGCGACGTGGCGACCGTGACGGGCTTTTCGGGCGCAGGCACGCTTGCGGGGACCGGCAACACCGTCCGCCTGACCATCGTGCTGAAGTCCCGGCGCGAGCGCGCGGATTCCGCCGCCGTCATCGCGCGCCGCCTCCATGCGGCACTCGCAGTCCTTCCGGCCGAGTCCTTCCTGCAGCCGGTGCAGGATATCCAGATCGGCGCGCGGGCCAGCCGCACACTCTACCAGTACACGCTGACCGGACCCGACGGGGCCGAGCTTGCCGCCTGGGCGCCGCGTCTGGTCGAGATGCTGCGCGTCGAGCCTGTCCTGCGCGATATCGCGTCGGACCAGCAGACGGGTGCCCGCCAGCTTCGCCTGACGATCGACCGCGATGCCGCCGCGCGTCTCGGCGTCAGCCTCCAGTCGATCGACGACACGCTCTACAATGCGTTCGGCCAGCGGCAGATCTCGACGATCTACGCGCAGACCAACCAGTACCGGGTGGTGATGGAGCTGACGCCGGGGCTGCAGAACGATCCCGCGACGATCGGCACGTTGCGCGTTCCGGGGACCGGCGGCGTGCAGGTGCCGCTTGCCTCGCTCGCCCGGATCGAGCGGGCGCCGGCCCCGCTCGCGATCAACCGGCAGGCGCAGTTTCCGGCCGTGACGATCAGCTTCGACCTTACGGACGGCGCCAGCCTCGACCAGGCGCTGGCGGCGATCGTGCGGGCGGAGGGCGAACTGGGCCTGCCGCCGTCGCTCTCAGGCGCCTTCGCGGGCGACGCCGCGGAATTCGAGCGCGCGCTCGGTTCCCAGCCGTGGCTGATCCTGGCCGCGGTCGTGGTGATCTACATCCTGCTCGGCGTGCTCTACGAGAGCCTGATCCATCCCGCGACGATCCTGTCGACGCTGCCGTCGGCCGGCATCGGCGCGCTGCTGGCCCTGTCGTTCGCCGGAATGGATCTTTCGCTGGTCGGTCTCATCGGGATCGTCCTGCTGATGGGGATCGTCAAGAAGAACGCGATCATGATGATCGACTTCGCGCTCGACGCGGAGCGCAACGAGGGCAAGTCGCCCGAGGTCGCGATCCGCGAGGCGTGCCGCCTTCGCTACCGGCCGATCATGATGACGACGATGGCGGCCCTTCTCGGCGCCCTGCCGCTCGCCTTCGAAAGCGGGACGGGTTCGGAGCTGCGAAATCCGCTGGGCATCTCCATCGTCGGCGGGCTGATCCTGTCGCAGCTGCTGACGCTCTACACGACGCCGGTCATCTATCTCGCCTTCGAACGGCTGCGCGCGCGGATTGCACCCCGCCAGCCGGCCGCGGCGGAGTAGGGGCGATGGCCATCTCGGACCCCTTCATCCGGCGGCCCATCGGCACGAGCCTCTTGGCCGTCGGCCTGTTCCTCGCGGGCATGGTCGCGTATTTCCACCTGCCGGTCGCCCCGCTGCCCAACACCGACCTGCCGGTCGTCTTCGTGCGCGCCAACCAGCCGGGCGCCGATCCCGACACGATGGCAAGCACCGTGACCGCCACGCTCGAGCGCCATCTCGGCACGATCTCGGGCGTCAACGAGATGACGAGCACGAGCGCGCTCGGCCGCTCCACGATCGTGCTGCAGTTCGATCCCGCACGCCGCCCGGCCGACGCCGCCAAGGACGTACAGGCCGCGATCAACGCCGCGATCCCGGACCTGCCGGCCGGCATGCCGCAGCCGCCCACCTACCGCAAGGCGAACCCGAACGCGCGCCCGGTCCTGATCCTGGCACTCACGTCCCGGACGATGACGACGCAGGCGATCTTCGATGCCGCCGACACGATCCTTGCCCAGCGGCTGGCGCAGGTCGACGGCGTGGCGCAGGCCAACGTGATGGGGGCCGAGAAGCCCGCGATCCGAATCCAGGCCGACATGCGGCGGCTTTCGGCAATGGGCCTGTCGATGGACGATCTGCGTGCCGCGATCGTCGCGGCGAATGTCGACCAGCCGACCGGCCGGATCGACGGGCCGGAGGGCAACGTCACGGTCTCGGTGACCGACTCGCTGCGCTCGGCGGAGGACTATGCGGACATCCGGCTGCGCGCGGCCAACGGCCGGACCATCCGTCTCGGCGACGTCGCCAACGTGTTCGCCGGCGTCGAGAACGAGCGGCAGGCGGCCTGGTTCGGCGACCAGCGCGCCGTGCTGATCCAGATCCTGAAGCAGCCGGGCGCCAACGTCATCGAGACGGTGGACCACATCAAGACGCTGCTGCCCGAGATGTCGCGCTGGCTGCCGGCGGGAATCGACGTGACGACGATGTACGACCAGACCGGCACGATCCGCGCCTCGGTGCGCGACGTGCAGGTCACGCTCGCGATCTCCGTCGCCCTCGTGATCGGCATCGTCGGCATCTTCCTGCGCCGGTTCGCGCCCACGCTCGCGGCGGCGGTCGCGGTCCCGCTGTCGCTCGCGGGCACCTTCGCGGCGATGTGGTGGCTCGGATTCAGCCTCAACAACCTTTCGCTGATGGCGCTGACGATCTCGGTCGGCTTCGTCGTCGACGACGCGATCGTCGTGATCGAGAACATCAACCGCAACCGGGAGCGCGGCATGGGTGCCTTCGAGGCGGCCCTGACGGGCGCGCGCGAGATCGGCTTCACCGTGGTCTCGATGACCCTATCGCTCGCGGCGGTGTTCGTGCCGATGTACTTCCTGGGCGGGATCCAGGGCCAGTTCCTGCGCGAGTTCTCGCTGGTGCTCACCGCCGCGATCCTCATTTCGGGCGTGGTGTCGCTGACGCTGACGCCGATGATGTGCGCCCGCTTTCCGGGACGCGAGCGCCCGCCCACGCGCTACGACCGGGCCTTCGACCGCGTGTTCGACCCGGTCGTGAACGCCTATTCGCGCGCGTTGGCCGTCACGGTGCGATGGCGCTGGACGATCCTGCTGCTCACCGTCTTCACCGTCGCCGCGACGGTCATGCTCTATGTCCAGGCTCCCAAGGGCGGTTTCGTGCCCCAGCAGGACACCGGGCTTCTGCGGGCGTTCGCGCGCGCCTCGCCCGACACGTCGTTCCGCGCGATGTCCCAGCGCATGGATGCGGCCGTGCGCATCGTGCGCAGCGATCCGGCCGTGGCGAGCGTCGGCGGGGTCACCGGCGGCGGTTTTTCCGGGGCGGCCAATACCGGACAGATGTACATCGCGCTCAAGCCGCGTGCCGAGCGCGACGCGAGCGCCGACCAGGTCGTGGCACGGCTTCGGCCGCGCCTGGCACGCCTTGAAGACGCGCAGGTCTTTCTCTGGGCCGAGCAGGACCTGCAGTTCGGCGGACGGGCCGGCCGCGCGCAGTTCTCGGTAGCCCTGCTTGCCAGCAAGCCCGGCGATCTCGCCACGTGGGGCCCGGTTCTCGTCCGGGCCCTACAGCAGGAGCCGGGCTTCCTCGACGTGTCGAGCGATCTCGAGCGCGCCGGCCTCGACGCGCGCGCGACGATCGACCGCGACGCCGCTGCCCGCTTCGGAATCCAGCCGGCCGAGATCGACACGGCACTCAACAATGCCTTCGCCCAGCGCCTCGTCTCGACGATCTACCGCGAGCGCAACCAGTATCGCGTCGTGCTCGAAGCGCTGCCCGAGCAGCAGCGCGGCCCGCAGGATCTGGAGCGGATCTTCGTGAAGTCGCCTTCGGGGGCGCAGGTGCCGCTGTCGGCTCTCGCGAAGATGGAGATCGTGCCTTCTCCGCTCAGCATCGCGCACGACGGCCAGTTTCCCTCGACGACGATCAGCTTCACCCTCAGCGAAGGCGGGGCGCTGCTCGATGCCATCGAGCGCGTGCGCGTCGTCGCGCAGTCGCTGGGCATGCCCGGCGGCATGCGGGTCGAAGCGACCGGCTTCGCGCGCATCAGCCAGGCGCAGAGCGCCGGCGTGCCGCTGCTGATCCTCGCGGCCATCGTGGCAATCTATCTCGTCCTCGGCATCCTCTACGAAAGCTGGGCGCAGGCGGTGACGATCCTGTCGACGCTGCCCTCGGCCGGCGTGGGCGCGCTGCTGGCCAACATGGCGACGGGGACCGACCTCACGCTGATCAGCGTCGTCGGCATCATCCTGCTGATGGGCATCGTCAAGAAGAACGCGATCATGATGGTGGATTTCGCCCTCGTCGCCGAACGGCGCGACGGGCTGGCACCGACCGAGGCGATCCTCGAAGCCTGCCGCGTGCGCTTCCGCCCGATCCTGATGACCACGCTGACCGCGATGCTCGGCGCCCTGCCGCTTGCGCTGGGCGACGGCATCGGTGCGGAATTGCGCCGGCCGCTGGGCATCGCCATCCTCGGCGGTCTCGCCTTCAGCCAGCTTCTCACGCTCTTCACCACGCCGGTCATCTACCTCCTGCTGCGCGGCAAGCCTTCTCCCCGGCCGGAACCGGCTCTGGAGGCCGCACGATGAAACGGATTCGACTGCCGTTTGCCGCGGTACTGGCGCTGGGGCTGGCGGCCTGCGATACGGCCTCTCCCTATCTGCGCCCGATCGTCGAGCTGCCGGCGATGTTCCGGGGCCGGACGGCGGCGGAACCGGCCGCAGCCCCGGCCTCGGCGGAAGCCGACATCCGCCCGAGCGTCGACTGGTGGAAGAGCTTCGGCTCGGCCGAACTCGACGAACTGGTGGCCCAGGCCCAATCGGCGAACTTCGATCTTGCCGCTGCGGAGGCGCGCATCCGCCAGGCGATGGCGCAGACCGAGATCGCGGGTGCCGCGCGGTACCCGACCCTCGATCTTTCCGGCGGCGCCTCGCGCCAGCAGACGGCACCCAGCGGCACCGCGACGTCGGCCACGGGCGTCACGCGGCGGCCCGTCTGGTCGAACCGCTTCGACGTGCAGCTTTCCACGAGCTACGAGATCGATTTCTGGGGCAAGAACCGCGCGGCGGCGGACGCCGCACAGGCCTCGCTCGTCGCCAGCCGCTACGATGCGGCGACGGTGGCGCTGACGACGGTCTCGAACGTCGCCAACACCTATTTCCAGATTCTCGGTCTTGCCGAGCGTCTCGACTATGCGCGCCAGTCGCTGGCCGATGCCGAGGACATCCTGCGGGCCGTGCGCGCGCGCGAGGCCGTGGGGACGGCGAGCCTCATCGATATCGCGCCGCAGCTCAGCATCGTCGAGGGGCAGCGGGCGGCGATCGCGGCACTCGAGCGCCAGCTCTCCCAGCAGGGCGACGCGCTCGGCGTCCTGCTGGGCACCGCCCAGCGGCCGGCAATCGTCGCGATCCCGCTCACCGACCTCAAGGTGCCGGCGGTCGGGGCGGGTGTTCCGTCCGAACTGCTCCGGCGCCGGCCCGATATCGCGACCGCCGAAGCGAGGCTGATCGCGGTCGACGCCGACCTTCGCAACGCGATCGCGTCCCGCTTCCCGAGCCTGAGCCTGACCGGTGCCGCCGGCTTCCAGTCGTCGGATATGGCGCGGCTTTTCGACCCCATGTCGCAGATCTTCTCGATCGCGGCCTCGCTGACGGCGCCGATCTTCGCCGGTGGCCGGCTCGAGGGGCAGGAGAAGCTGCAGCGCGCGCGTTTCGAGGAACTGGCGGCGAACTACCAGAAGGCGGTCGTGCAGGCCTTCGCCGACGTCGAAACCGCGCTGTCGGGAACGCGGCGCACGCGCGAGCAGCTCGAAGCGCAGGTCGCGGCCACCGCCGCCTCGCGCATCGCCTTCGACGCCGCACAGGCGCAATATCGGGTGGGATCCATCGATTCGGTCACGCTGCGCGATACGGAACGCAGCTATTTCACCGCTTTGGACGCGCTGGCGCAGGCGCGTCTGGGGTACTATCAGGCGCTCATATCGCTGTTCCAGGCGCTTGGCGGCGGTTGGGAAGTTCCGGGGGAATAGCCGGGCAGGAAGTGTCGTTGTCGCGTACGGGGTCGTCGATCCGCCCGAACCGGAGGCATTCCATGAAAACAGCCGCACCCATTTTCGCCGCCGGCGTCCTTCTGTGGCTTGCCGCCCCCGTCGTTGCCCAGGAAATCGGCACGGCGGGGCAGGACGCGCTGGAGCGCGCGCGCTCGGGCACCGTCGTCCAGTGGCGCAATCCCGACGACGGGATCGGCGGAACGTTCGTGCCGAAGCCGGCTTTCCAGGATTCGTCGGGCCGGATCTGCCGCGAGTTCAACCAGACCGTCATGATCGGCAACCGCCAGCAGGAAGCCTGGGGCACGGCGTGCCGGCAGTCCGACGGATCGTGGAAGCTCCAGCGCGCCGACGTCGCCGACGTGCCGCAGGTGCGCTATGCCGCACCGGCACCGGTCTATGTGCCGGCCCCGGTCTACGCGCCGCCGCCGCGGGTGATCTATTATCCGCAGCCCTACTATTACGCGCGTCCCTATTACGGTTCTTCGATCCATATCGGGATCGGCAGCGGATATCGCCACCACCGTCATCGCCATCACCGGCACTGGTAGCGGTCAGTTTTCGGCGAGCGCCGCGTCGATCGCGTCGCCGAGCGTCGCCGCTGCGAATGCGATCTCTTCGGGCGTCGAGACGTAGGGCGGGGCAAGTATCACGTGATCGCCCGACTTGCCGTCGATGGTCCCGCCCATCGGATAGCAGAGCAGGCCGCGCGCGAAGGCCTGCTTCTTGATCTTCGCGTGGAGCTTGCGGGCCGGATCGAACGGCGCCTTGGTCGAGCGGTCCGCGACAAGCTCGACCGCCCAGAACAGGCCGCGCCCTCGGATGTCGCCGACATTCGCGTGATTGCCCAGCCGCTCGACGAGAGCCGCCTCGAGTTCGGCGCCGCGCACTTTTACGGCTGCGAGCAGGTTCTCGTCGCGGATCGTCTCCTGCACCGCGAGGGCCGCAGCGCACGCCATCGGATGGCCCAGATACGTGTGGCCGTGCATGAAAGCGCCCGACCCGCCCTCGATGCCTTCAACGATGCCCGGCGCGATCAGGATGGCGCCGATCGGCTGAGCGCCGCCGCCCAGTCCCTTGGCGATGGCGACGATGTCGGGGCGCACGTTCTCGGTCTCGTAGGCGAACAGCGTGCCGCAGCGGCCCATGCCGCACATGACCTCGTCGAGAATCAGCAGGATGCCGTGCTTCTTGCAGAGCGCATCGACGCGCGCGAGATAGCCCGCAACGGGCGGCGCGCAGCCTTGCGTGGCGCCGCCGACGGTCTCGGCGACGAAGGCGACGACGTTGGCCGGTCCCAGCCGCTCGAAGGTCGCCTCGATCTCGGCGGCGAGACGCGCGCCATAGGCTTCCTCGGTCTCGTCCGCGCGGCGGTCGCGGTAGGGGTAGCAGGGCGAGACCAGTTCGGTTTCGGCCAGCAGCGGGGCGAACATTGCGCGCCGCCAGGCGTTGCCGCCCACGCCCAGCGCCCCCAGCGTGTTGCCGTGATAGCTCTGCCGGCGGGCGACGAACTTCGTGCGCTGCGGTTCGCCTTTCTCGACGAAATACTGGCGCGCGAGCTTCAAGGCCGCTTCCATCGCCTCCGACCCGCCCGACACGAAATAGGCTTTCGCCATCTCCGTGGGTGCGGATTCCACCAGCAGGTCGGCGAGCCTTTCCATCGGCCCGTTCGTGAAGAACGACGTGTGCGCGTAGTCGAGCGTGTCGATCTGCGCACGAAGCGCCGCCACGACGCGCGGATGGTTGTGCCCCAGACAGCTGACCGCCGCTCCGCCCGAGCCGTCGAAATACCGCCTGCCGGCTTCATCGACCAGATAGTTGCCCTCGGCGCGCGCGGCGAGGGGAGGCGGGGTGACGGCTCGATGGAACACGCGCGACGGCTTTTTCGGCATGGACGGTCGATCCTCTTCAGCCGCCAAGGATAGGCGAAGGCCTTGGTGTCGCGCACGTACTTCGCGCGCCCGCCCTGTCCGGGGCCCTGTTTCGGGGGCACGTCAGGCTTCCTGCAGAAGGATCTTCCGGGCCTTGTCTAAATTGTCGTTCATCAGTCGCTCTGCTGCCGGGAACGCCGACGGCTTTGCGAAAATTTCGCTGCGGCAAAGTCTTGTGGATATCCCGGCTACGACAGCCGGCTGACGGCCGGATCGCCTATGCATCCCGCAAGCGGTATCGCCATTAATTGTGTGTTCCAGAAGTTGGAACAGCAATCGGGGTGCCACCGCAAAATATATGGAGGGATGCATGCTGTCGATCACCGATGTCCTTCAATGCCGGAACTATGTCGCCGACCAGATCCACTATCTGGCCGGTATCGGCCTGCGCCTGACGGTCAACGCGCATCTGGCCGAATGGGCCGAGTTTCTCAAGACCGCTCCAGAGAATATCGGCGTCAATCCGGCCTACGATCCCGCGTTCTGCGACCTTCATCCGGGAAACAGTTTCTGGCTGTCGCTCAACGACACGAACGGCGACGTCGTCGCCACGCTCGCGCACAAGTACCTCGTCTCGGAGAACTACCTCGCCGCGTTCGTCGGGAACCGGATGTGGTGGGGGCGCCATCCCAGGCTCGAAAGCACGACCGAGTGGTCGCCCGAACTGCTCGGCTCGAACCTGCTGATCGCCGGGCGCATCGGCCATCATGGCGGCCTGTGGATCCATCCGGCCTGGCGCAAGCACGGGCTGGCCGGTCGCTTGATGCGGATCTGCCGGGCGGTCGCCCTGCCGCACTTCAAACTCGACTGGATGGTCGGGACGGTCTTCCAGAATCTCTACGAGAAGCAGTATCCGACGCGCATCTACGGCTACGCGGGCACGCTCAAGGTCGTCAGCGGCTTCTTCGAGGAAACACAGACCCGGGAAACCGTCTATCTGGAGTACATCTCGCGGGCCGAGATGATGCGCCAGTTCGCTACGCCTTGAAGTAGGCGAGGCTCTCGTAGAGGTCGGGCTTCTTGTAGACGACGGACGAAACGAGATGGTCGATGCTCCCGCTGTCGAGCGACAGCGGGAGCAGCAGGCGGAACATGTCGCGCTGCTCGCCGTCGACGCTCCAGGCGACTTCCTGGAAACTCGCGACGCCCGTTACCTTGCAGGTCAGGTACTCGGCCTGGACCCACTTCGACAGGACCTTCGGCAGGTCGCGGACCTGCACGTCGCGGGCGAACTTTCTGCCCGAAATCAGATGGGTGCCCCACAGCTTCGAGCGGAACAGGCCGGGATCGTCGGAAGTCACGTCGATGAGCGTGGTGAAGCCGATATTGCGGGTCGCCGCCAGCGTCTCGAACAGGACCGCGCGGTCGAGCCTGGGCTGGCGAAGCTTGGCATGCCATGCGTCGAGCAGCACGGCGAGCCGATGCGCCTGCGGGAACATGTCCGGCCGCTTGTGCGACCACCGCCGGATATGATCGGACTTGCAGGAGAACGTGACGTCGTCGTCTTCG
>JBIKWI010000180.1:0-6852 GCA_044356395.1 Tagaea sp. | reverse complement strand
GCGGCGAGGATTGCGGCGGCACCGGCGACGAAGGCGCGGCGGCTCGGACGGATGGCGGACATTTCGGGTTCCTCCCTTTCGGTTGCGGCGGCGACGTTCGCGGACGGTTCCGTCCTTGTCGAACAAGTTTTTCTAACACGGTCAGGCAACGAGAACGACTCCCGAAGCAAGCAGTAATCCCAGGACGATACGCCGGAATGTCGCGTCGTCGACACGCGCATAGAGCCGCAGGCCGAGCCAGACGCCCAGCGCCACGGCCGGCAGGCACCACAGGAAATCCGAAACCGCCTGCGGGCCGATTCCGCCCTCGGAATAGAGATAGACGAGCGCCACGGCCTGCATGACGAAGATGTAAGGCTGGTAGACGCCGCGCTGCTCGCTCTTCGACCAGCCGCGCAGAGCCGTCCACGGCGTGGGGATCGCCCCCGACAGGCCGCCGAGCCCGCCCAGGACCCCGCCGACGAAGCCGACCGCCCCGTCGAGCGGCGCACCGCCGAAGCGGATCGGGCGCGGCACGCCGCGCACCAGCATGTAGACCGCATAGACCACGAGGAAGACCCCGATCGCGCGCTTCAGGGGCTCGGGCGAAACGCTCTGCAGCAGCAGCACGCCGAGCGGAATGCCGGCGACGCCGCCGATCAGGAATGGCGCGAGCCGCCGCCAGTCGATCGCGTCCCGCAACGACAGGATCGAAAAGCTCTGCGACAGCAGGCTTGCCGCCAGCACCAGCGGCGTGGCGTCCGCCGGCACGCGCAGATGAAGAAAGACCGCCGACGCGACGAGCGCGAATGCGAATCCCGCCAGCCCCGACGCGACGGCCGCCACGAAAGACGCAAGCATCAGCCAGACTTCGCTCGGAATGCCGCTCACGGCGCCGTCACGTTGAACAGGAACAGCAGTCCTGCCGCGATGGCGAAGCCGGCACTGGCGGCGACGGCGGTCTTCTGCCGGTCGCTCCACGGGAGAAACTCCACCGCCAGCAGGCGCACGCCGCCGGCCATGTGTGCGGCGAGCAGCACGACGAGACCGGTCTCGGCGAACTTCACCAGCGCGTTGTCGGTCCAGCGCAGCATGCCGTCCAGCGCCGCCTCGCCGCCGATGGCCGTCCCCAGTGCCCAGAAATGCAGCGGCACGAACAGCGTCAGCGCCAGCCCCGACAGCCGGTGCACGGCGAAGGCCCACCAGGCCGGATGCCTGCGGTGGGGCCTGTTCATGCGAACAGCCCGGCGACCGCGCGCCAGCCGAACCAGACGAGGAATGCCGCGAACAGGGCCGTGGCGAGATCGAGCGCGGGGCCGCGCCAGCCGAACGTCTCGCGCAGGATGGCGCGCAGGCCCACGGGTGCATGGACCGCGACCGCGAGCACGAACAGCCCGTAGAAGAGCGCCAGGCCGAACGAGCCTTGCGTGCGCGACAGGATCTCGGCGGCCGTCAGTCCGCCGCGCACCGCATAGAGGATCGTGGCCAGATGCACGAGCACGCACACGGCGAGCACGGCGGCACTGGCGCGCTGGGCGCCCCACAGCAGCGTTTCCGCCCGCGCGCGCAGTCTCATGCGCCGCCCTTCCACGCCGCGCGCAGCGTGGCGCGCTTCAGCCCCGCGATCGATGCGGTGGGGTTGAGCGATTTGGGGCAGTGCTCGCGGCACGACTGGTGCGAATGGCAGGCGTGGCAGCCGGCATCGCCCGCGACCGCGTCGAGACGCGCGGCATTGCCGGCATCGCGCACGTCGTTGACCAGCGTCCACGCGCGGTTGAGCGCCGCAGGGCCCAGATAGTCCGCGTTCCACGACACGAGATCGCAGGCCGAGTAGCACACGGCGCAACCGATGCACTCGATGCCCGCGTCGGCGGCCTTGCGTTCGGCACTTGCAGGCTCGACGACGGCAAAATCCGCCCCCGCGTCCGCCGAGGGCACGAACCTGCCGCCGGCCTTCGCCCATTTGTCGAAGAACGGCGCCATGTCGGCGGCGAGATCCTTGATGCGCGGCAGGTTGCGCAGGGGCTCGACCGTCAACGGGCCGTCTTCCAGCCGGGACACATGCGTGCGGCAGGTCCAGCGCGGCTTGCCGTTGACCGTCATCGCGCACGAGCCGCACATGCCCACGCGGCACGCGAAACGGTACGACAGCGTGGGATCGAGCTTGCGCTGGATATAGGTGACCACGTCGAGCACGGTCTGGCTCGCGCGGCGCGGAACGGAAAAGGTCTCGAACCTTCCGTCCGCGCCGCCGCGCCAGATCCGCGCGTCGATCGTGTCGGCCACGAAGGGCCTAGGCGCTCTGGTAGAGCTTCGTCATCACGAATTCGCGATGCCCGAGGGCCTCGGCGCAGGTGTAGCGGCCGTTGCACACGCGGATCATCACGTCGATGAGCCGGTCGCCCGCCTCGTCGAGATCCATCTCGCGGCGCAGGATGCCGGAGACGTCGAGGTCGATGTGCTCGGGCATCTCGCGCGCGGTCTTCGGGTTCGCCGTGAGCTTGATGACCGGCTCGATCGGGTTGCCGATGACGTTGCCCTGCCCCGTCGGGAACAGGTGCACGACGAAGCCGGCCGCCGCCTGCAGGGTCACGCATTCGGCCGCGGCCGAGGACGTGTCCATGAAGTAGAGGCCCGCACCCTTCTTGGGCATTTCCGCCGGCTGCAGCACGTCGATGTACTTCGTCTTGTGGCCGATCTTCTGGAAATTGCCGAAGGCCTTTTCCTCGATCGTCGTCAGGCCGCCCGCGATGTTGCCCTTGGTCGGCTGGGATTCCGACAGGTCGCTCGTCTTGAAGCGGTTGATCATGTCCTGGTAGGCGTTGAAGATCGTCATGAACTTGTCGGCGGTCTTCTTGTCGACCGCGCGCTTGACCATCTCCTTCTCCGCACCCGTCAGCTCGGACGTCTCGCCGAAGCAGGTCGTCGCACCCAGCGGATCGACCTTGTCGATCAGGTTGCCGACCGTCGGGCACGAGGCGAGGCCCGACGTGGTGTCGGATTCGCCGCACTTGGTCGAGACCCACAGCTCCTCGATCGTGCACTGCTCGCGCTGCTTTTCCGTCGCCCACATGACGAACTGCTGGGCCACGCGGCTGGCGGCCTCGATGGTGCGCAGGTCGCCGTTGCCTTCGATGGCGAAGCCCTGCACGGGCTTGCCGGTCTTGGCGATGCCTTCCACGACGCGGCCCGTCCAGCCCGGCTCGATGCCGATGACGACGACGGCCGCGACGTTGGCGTTGCAGCCCGTGCCGATCAGCGTGCGGAAATGGAGTGCCAGATCCTCGCCGAACTGCAGGCGCCCGTAGGCGTGCGGCAGCGCCATCGTGCCCTTGATGTTGTTGGCGACGGCTTCGGCCGCCGCGTTCGACAGGTCGTCGAGCGGCAGGATGATGACGTGGTTGCGGATGCCCACGCGCCCGTTTTCGCGGCGATAGCCCATGAAGGGCAGCTTGCCGGTGTTGCGCGAGCGCTTCTTGATGATTGCGGGGGCCTTGGCCATTGGGCGTTCTCCCTTACCAGCGCTTGGTTTTCATGTTGTGGACGTGGACGTGGTCGCCCTTCTTGGTATCCGCGACGACCTTGCCGATGTCGTGCCCGTACTTGATCACGGTGTCGCCCTTCTTGAGGTCGACCATCGCGATCTTGTGGCCGAGCGGAATGGCCTTGAGCGCTTTCAGGCGCACGGTGCCGTCGCCTTCCATCATCCAGCCTTCGAGCATCGTGCCCGGCTTGACGGTTTCGACGACGATGACGCCGACGGTGTCCTTCTTGTCGTGGACGATGAATTGGGTCGCCATTTCCCCCTCGCGGTTTTTCTGGGTTGTCGGATGGTCGCGAACGCTACGCCCCGCTTGCGCAGCCCGTCAACCGGGTCTTATACAAGACCTGCATCATGGAAACGCGGCCCGGATCCCCGCTCTACCGCCAGGTCAAGGAAGCGCTGATGCGCCGCCTCGTCGACGGGCGCTGGCGCGCGGGCGGGATCATCCCGTCCGAGCATGCGCTTGCCGCCGAACTCGGCGTGAGCCAGGGCACGGTGCGCCGCTCGCTCGACGAGCTGGCCCGCGCCAACCTCGTCGTGCGCCGGCAGGGCAAGGGCACGTTCGTGGCCGAGCACACGCGCGAACGCGCGCTGTTCCATTTCTTCCATCTGGTCGGCGACGACGGCACGCGGGCCCTGCCCGGCAGCCGCATGCTGGCCGTGAAGGCGGGGCCGGCCACGCGCGACGAAGCCCGCCGGCTCGAACTTCCCGCGGGTGCAAAAGTGGTGCGCCTCCACCGCCTGCGCATGCTCGACGGGCGGGCCGCGATCGTCGAGCGCATCGTGCTGCCGGCTTCCCTCTATGACGGGATCGAGCGGCTCGACCGGGCGGGCCTGCCCAACGAGCTCTACAAGCTCTACCAGGACCGCTACGGCGTATCGGTCGCGCGGGCGGCGGAGAAACTGAAAGCCGCCCCGGCGGGGCCGGAGGACGCGGCGCATCTGGGCCTGCGCAGCGGGGCAGCGGTGCTGGAGATCGACCGAATCGCCTACGCGCTCGACGGACGGCCGTGCGAATGGCGGGTATCCCGCTGCGACACGGCCGCCCACCACTACGTTTCCGAAGTGGTCTAGAATCCCGGCCATGGCGAGTCCCGAGGAAATCCGCAACGGCCTGCGCGAACTGGATTTCGCACTCCATGCCGCGTGGAAGCTGGGCCAGCACATGGTCGCGGGCTGGATGCACGAAGCCAACGTGGTCGCGATCTGTGCGGCCCCGGTGTGGCGCGTGCTGGCCGAAGCACCCAACGTGCCGCGCATCCTGTCGGGCGGCCGGCACATGGGGGCGTCGACCTTCGGCGAGGTTTGCAAGGCCTTGCAGGCGCGGCCCATCCGCGTCGAGCTGCCCTTCACGGTGGGCGAGAACAAGGGCGAGATCGACCCGCAGGTGATCGACCAGGTCGTGCGCCGCTACGGCGTGTCGCGCTCGGAGCACCGCGCGGTGATGCTGTTCGACATCGTGGGCTTCTCGAAGGTCGATCCGCTGGCGCAGATGGCCCAGCTCGCCTCGCTCGAATTCTCGATCAACAACGCGGCCAAGAAGCTGTCGGAAGCAGGCCTCGACGTGGAACTCGCGCGCTCGACAGTCGGCGACGGGTTCTACGTGTGGAACCGCGCGCGCGGCTTCGAGGCGGACCTTCGCACCTATGCCGCGATGGTGCTGATCCTGGCCGACAACGCGGTCGCGCGCTCGCGCGGCGAGGCGCGCTTCGTGCCGGTGATGCGCACGTGCTTCTCGATCGGCAGCCACTACGCCTACCACCAGATCGAAGGCACGCGCCCGCGCGGCTTCGAGTATCTCGTCGGCGAGGTGACGATCCAGCTCGCGCGCCTGATCGGCAAGGCGCTCGCCAACCAGATCTGCATCGGCAGCTTCGTGCGGCCGACTGAGCCGCCGGTCGTGCGCAACCTCGACACGATCCTGTTCCTGGCGCGCGCCGAGAAGCTGCTGGAGAAGATCCAGGGCCTGTCGATCGGCGGCTACGCGATTTCCCGCGTGCGCAGCCAGATCACCGGCGGCAAGATCGGCGAGGCGACGCTGCCGGTGGTCATGCACCGCATCGTCGACAAGCACGGCTACAACCACGACCTGTTCAATGCGCGCGTGCTGGTCCAGCGCGACGAGACCGACCCGATCGTTGTCGGACTCAAGCCCGAGGATCTGGGCGAGTTCGAGGCGACGGCGCTGCCCTACCGGCTGCCGGATCCGGCCGCGACTACTTGATTCCGAGGCGCGCCTTCAGGCGCGGATCGACGACGGCATCGGCAAGGTCGATGCCGGCGAACTGTTCCTCGTCGACGGTCACGTCGCGGATGTCGATGCCCGATACGCCAGCACCGGCGAATTTCGCCCCGCGCAGGTCGGCCGCGCGCAGCACCGCCTTGTCGAGCTTGGCCGCGAACGACCGGCCGGCGGCGAGCGGCAGCGGCGTGAAATCGCAGTCGCGCAGGTCGGCGCGCGTGAGCTTGGCGCCGGCGAGATTGACGCCGCGAAGGTCGGCGCCGGCAAGCTTGCAGTCGCGCAGGTCGGCACCGGCAAGCCGCGCGCCCTGGAGCTGGCAGCCGCGCATGTCGAGCCCGACGAAGATGGCGCCTTCCGCGCGCAGGCCGACCAGAAGCTGGCCCGCGAGCGGCGGCAGCTTGCGGCAGTCGTAGCCGGAGAGATCGGCGACCTTGCCCTCGGCGCCGCCGGTCTGCGCCCAGGCGGCATGCAGGCGCAGGAGTTCCGCAGGCTCCACGCCCTGCTCGGACAGTGCCTTGCCCGCGAGATTGTCGTTGACCACGTCGACCAGCGTGGCGCCGTCGAGCACGGCATTGGAAAGCTTGGTGCCGGTCATCACCGCCCCGTCGAGCGACGCGCCGGTGCAGTTGGCGCCGGAAAGATCGGCGCCCGCGAGGTTGGCGCCGACGAGCTGGGCCTTCTGCAGGTTGGCGCGCGCGAGCTTGCAGTCGCGCATGATCGCGTCGGTGAAATCGGCCTGGCCGGCGAGCATGCCGTCCATCGACGCTTCCGAAAGGTTCGCGGCGGAAAGCTTGGCGCCCTGCAGTTCGGTCGCGCCCACCTCGCCCAGCTTCAGCGCGTGCAGGTTGCCGGCCCGGTCCTTCTGCGTGATCGAGCCTTCGCGCAGGTCGGCCTGGATGAGGTTGGCGCGCGTGAGGTTCGCCCCGCGCATGCAGGCCCCGCGCAGGTCCGCGCGCATCAGGCTCGCCCCTTCGAGATCGGCTTCGCGGAAATCGCAGGCGAAAAGCGTGGCGCGGTCGAGCACGCAGTCCGACATCATCGCCCCGCGGAACGAGGCCCCGGTGCAGTCGGCTTCGGTGAGGTTGGC
>JBIKWI010000179.1:0-6866 GCA_044356395.1 Tagaea sp. | reverse complement strand
TCATCAGCCGCTGGACGGCGGCAATGCTGCGCGGCGTCGGACTCGACGAGTTCGCCGCCGCGACGCCGGAGGAATACATCGAGATCGCGGCACGCATCGCGGGCGATGCCGCCCGGCGGGCCGAGCTGCGCACGACCCTGCGCGCGCGGCTTTCCGCCTCCACGCTTTGCAATGGCCCGCGCAAGACCCGCCAACTCGAGCGCTTCTACCGCGCCGCCTGGAAGAAATGGTGCGCGACCGGCGCCTGACCGGCCCTAGACGACGATATTCACGATCTTGTTGGGCACCACGACGATCTTGCGGGCCGGCTTTCCGGCCATCGCGGTCTGCACGTTGGGGACCGCAAGTGCGGCGTCCTTCGCGACCTGCTCTGCCGCATCGCGCGGAACCGAGATCGTGCCGCGCAGCTTGCCGTTGACCTGCACGGCCAGCGTCACGCTTTCGTCGACGAGCAGGGCGGGATCCGCCTTGGGCCAGCTTTCGTTGCACAGCATCGTCGCGTGGCCGAGTTCGGCCCACATCGCCTCGGCGACATGCGGGATCATCGGGCCCACGAGGCGGACCAGCGTCTCGTAGGCTTCGCGGCGGACCCAGCCCGCACCCTCCGCCTTCGGGTCGAGTTCGCCCAGCGTATTGGCGAGCGTGCGGATCTGGGCGACCGCCACGTTGAAGCGGAAGCCCTCCAGATTCTCGGTGACCGACGCGATCGTCTTGTGGACGCTGCGCAGGGCCGCTTCCGCCGCCGGCGCCAGCGCATCGGGCCTTGCCGCGCCTTTCGCGGCGAACGGGGTTTCCGGCTCGGTCACGTCGCGCCACAGGCGCTGGATGAAACGGAACGCGCCGTCCACGCCCGCCTCGCTCCATTCGAGGTCGCGCTCGGGCGGGCTGTCGGACAGCATGAACAGGCGCGCGGTGTCGGCCCCGTACTCGTCGATGATGCGCGCGGGCGCCACGACGTTCTTCTTGGACTTCGACATGACCTCGCGCCGGCCGACCGTGACGGGCGCACCCGTCGCGGTCTCGATCACGCTGCCGTCGGCCTTGCGCTCGATCTCTTCAGGGTAGAGCCACTTGCCTGTCGCCGACTTGTAGCTCTCGTGGCAGACCATGCCTTGCGTGAACAGGCCGGCGAACGGCTCGTCGAGGTTCGCATGCCCGGTCTTCTTCATCGCGCGGGTGAAGAAGCGCGAATAGAGCAGATGCAGGATCGCGTGCTCGACGCCGCCCACGTACTGGTCGACCGGCATCCAGTAGTCGCCCGCTTCGCGCGCCACAGGCTCGGCGGCGCGCGGGCTGCAGAAGCGCGCGAAGTACCACGACGAGTCGACGAACGTGTCGCACGTGTCGGTCTCACGGCGCGCGGGCTTGCCGCATTTGGGGCAGCCGACATGCTTCCAGGTCGGATGATGGTCGAGCGGGTTGCCCGGCTTCTCGAAGCTGACGTCGTCGGGGAGCCTGACGGGCAGGTCGGCGGCCTTCACCGGCACCACGCCGCACGAATCGCAGTGCACGATCGGGATCGGACAGCCCCAGTAGCGCTGGCGGCTGATCAGCCAGTCGCGCAGGCGCCAGATCGTGGTCGGTTCGCCGTTGCCGTCGGCCTTGAGCCTGGCACCGACCTTCGTTTTCGCTTCCTCGACGTCCAGACCGTCGAGGAAACCCGAATTGACGATCCTGCCGGGGCCGACATAGGGCTCGGCCCCCACCTTGAACGACGCATCGCCGTCCGGCGACACGACGGTGCGGATCGCAAGGCCGTACTTGGTGGCGAAATCGAAGTCGCGCTGGTCGTGCGCCGGGCAGCCGAAGATCGCCCCGGTGCCGTAGTCGATCAGCACGAAGTTGGCGACCCAGACCGGCAGCTCGACGTCGTCGAGGAACGGATGCTTCGCCTTGAGGCCCGTGTCGAAGCCCTTCTTCTCGAGCTGCTCGATGACGGCGGCCGACGTGCCCGCGTGCTGGCATTCGGCGACGAACGCGGCGAGGGCCGGATTTTTCGCGGCGATCTCGGCGGTCAGTTTATGGTCGGGCGACAGCGCGATGAACGAAGCGCCGAACAGCGTGTCGGGGCGCGTGGTGAAGACCTCGACGCGCCCGGCGCGGTCCTTCAGCGCGAAGCGGACATAGGCGCCCGACGACTTGCCGATCCAGTGGTCCTGCATCAGCCGGACCTTCTCCGGCCAGCGGTCGAGCGTGCCGAGGGCGGCCAGCAGCTCGTCGGCATAGTCGGTGATCTTGAAGAACCACTGCGACAGCTTCTTCTTCTCGACCGCCGCCCCCGAGCGCCAGCCCTTGCCGTCGATCACCTGCTCGTTGGCGAGCACGGTCTGGTCGACCGGGTCCCAGTTGACGAAGGCTTCCTTGCGGTGGACGAGGCCGGCCTCGAAGAAATCGAGGAACAGCTTCTGCTGGGCGGCGTAGTAGCCCGGATGGCAGGTCGCCAGCTCCTTCGACCAGTCGATCGACAGGCCCATGCGCTTGAGTTCGCCGCGCATCGTGGCGATGTTGTCGTAGGTCCACTTGGCCGGGTGGATCTTCATGTCGCGCGCGGCGTTCTCCGCCGGCAACCCGAACGCGTCCCAGCCCATCGGATGCAAGACGTTGTAGCCCAGCGCCCGGCGATGGCGCGCGACCACGTCGCCCAGCGTGTAGTTGCGCACATGGCCCATGTGGATGCGTCCCGACGGATAGGGAAACATCTCGAGCACGTAATACTTGGGGCGCGACGGATCGACGTTCGCCTCGAAGGCGCGCGCGTCTTCCCAGCGCTTCTGCCAGGTCGTTTCGGTTTCGCGGAAATTGTAGCGGGCCATGTTCGTCGACGGACCTTCTGGAAAGGGCCGCCATGAATAGGCGAAGCGAAAGAGTCTGTGAAGGGCGCTCGTGAAGCGCCTGGCGTTATCGGCTGGCGGCCTGGCGGATCTGGCGCGCGCGCGTCAGGATCGCGTTCTCGATGTCGGTGGCCGTGCGCGCCTCGACGGCCGCATCGGACCAATTGCCAGCCGCATCGCGGCGCTGGCGGAACACGGCAGCCTTGATGCCGTCGGCGCGGAGTTCGCGGCCGAGGATGTATATGTTCATCTTGAAGCGCTCGTTGGGCGTTTCGGCGGGCGCGAACCAGTCGGTGATGATCACGCCGCCGAACGGGTCCGCCGAAGCGACGGGCATGAAGTTGATCGTGTCGAGCGACGCGCGCCACAGCAGCGCGTTGACACCGATGCCACCGCCCCCGCCGCCGTCCGCCTTCTTGGAGCCGAAAAGGCCCATCAGGCCTTCTTCGCCGAACACGCCCTCTTTCTGCACCTGATCGCGCGGCGCCCATTTGCTGTCGGTGCCCGGCACGACAGTAGGATAGTTATCCTCTACCTTGAGGCCGCTGCACGCCGCAAGCGCGATGAGGGCCGTGCCGAGGAAAAGGGCGAAAACGGGATTCCGCATGATAAACCTTGTATTGTCGATGTGGCACACCGGGAACCGCGGCTCCCGCAGCCGGATGCCAATACTTCCTTCTATTTAGTCGATTCAGCCCGCAGTCGCAACCCGCCCCACCAAACCACTCGAACAAAAGCGTTTTTTGCAAATTGCGTGGAAAAGGCTGCCCGTATGCCCCGCCGGGCCATGTGGCAATCGCGCCACACACCCGGTTCGAATTCCACCAAAAGGCCGCATTCGGGTTGACCGTTCGCGGGCCCATAGGCGACAACGTTCGGGAGCGGGCGGATCACGACCGCGCGGCCGTAATCTGGCCTCAACATGGAGAAAAAAGTATGAAGAAGCTTCTTCTCGCGACGACGGCGCTGGTCGCTGCGGCAACGGCTCCGGCCTTTGCCCAGGCTCCGGCCCAGGGGTTCAGCTCGACGAACTTCGCCGTCACCGTCGGTGGCTATGCGCGCCAGTTCGTCCAGTACACGGACCAGACCAACCTCGCCCCCGCCATCCGCAGCAGCGGCGTCGATCAGGCCTCGGATAACCGCCTGATCCTGACCTTCCGTGCGGCTCTCCCGCAGGGCATGTCGGCCGGTTCGGTGTGGCAGCTCAACCCGAACGCCAACACCTCGGGCGGCAACTCGATCACCCGTCGTATGTGGAACTTCATCGAAGGCAGCTTCGGTCAGGTCCAGCTGGGCGGCATCGAAAACGTCGCCTCGCAGTCGGCAGTCGGCGGCTTCGAAGCCTTCACCGGCGGCCTGATCAACGGCGATAACAACGCGGGCGCCTTCGCGACCGGCCGCGCTGGCGTCAACGCCCAGTCGCAGCAGGCGTCGAACCCGTCGACGGGCATGGATATCGACGGCATTTCGAACAAGATCGTGTACTACACGCCGCGCATCGAAGGCTTCCAGCTCGGCGTCAACTACACGCCGGAAATGTCGTACCGTCAGGGCCTCGCCACGACGAGCACGCAGTATCAGGACGGCGTCGGCGCCAACGCGAACTTCGTCCGCACCATCAGCGGCGTCGGCATCCGCGCGGCCGTCGGCTACATCGCGTTCGACAAGCCGTCGGGCGTCAACAACTCGGCTGCGATCAACAACAGCACGAAGGACCCCTCGGCATGGAACGCCGGTCTCGGCTTCCAGTACGCCGGCTTCGACGTCGGCGGTTCGTACCAGAAGACCAACAACTGGCGTAACATCGCTGCCGGTTCGACGACGGTGGCTTCGCCCGCTCTCGCCGACGGTCTCCGTAACTTCAACGGCTACGGCTGGGAAGTCGGTGCCGGTTACGTGTTCGGTGCCGCTGCCGTGTCGATCAACTACACGGCGTCGAGCAACGACCACTCGACCGTCACCAACGGCGTCGTCACGCAGCAGAACGGCGGCAAGGACAAGATCGAAGCCCTGTCGGCTTCGGGCCGCTACACGCTCGCTCCGGGCGTGAACGTGAACCTCGGCGTCTTCACCGCCAAGTACACGGAAGGCACGCTGAACACGGCTGGCAACAACGCCAACTTCTTCGGCACTGCCAACACGTCGCGCGCCAACGGCGTCGTGACGGGTCTGACCCTCGCGTTCTGATCGACCCAAAATCGATCGGTGGGGAAAGGGGCAGCGAAAGCTGCCCCTTTTTCTTTTGGGGCCCCTTTTCCTTCGGCGGTGAATGCTCTAATCCGGAGCGGCCATGATCGCCGCCCAGCTCGAATCCGTCCGCGCCCGCATCGACGAAGCCGCCCGGCGTGCCGGCCGCCTTCCGGGCGCCGTCACGCTCGTCGCCGTCGCGAAAACCTACCCGACTGAAGACGTCGAAACGGCCCTCGCCGCCGGGCAGAGCGTGTTCGGCGAGAACCGCGTGCAGGAAGCGATGGCGAAGTACGCGCCGCTGCGCGTTGCCGGTTCCCGATTCGACCTGCACCTGATCGGCCCGCTGCAATCCAACAAGGTCCGCGAAGCCGTCGCGACGTTCGACGCCATCCAGACGCTCGATCGTCCCAAGCTGGCGGCCGCACTTGCCGCCGAATTCGCGCGCACGGACCGGCGGCCGCAACTTTTCGTCCAGGTCAATACGGGTGCCGAGCCGCAGAAGGCGGGCGTGGCGCCTGAATCCGTCGATGCCTTCCTCGACGAATGCCGCAGCGTGCACAAGCTCGCCATCGGCGGGCTGATGTGCATCCCGCCGGCCGACGAACCGGCGGCCCCGCATTTCGCCCTGCTGCGCGAGATCGCCCGCCGGAACGGCCTTCCGGGGCTGTCGATGGGCATGAGCGGCGACTTCGAGACCGCGGTGGCGCTGGGCGCCACGCATGTGCGCGTGGGCAGCGCCATCTTCGGAAAACGCGCCTAGGTCAGATCCCGCGGCGGGACGCTTCGTCGCGCTGGAGCTGGAGCTGGCGATAGCGTTCGAGACCCAGCGCCATCGAAGCGCTGAAGAACGTGTGCGCCGACTCGCCGGCCCCGTCATAGGCCTCCTGGGCCTGCAGCGCTGCCGGCAGCGCGTTCGTCGGCGCCTGGCTTCGATAGGCGGCAAGTGCGCGGGCCGCTTCCGCCCGCCGGCCGAGGCCAAGCGTATCGTTGACGGCGGGCGAACGTGTGGAGGCATCCATGACCGTATGCGCCCGCGCCCGATAGGCGTCGAGCGGCATGGCGCGCATCTCGCCCGATGCGGCGACTGGCGCCGAGGCTTGTTGCACCGGGGCAGGGGGTATGGCGGTGGCGAGGGGCGGGACGGCGGCAGGCGCTTCAGCCGGGGGCATCTGGGCCGGCGGCATCGGTGCCGACGCGGCGATGGCGCCTGCGTTCTGGACAGGCCGTGTCGACGACGGATCAAGCCAGGCGAGCCGCATGTCGGGATCCGGTGCCGGGCGCATCGGCTGCGGCGCGTCCGTTCCGGGCGGCGCACCGTCTGCGATCCACGTCGTCAGCAGGCCCTGACGCTCGAAGGATCCGCCGCGTGCGCCGGCGGTCCCGAACGAAGCGAAATGAAGCTCGCCGGAGATTGCCGGCGAAAGCGGATCGTCGCCTTGCGGCAGGATCGACGGGGGCGGGACCGGAGCCGTCGACCCCGGCGACACCATCGCGATCACGTGCTCGCCGACATCCTTGCCGCTGATGCCCTCGACGATCGAATTGACGACGGCACCCGCCGCACCGAACATCCCGCCGAAAAGCAGGCCACCGACCACGCGGGCGGCCGGCTCGATGGTCGCCCCGGTCACGGACCTGTAGATCGACCCGATGACGGGCAGATGCTGGAGCGGATTGATCGCCTCGAGGACGTCGCCGAAGCCGAGCGGCTTGGCGTCGAGATTGACGTACTCGTCCGGCGCATCCGGATTCCAGGTCTTGAGCGGACTGGGCCGGATCTCGAAGCGCGGGCTTGCCGCAGGCCTTGTGTCGATCGGATCGTTCATCGCGTCGAACGATGCAAGC
>JBIKWI010000178.1:0-6886 GCA_044356395.1 Tagaea sp. | reverse complement strand
GCGAGGTCTACACCCAGCTCGGCCAGACCGACTACGCCGCCGAACTCGCGGCCCTGCGCGCGGCACGCCCCGACGCCACCTACATCTTCTATCCGGGCGGCATGGGCGTGGCGTACATCCGCCAGTACTCGCAGCTCGGCCTGATGCCGCAGGTCCCGCTGTTCGCGCCGTCGTTCACGGCCGACCAGACGATCCTGCCCGGCGTGGGCGATGCCGCACTGGGCATGTTCGCGTCGACCTACTGGTCGGAGAGCCTCGGCAACCCGGCGAACCAGAAGTTCGTCACGGATTTCGAGGCGGCCTACAACCGGATCCCCAGCCCCTACGCGGCGCAGAGCTACGACGCCGCCATGCTGATCGATTCGGCGCTCAAGGCGACCGGCGGCAGCATCGCCAACAAGGACGCCTTCCGAAACGCGCTGCGCGCCGCGAACTTCCAGTCCACGCGCGGACCGTTCAAGTTCAACACGAACCACTTCCCGATCCAGAACTACTACCTGACGCAGATCGGCAAGGACGAGAAGGGCCGTCTGGTGAACCAGATGCGCGGCATCATCTTCTCGGGCCACGCCGACGCCTACGCGTCCCAGTGCAAGATGAAATGAACGCTGCCCCGCCCCTGCACTCCGGTGCAGGGGCGGATCTTGCGCGCCCTTGTCCCTCCTCCTCCTCCTCGAGCAGACGCTGAACGGGCTGCAGCTCGGCGTCACGCTGTTCCTGATGGCCGCCGGGCTCACGCTCGTCTTCGGCATCATGAACATGGTCAACCTGGCGCACGGCTCGCTCTACATGGTCGGCGCCTTCCTGACCGCGACCTTCACCCAGTGGACCGGCAGCTTCCTGCTGGCTGTCCCGCTCGCCGTCGCCGGCACGTTCGCGGTCGGCCTCGCGGTCGAGACCGTGGCGCTGCGCACGCTCTATGCGCGCGACCATCTCGACCAGGTGCTCGCCACGTTCGGCCTGATCCTGTTCTTCAACGAACTCGTCAAGATCGTGTGGGGCCCGGTTGCGATCTTCATCGACGTGCCCGCCTTCCTCGCCGGCCGCGTCGAACTGATCCCGGGCGCCCCCTACCCCGTCTACCGGCTCGTCGTGCTCGCGGTGGGGCTCGCCGTCGCACTCGGCCTGTGGTGGCTGATCGCGCGCACGCGCGTGGGCATGCTGATCCGTGCGGGTGCCTCAAACCGCGAGATGATCGGGGCGCTGGGTGTGGACATCAAGCTGCTCTACACGCTGGTCTTCGCCCTGGGGGCCGCCCTCGCCGCCCTTGCCGGCGCCATGGCGGGCCCGATCTACGTGGTCGAGATCGGCATGGGCGATTCGATGCTGATCAAGACGTTCGTCGTGATCGTCATCGGCGGCATCGGATCGATCCGGGGCGCGTTCGTCGCCGCAATCATCGTGGGCGTGGTCGACACGTTCGGGCGCATCGTGCCCGCCCAGCTCGGCCTGCCCACGGCGCTGGCCGAGATGGCGATCTACATCCTGATGGCGACGGTGCTGTTCTGGAAGCCCGCCGGCCTGTTCTCGGCGCGGGCATGAAGCGATGAAGCTCGACCGCCGCACCTGGTTCGTGATCGTGCTGCTGCTCGCACTTGCGGCCCTGCCCCTCGTCGCCACCGCGGTCGGGCAGGAGTACCAGATCGCCCAGTTCCGCCGGATCCTGATCTTCGCGATCGCCGCCGTCAGCCTCGACCTGATCCTGGGCTATGGCGGCATGGTCTGCTTCGGCCATGCCGCGTTCTTCGGGATCGGCGCCTATGTCGTCGCGATCCTCAACTGGCATGCGGGCCGCGAGGTGCCGCTGATCGGCGACTGGATGGGCACGAACAACGTGCTGTTCACCTGGCCCGCCGCCATCCTCGTGTCGGGTGGTATTGCGGCCCTGATCGGCCTCGTCAGCCTGCGCACGACGGGCATCTATTTCATCATGATCACGCTCGCCTTCGCGCAGATGATCTATTTCTTCTTCGTGTCCTTGCGCGCCTATGGCGGCGACGACGGGCTGCGCTTCGACGGCGACACGGTGGCGTTCGGCTTCATCGACACGCAGGACGACATGGCGTTCTACTATCTGGTCCTCGCCGTGCTGTGCGCCGTGCTCTATGGCGGCCGGCGGCTGGTCAATTCGCGCTTCGGCATGGTCGTGCAGGGCTGCCGCGAGAACGAGCGGCGCATGAAGGCGCTGGGCTTCCCCACCACGCGCTACAAGCTGGCGGCATTCGCCATCGCCGGGGCAACCGCCGGGCTCGCCGGCGCGCTGTTCGCGGCGCACGAAAGCTACATCAGCCCCTCGATCATGCACTGGACGCGCTCGGGCGATCTCATCGTCATGGTCGTGCTGGGCGGGATCGGCACGCTGGTCGGGCCCGTGGTCGGTGCCGTCGCGTTCCTGTTCCTCGAGAAGACGCTGCCGGACTATACCGAGCACTGGATGGTCGTGTTCGGCCCGATCCTGCTGCTGCTCGTGCTGTTCGCGCGGCGCGGGATATTCGGCTGGTTCCTGCCGAAGGAGGATCGCCATGGCGGCGGCCACTGACACGCTGCTGTCGGTCGACCGGCTGGTCAAGCGCTTCGGCGGCCTGACGGCGACCGACAACGTCACGCTCGACGTGCGGCGCGGCGAGATCCACGCGATCATCGGCCCGAACGGTGCCGGCAAGACCACGCTGGTCGCCCAGCTCGCCGGCGAGATCATCCCCAACGGCGGCACCATCGCCTTCGACGGCGCGGACGTGACCGGCTTGGCCGTCGACGCGCGCGCGCGGCTGGGCATCGCGCGCTCCTACCAGATCACCCAGATCTTCCGCGGCTTCACCGCGCTCGACAACGTGGCGATGGCCGTGCAGGCGCAGGACGGGCACTCGTTCGCCTTCTGGCGGCCGGCGCGCGCCGAAGCGGCCCTGCGCGATCCGGCGCGCGCGATCCTCGAACGCGTCGGGCTGGGCGCGCGTGCCGACGTGCGCGCGGTCAATCTCGCGCACGGCGAACAGCGCCAGCTCGAGATCGCGATGGCGCTGGCCACCCGCCCGCGCCTGCTGCTGCTCGACGAACCGATGGCCGGCATGGGCAAGGACGAGTCCGAGCGCATGACGCAGCTCCTCAAGCGGCTCAAGGGCGAGGAGACGATCCTGCTGATCGAGCACGACATGGACGTGGTGTTCGCGCTCGCCGACCGCATCACCGTGCTGGTCTACGGGCGCGTCATCGCATCCGGCGCGCCCGAGGCGATCCGCGCCAACGCAGAAGTGCGCGCCGCCTATCTCGGAGACGGCGATGCTTGAGGTCGCCGGCATCGAGACGAGCTACGGCGCCAGCCAGGTGCTTTTCGGCGTGTCGTTCGAGGTCGCCGCGGGCGAAGTTGTCACGCTGCTTGGCCGCAACGGCATGGGCAAGACCACGACCGTGCGCTCGATCATGTCGCTGACGAAGCCCAAGGCGGGGCGCGTGCGTCTCGACGGCGCCGATCTCACGGGGCTGCCCGCCTACCGCGTGGCGCAGGCCGGCATCGGGCTGGTCCCGGAGGGCCGGCAGATCTTCCCGAACCTCACCGTGCGCGAGAACCTGATCGCGACCGCGCGGCCGACCTCCGGCGGCTGGACGCTCGACAAGGTGCACGCCTATTTCCCGCGCCTTGCCGAGCGGGCGAACAACATGGGCAACCAGCTTTCGGGCGGCGAGCAGCAGATGCTCGCCATCGGTCGGGCGCTGATGACCAACCCCAAGCTGCTGATCCTCGACGAGGCGACCGAGGGGCTCGCGCCGCTCGTCCGGCAGGAGATCTGGCGCTGCCTTGCCGCTCTCAAGGCCGAACGGCAGGCCATCCTCGTCATCGACAAGAACCTCGACGCGCTGCTAAAACTCGCTGACCGGCACGTCATCGTCGAGAAGGGCCGCGTCGTGTGGACCGGGCGCTCGGCCGAGCTGGCGGCCGTGCCGGAAATCCAGCACCGGTATCTCGGCGTGTGATCCCGCTTGACCGGCTGACTCCGCCTCCCGCATGATTCGGGGGTCGATGGTCCGGACCGATTCGCCCGTTCATCGGGAGAAGGGTCCGGATGGGTGGGCGGCCCTATCCGTCCTTCCGGCGACCGATACGACGTCCGCGCGGGATCGCGGGCCGGTCGCCGCCACGAAAGGAGGTGATCCAGTGCGCACAGGATCGTTCAATTCCGGCTTCGTGCCGGTGCTTGCCGTGACCGCTTTGGAGAAATCCGGGGCAGGCCATGCGCGGACGACGACCTCAGCGATCGCCTCCGTCGTGGAATGACAGGCCGCAAGGCCTCTTAACGGCATTCGATCCGACCCCCGCCGGGTCCCGCCCGGCGGGGGTTTCGATTCTGATAGGCTGAAGACATGACAGATCTACTTACCGACGACCCCGCCCCCGGCGTGCGGCGCCTGACGCTCAACCGGCCGGCGGCGCGCAACGCGCTGTCGACCGCCCTGCTCGGCCTCGTCGCCGACGCGCTCGACGCCGCCGCGGCCGACGACGCGATCCGCGCCGTCGTCGTGACCGGCGGCGACAAGGTCTTCGCGGCCGGCGCCGACATCAAGGAACTCGCCACGCGCGATGCGGTCACGGCGCTGCTCGACGCGCGCGTCGGCCACTGGCAGCGCTTCCGCCGCTTCCCCAAGCCGGTCGTCGCCGCCGTGTGCGGCTATGCGCTGGGCGGCGGGTGCGAGCTTGCCATGCATGCCGACATCGTCGTCGCGGGCGACGGGGCGAAGTTCGGCCAGCCCGAGGTCAATCTCGGCGTGGTGCCGGGTGCCGGCGGCACGCAGCGCCTGGCGCGCATCGCCGGCCAGCAGATCGCGATGAAGCTGATCCTGTCGGGCGAGATGATCTCGGCCGCCGAGGCGCGCCAGTGCGGCCTCGTTGCCGAGACCGTGCCGGATGCGGAAGTCGCGGCGCGCGCGGTCGCACTTGCCGCAAAAATTGCCGAGAAACCCGTGCTCGCCGTCCGTCTTGCAAAGGAACTGGTGCTGGCCGCGCGCGACGTGCCGCTCGAGCAGGGCCTGCAGTTCGAACGCAAGGCGTTCTCCACGCTTGTCGCAACCGAGGATTTCAGGGAAGGTGTTGCAGCCTTCATCGAAAAACGCCCCGCCGCCTTCAAGGGGAAATAGGGAGACACGCCATGAAACGCACGATGCTTCTCGCCGCCGCAGTGCTTCTCGCGATTGCCGGTACGCCCGCCCTCGCCCAGCAGCAGCCGGAGCGCTCGAACAAGGCCGGCGAAGTGCGCGGCAAGGAGCGCGCATCGCAGGTCAAAGAGAAGAACGCCGACAAGAAGGGCGAGAAGAAGGCCAAGACCGAGAAGGCCGAAAAGTCGAAAAAGAAGAGCTGACGCCAGGGTTGCAATCCGGCCGAGCCTGTCATAGAGTAAGTTCCTATTTGCTCTTTGACATGGTGAATATGCGCGCACCATGCCGGCAGGTCGAGGCCGGATCGGCGGTCTGGTTTCTCCGCAGACTACAAATGGCGGAAAAATCTCAAGTTACGTTACAATAGTTTAAAATCAACGCTTTAAACAGGTTACCGTAACCTGTCGTAACCTGTTTCTTGGGTAAAAGGTTTGCGGTCGCCGGCTGGATCGCGCGCGGCACCGCTCGTTCCAGTAAGATATCCTACTACGGACGCGGCGGCACCGGCCGGCGGCGGTCGAGTTCGATGATGAGCCGGCGCGCCCGGTCGGCCTCGCCCGGTGCAAACCCGATCGCGATGCGCGCGGCCGCCACGCGCGCACGTTCGAAATCCTCGCCCTGCAGCAGGCGTCCGGCGCGTGCGGCGTGCGCATAGCCGAGCGCAAGGTCGCGCGGCACGCCCGCACCCTGTTCGTGCATCAGGGCGAGGTTGAGCATGGCGTGCGGGTCGCCCTGCTCGGCGGCGCGCGCGAACCACTGCGCCGCCGCGACCGGATCGGCCGGAACGCCTTCGCCCGTCCGGTAGAGATGCCCGATCGAGAACTGCGCGTCGCGATGGCCGCGCTCGGCCGGCCCGAGCCAGAAAAACCATGCCGCCGCCGGGTCGCCGGCAAGATACGCATTGAGGCCGGCCTCGTAGGTCTGGGCGTCCTCGGTCGGCGTCTGCGCGCGCAGTGGTGCCGCAAGGCACAGCGCGAGGGCGATGGAAGCGGCGGCGAGTAGTGCCCTCATCCCTCGCCCTTCAGCTTGCGCTCGCGGTTGAAGACGTAGAGGCCGGCGCCGATGACGATCGCCGTTCCGAGGCTCGTCGACAGGCTCGGCACGTCGCCGAACAGCACGAAGCCGAACATCGCCACCCAGACCATCTGGAGGTAGATGTAAGGGGCCACGACGACGGCACGCGCGTGGATATAGGCCTGGCTCAGCCAGTAGTGGCCGGTCGCCCCCAGCACGCCCATGCTCGCGAGCAGCAGCATCGAGGTCGCGTCGGGCGTCTTCCAAACGCCGGGTACGACGAGCGAGAAGATCGCCGCCCCCGTGAAGCCCGCATAGGCGATGCCGACATCCGGGCTGTCGGTGCGCGCGAGCGTGCGCGTCATCACGTGGAACACCGCGTTGAGCGCCGAGCACGCGAGGCACAGCAGGGCCGCCCAGTGGACCGTCTCGCCGGTCGGCCGGATGACGAACAGCACGCCGACGAACCCCACCGCGACCGCGGCCCAGCGGCGCGGGCCGACCTTCTCGCCGAGGAAGAAGAAGGCGATCGCGGTCAGGATCAGCGGCATCGTGAAACTGATCGCCTGCGCGTCGACCAGCGGCAGGTAGGCCAGCGTCGTGAAGAACATGAAGGTGATGACGCAGATGAGCAGTGCCCGGCCTATCTGCAGCTTCGGGTTCGCGGTCGCGAACGAACGGCGCAGGCCGCGTTTCCACAGGAACGGCAGCAGAAGGAGCGCGTGGA
>JBIKWI010000327.1:0-6889 GCA_044356395.1 Tagaea sp. | reverse complement strand
TGGATACGATCCAAGCGGCCGTGCTGCTGCACAAGCTCGCGATCTACGAGGACGAGATCGCGGCGCGCCAGCGTGTGGCCCGGCGCTACGACGAAGCGCTGCGCGACGTCTGCGGCACGCCGCAGGTCTCGAAAGACTGCGTGTCAACATGGGCGCAATACACGGTGCGTGTCCCGGCCGGTCAGCGCGACACCATTGCCGCGAAACTGAAGGCCGCCGGCATCCCGACCGCCATCTACTATGTGCGTCCGATGCACCGCCAGACGGCCTATGCGCACTATCCGGTCGCCGGCAACGGCCTGCCGGTCAGCGACCGGCTGTCGGGCGAGGTGCTGAGCCTGCCCATGCACGCCTATCTCGACGACGCGTCGATCGACCGCGTGACCGGCGCGCTGCGCGCCGCCATCGCGCGCTGATCGCGCCCAACGTACGATTTTGACCCGCATCCTCTATCTCTACAAGGCAGGCCGGGCCGAACGGCGGGTGCAGGCCGATTCGCCGGACGAGTTCTTCTATGGTGCGGCCGGTCTTGGCGCGTTCGGACATATGGTCGACGAGCTCGACGCCGCGGGTTTGGGCGCGCTCGCGGGCGTGCCGGCGCCGGATCAGGTTTCCGGCATCCTGTGGAAGCTGCTGGCGTTCGTATTGCGGTTTCTTGTCCCGACCTTTCCGTCGGTCATTGCCTCGCACATGTGGTCGCCCGCCGCGCGCCAGCGGCTCGACTCTGCCGACGTGATCGTCGCGACGACGACGGGTCAGGCATTCGCACTGTGCGCGCTGAAACGCGCTGGCCTGCTTCGTGCGCAGGCATTCGTGCTGGCGATGGGCATTCTTGCGGACGTATCGCCGGGGATCCAGCGCAGGCTGTTTGTCTGGCTGCTTGGCGTCGCGCGGATTGCGTCCATTTCGAAGCTTGAATTCGCGTTCCTGAGATCGGTGGCGCCTCGTCTCGACCTCCACTATCTCGCCTTCGGCATCGATACGCGCTTCTGGACGCCGGGTGT
Organism: Tagaea sp.; assembly: GCA_044356395.1. Taxonomy (GTDB): domain Bacteria; phylum Pseudomonadota; class Alphaproteobacteria; order CACIAM-22H2; family CACIAM-22H2; genus Tagaea. The sequence continues at coordinate 5,885 of JBIKWI010000327.1, read as the reverse complement.
CTCCGGCAACGAGGCGCCATCCTATATCTTGTCGATCGGCAACGACCGCAACCGCGACTACGCGACTTTGCTGGCCGCATGGCGTCCGGAGTTCCCGCTCCTGCGGATCGTCACGAATCACCGGCTGTCGAACCTGCCTGCCAATGTCGAAGTCACGCGCGGCGACTGGCACGAGCGGGCGCTCTCCGACGTCGAGGTCCGCGACCTCTATCGCGGTGCCGCTCTCGTCGTCCTGCCGATCCGCCAGACGGGCCAGCCGTCCGGACAGAGCGCCTGCCTGCAGGCAATGGCCTGTGGACGCGCGGTCGTGATCACGCGGGTCGACGGGTTCTGGGATCCCGAATCGATCCGCGACGGCGACACGTGCCGGCTGGTGCCGCCGGGTGATGCGGCGGCCCTCGCATCGGCCGCCGCAGAGATCCTTGCGAATCCTTCCGATGCGGCGAGGATGGGCGCCCGTTCCCGCCGTCTGGTCGAGCAGCATTTCGATTCGGGCATGATGGCCTCGGCCATCAATGCGCTGATCTCGGGGAAAGAGGCAGTGGCGGCATGACCCAGGCTGAGATCAAGTTCGACAAGTACGAAAAGAAGGGCGCCTACCACTGGTCCGAGATCGAAGGATCGCTCGGTCAGTTGAACGCATACACGCTTGGCCGATACGCGCTTGCGGTCGACTGCCTGCGTGCAGCCGGCGTACCGCGCGTCGCGCGCGTTGCGGATATCGGCTGCGGCGACGGCGCGCTTGCCGGGCTGCTCAGCCGCAAGCTCGATGTCGACGTCGTCGGCATCGATCCGAGCGTGGCGGCGATCGGGCATGCCCGCGCCGAGTTCTCTCGCCGCGGCTGGCGGGGCGAGTTCGTCGTCGGCGACGCCTATGCCACCGGTTTGGCCGACGCGTCCTTCGATGCCGCCATCTCCGCCGACGTGATCGAGCACGTCCGCCATCCCGATCGCCTGCTTGCCGAGGCGCGCCGGATCCTGAAGCCGGGCGGCGTTCTTGTCGTGACGACGCCGCAGCGGGTGTCCGAGCGCCCGTTCGATCCGCTGCATGCCCAGGAATGGTTCCCCGAAGAGTTCGCGCAAATGTGCGCGGCGCATTTCGGTCCGGTCGAGGCGCATCGGCAGACCCATCCGGTCTTCTGGTATGAGCTTTACCGCTGGGCGGGCGGGCGGTTCGGATGGCTTGTCCGCCTTGCGATCAATGCCGCTGCCGTACGCGGATCCAATCCGTTCCTGTGGAGCCGGCCCGTCTGGTCGCTCCATACGCAGCAAGCGGTCGTACTGCGCAAGCCGCGATGAATCCGGCCTCCTTTCACGTCGCTTTTCCGATTATCGATGCGCCCACGGGTGGCGGGAACCAGTTCCTGCGCGCGCTGCGCGCGGAGCTCGTGCGTCGGGGCCGCCATACCGACGACGGGCGTGCGGCGGGAATCGTCCTGTTCAACAGCTACCAGAATTTCCCGGCAGCGCTTGCGCTGCGACGCAAGAATCCGGATGCGATCTTCATCCATCGCGTCGACGGTCCGATGCGTCTCTACAACCGACCCGACGATCCCCGCGACGGGTTGGCGATGCGCGCCAACGCGCTTGTCGCCGACGCGACCGTCTTCCAGACCGAATGGTGACGCCGCGCGAACCGCGAGCTGGGCTGGCCGGCGGACCGGCCCGAGACGGTGATCGGCAACGCCGCCGATCTCGGCCTGTTCCGTCCGCGCGACGCACGGGGCCCCGGCTTGCCGTTGCGTATCATCGCGTCCAGCTGGTCGAGCAACCCGAACAAGGGGTTCGACGCCTATGCCTGGCTCGATTCGAATCTCGATCCGGCGAAATTCGCCATGACGTTCGTCGGGAATGCGCCGTCGGCCTTCGCGCGCGTCCGCATGACCGGCCCGCTCAACAGCGCCACGCTCGCGCGCGAACTTGCGGCGCATGATGTTTTCGTCACGGCTTCGCGCAAGGACCCCTGCTCGAACAGCGTGATCGAGGCGCTGACGGTCGGTCTGCCGGTCGTCGCGCGTGCCGACGGCGGGCATCCGGAACTCGTGGGCACGGGCGGCCTCCTGTTCGAAGACCATGCCGATATCCCTGCGCTTCTGGCTGAAGTGGCGGCGCGTTACGACGCGTTCCGGGCCGCGATCCGTGTACCGACGATCGCGGAAATCGCGGACGGTTACGAGGCGTTCGCACGCGAGATGGCGGACCGGCGCAAGGCGGGGCGTCTTGTACCCAGAATTCCCGGCGCGCTTGCTACACTGCGCGCGCAATTCCAGTTCCGAGGGCGATAGGCGGCATGCGCAAGGACTATATGAGCGTGCGGAGCGACGAGACGCGCGACGAGACGCGTTTCATCGCCGATCACTGGGCGGCGATCTGGAAACGGGAAGGCGGCCCGGCGGCGGCGCTTGCCGACGTCACGCGCTCCGAGGAGTATGCGGCGATCGCCGAAGAGCTATCGCGGCTGCCCAGAGGCGCACGCATCCTTGACGGTGGCTGCGGACTCGGCGCTTGGACGGCGCATCTGCGCGCGCAAGGCTTTGAAGCGACAGGCATCGACATCGCCGAGCCGACGGTGGCCGAACTCAACCGCCTGTTCGGTGCGCAGGCCTTCCGCGTGGCCGATATCCGTGCCACGGGCCTGCCCGGCGACAGCACGGATTTCTATTTTTCCTGGGGCGTGTTCGAGCATTTCGAGGATGGGTTGCAGGGATGCCTTCGCGAGGCGTTCCGGCTTCTCAAGCCCGGCGCCGTACTCGCGATTTCGGTTCCCTATGACAACCTGCGCCACGCGATCAGCTCGGCGCGCACGACGCCCGCGCCGGCACCCGGCGAGCCACTGCGTTTCTACCAGTGGCGACTGACGCCCAATGAACTGGCGCGCGAGCTTGCGATCGCGGGGTTTTCCGTCGAGCGCATCAAGCCGATCGGAAAACTGAGTGGAACGCAGCGCGCACTATCCCGATTCGGCCGGTTAGCCGCTCCGCTTGCGCGTCTGGTCTCACCGGTCCTGCCGGCGGCGGTCGTCGGACACATGTTGGTGGCGCTGGCGCGCAAGCCTGCCTAGCTTCCGGCCAGACGCGCGCGTATGCGCGTGAGGACTTCGGTGGTGTCGATGTCCAGCATGCAGATGCGCTTGTTATCGCACCAGCCGAGATTGCCGCAGGACGCGCACGCCACACGGTGGCACACGATCGCATGCGAGTCGGGATAGCCGGCAAACTCTGGCAGCGTCACCCCGCCCCATACGATGACGGCGTCGGTGCCGACCGCGCGGGCCGCATGCATGAGCCCGCTCTCCGTTCCGAGGAACAGTCGCGCACGGGCCAGCATCGCGCAGGCCGTCCTGAAATCGGTCCGGCCGCGCAGATCCAACGCACCTGCGAGCGCCCGTCCGCCGGGCAGGCCGATTTGCGCTACCCGATGCCCTTCGCCGACAAGTGCGGCCACGACCGCCTGCCAACGTTCGAACGGCCAAGCCCGCAGGTCGCCGAAGAACTCCCCGTTCGTTTCGGGCTCGATCACGAGAAACGGCGCTTCGATCCCGAGTTCGGCCATCAGCCTTATCGCGCGCGCGTGATCGGCGGCGTCGAGCCAGATTTCGGGCGGTGCCGCTTCGCGCCCCGGTGCGAAGCTCGCCAGCATGGTCGAGATCGCATGCCCGCCGGATTTCCAGCGCAAGCGCCTGCGTTCTGGCGGACCGAACTGCGCCTCCGAGTACGAGTGTATTTCCATATCGACGTACAAAAGCAGCGGTCCGGGCGCAGCCAACGCGCGCGCGGCAAGTGCATGCTCGATGCGCCGACGCAGGCCCAGCCGTTCGAGCACGGCCATGAACAGGCCGTCGAGCCGGCGCACGAACGCACCCTTGGGACGGTAGGTCGTAAACCCGACATTCGGGTTGCCACGGAACACGGGGTCGCTGGAAAGCTGGGCCGAGCAGTCGTAGTCGCGACCGGCAAGCAGGTCGCTTAGCTTTGGCTGCATGGCAAGGATCAGCGGCCGGCGATCGCGGGCGAGTGCCGCGATTACGCCGGCCCACATGAGGTTGCCACCCAGTCCCATTTGGATCCTCTCCGGCGGGCCCTGCTTCGACGACCGTCGCCTGATTCGAGCCTTTAGAATTGCCGAATTATTGTCCAATTACAATGGTTTGGTTTTACCCTGGAGGCTGACTTGTGTATCCCATGCTTCGCTTGACCGGTATCGGGGACAGCACTATGTTCACGACGTGAACAAACATCCCGGTGCCCTCGATTCGCTGCTGCCGGCCGGGATGCAGGGGGCGACCTCAAGGTCACCCGCCGTGCGGTAGCGTTCGCTGAAAGGCGCCGATCGGCTCCGTCAACCCGCAACGCCTCGGCTTGGGTTCTCCACGCAGCCTGCGACCGTCCGGCCGTGTATCGCGAACCAAGTCTCCCCTCAAGCCTCGAAAGCCGGACGATGATCTCCCGCGTCTTGCGCGACCACGCTCCCGAATCGATCAAGAAGCTCGCCCGCAGTCTGCTCGGCGCTCCGGCCAAGGACTATCGCGGGCATCTGTTCGACGAGCTTGTCACCCGGCTTGCGGGCAAGCGCCCGGCGCGCATCCTCGAGATCGGTCCCAAGGACGGTCTGGACACGGCGCGCCTGCTTACGCTCCGGCCCGATCAGCTGCTGATGATCGATCTTGCCGACAAGAGCGTCAACAACGATGTCTGGTACGCAAAGCTCGCTCGGCCCGGGCTCGAGCTTCGCTACGGGAATTTCATGTACGAAAGCTGGGTTGACGATCTCGAGCCGTTCGACATCGTGTGGTGCACGGGCGTGCTCTATCACAACCCCGAACAGCTGCGGATGGTTGCCCGGCTGTTCGACCTGACGCGGCCGGACGGCCTGCTCGTGCTCGAAAGCGCGACCGCGCGCCGCCGTTGGCTTGCCGACGAGAACTGCATCGAAATCTGGTATCCGCCGCCCGAAGGCGCGGTTAAGCGGAAATACCACATCAGTTCCAACGTCACCCATCTGCCGTCGCGCAAGGCGATCGAGAGCTGGTTGGCGATGACCGGTTTCACAGACATCCGCGCGTCGGGCGCGCATCGCCTGCAGAGCCGGGCGCTCGCGCGGACGCGTGCGGCGTTCATCGCCGAGCGCGGCCCCACGCCGGGAAATTACTACGGTGTCGGCGGTCACGATTTCCGCATCGGAAAATCGCGCTAGGGCTTCGGGCCCGCTCGCCACATTCAAATGGAATCCGGCTTGAAGATCCTGATTTTTCTCGACCATCCGATAATGGTGCGTCACTTCATCGCGTCCCGCGCGTTTGCCGGACTCGAGGCGCGCCATGTCGTGCGCTACGTGACGCTGCCGCCCGGGCACAAACGCATCAAGGATGCCGACTTCTCGGCGATCCCGTCGGACCGCCTGATCCGGTTGCCCGAAATGCAGGCGCGCTCGGCGATATGGCAGCGAATGTTCCAGATCGAGAATCTTCGCGGCGGCGACGGGGATCAGGCCAAGGCATTGGCGCGCCACCATGCGAACGCCATCGGTGCCTGGACCACCCGGATCTATCGCCTCTACGGCCTGCCGATCATATGGCCGATCTATCGGCGGATTCTGTCGGCGCGCGCCGCGCGCCTGGGCAATGCCGCTCTCGAAGCGCTGCTCGATGCCGAGCGTCCGGACGTCATCCTCCATCCGACGGTCATGGCCGGCCCGTACCTCAACGATCTCGTGGAGGTGTCGTCGCGCCGCCGCGTGCCGCTCGTGGCGATAATGAATTCGTGGGACAATCCCTCGACGAAGCGCGCGATGGTCGGCCATCCTGATCGCCTTCTGGTCTGGGGGGAACAGACCCGCGAGCATGCGATCCGCTTCGCGGGGATGCCGCCCGAATCGGTCGTGCCGTT
>JBIKWI010000034.1:0-23437 GCA_044356395.1 Tagaea sp. | reverse complement strand
CAATGTGCCTCTGATCGGGCGCGTGCGCTGAGGGGATCAGACCTTCAAGGTCACGTAGAACAGCACGCACATCGCGAGGGCCGCCGCCGGCATGATCCAGAACCCCTCGCCCATGCGCCCTTTGTTGCGCAGGTTGAAGACGTGCCGGATGCCGGCGCCCACGCAGGCGAGGCCGGCAAGGATCGCCCAGTTCCACTCGTGGCCCCAGATGCTGGCGTAGTTCTTCGACAGCATGATGAACACGACCGGCAGCGTGAAATAGTTGTTGTGCAGCGAGCGGAACTTCGCCTGGCTGGCGAAGCGGTACTGCGGCGGCCGTCCCTCGCGCGTGGAGTCCACCAGTTCGCGCTGGTTGGGGATGATGATCATCCACACATTGGCGGTCATGAGCGTGCCGATCACGGCACCCACGTGGATATACGCCGCGTGCGGCGCCATCATCCGCGTGAGGAACCACGCGAGCGCCACGAGCAGCACGAACGTCACGACCGTCGCCGCGAAGGCGTTCGCCTCGGCCCACGGCGATTTCCACAGCCGGTCGTAGACGATCCACGAGACGGCGATCACCGCGAGCGAGAAGGCCGCCGCACCCAGCGTGCCGAGACCGGACAGCGACGGATGCGTCAGGAACGATCCGCCCGAGCCCACATAGTAGACGACCGCCAGCAGCAGGATGCCCGACATCCACGAGAACGCCGCCTCCCACTTGAACCAGTGAAGTTCCTTGGGCAGGACGGGCGGTGCGACCGCGAACTTCTCCACGCGGTAGAAGCCGCCGCCGTGGACGAGCCACGCCTCGCCCTCGATGCGCTCGCGCGGCGTCTCCGGCGGGCGGAACTTGGATTCGAGCCAGTTGAAATAGAACGACGAGCCGATCCACGCGATGCCGGTGATCACGTGCGTCCAGCGCACTACGAGGTCGGCCCATTCCTGAAGCAGCGAAACGAAATCCATGACGGTCAGGACCCCCGGTAGGTCGAATAGGCCCACGGGCTGACGAGCAGCGGCACGTGGTAGCTGCCGTCCGGCTCGGCGATCCCGAACGCGACCGTCACGACGTCGAGGAATGCCGGCTCGGGCAGATCGACCCCGAGGCCGCGGAAATAGCCGGCGACATGGAAGCGAAGCTCGTAGCGTCCCGTGCGGAACGATCCGGCATCGAGGAGCTTGCCGTCGGTCCGCCCGTCCGCGTCGGTCCGGTACTCTCCCAGAGGCTCGGCCCGGTCGCCATCCATGCGGAAAAAACCGATCCGCATGCCGGCCGCCGGCCGGCCGTTCATGGTGTCGAGTACATGCGTGGAGAGCTTTGCCATCTATTCCTTCCCGGACAATGCACTGCACCATAATTAGCCGCCGGAATTCCCACAAGGATGCCCGAAACCGCCTGCTTTGCGGTCATTCCGCCCGCGTTTTAGGCAGCATTCTTGCCATGTCCGAGCCCCCTGCGGCAGAGTGCCCGGCACGAAGCTTGCTGAACAGGCTCGGGACAAGAGCGGCAATCGGCTGGAGGTCACGTGATCGAGAACGGCGCCAAGGACTTCGTGGAGATCGACCGCGTCAGCCTCGTCTACCGGACCAAGGACGGCGACACGCTCGCCCTCAAGGACGCGGACATCAGGATCGCCAAGGGCGAGTTCGTCTCGGTCGTCGGCCCGTCCGGCTGCGGCAAGTCGACCCTGCTCAAGCTCGTGTCGGGCCTCTACACGGCGACCACGGGCAACGTGATCGTCGGCGGCGAGGAGGTCACGGGCCCGCTGAAGATCTGCGGCATGGCGTTCCAGAACTCGATCATGCTTCCCTGGCGCACGCTTATGGACAACGTGCTGCTGCCGCTCGAGATCGTCGAGCCGCATGCAAGTTCGTTCCGGCGCGACAGGGAAAAGCACGTCGCGACGGCCAGGGAACTGCTAGCGACCGTCGGCCTCTCCGGCTTCGAAGACAAGTTTCCGTGGCAGCTTTCGGGCGGCATGCAGCAGCGCGGCTCGCTGTGCCGCGCGCTGATCCACAGCCCCGAGCTCCTTCTGCTCGACGAGCCCTTCGCGGCCCTCGACGCGTTCACCCGCGAAGAGCTCTGGGACGTCGTCCAGGCGCTGTGGATCAAGAAGCGCCCGACCGTGATCCTCATCACGCACGACCTGCGCGAGGCGGTCTATCTGTCGGACAGGGTCTTCATGATGAGCGCCCGGCCGGGCCGGATCATCTCGACGAACCGGGTCGATTTCGCGCGTCCGCGCACGCCGGAAGTCGCATTCCGGCCGGAGTTCGTCGACATCGTACACCATCTTCGTGACGAAATTTCTGTCGTCCGGGCAAAGAAATAGGCCGGACCGGGCGCACTCGCGACCACGAACGGCTTGCCCCGGCGCGCGGCCTGGAGTTGAATCGCGACGCCATGGACGACTTCGGCGACAGCAGGACACGGCCGGCGGATAGCGCGGGGATCGCGGGATGAACGCGATTTCCGTCGAAACCGCGCTCGATGCCCTTGCCGAACGCGTGGGCGATCCGGTCGTGCGCATCGGTGCGGCCAACCGCGTGGTCTTCGCCAACGCCGCCTTCGCGCGGGATTTCGGACCCGCCCCGGCCGACCTCTTGGAACTTGCCGGCGACGACCGGTGCAGGGCCGATCTTGCCGCGACGATCGCTTCGGGCGGCGAGAACGAACTGCCGCTGATCGACGCCTCCGGCCGCCTGCGTCTCGTCGGCATCGACGCCATGCGCTGCGGCGGCGGCCACATCGTCGTGATGCGGCCCTACATGCCGGAAACCAAGCGCGCGGGAGACGTGTTCATCGCGACGGCCAGCCACGAACTGCGTACGCCCCTCAATGCCATTCTCGGCTTCACCCAGCTTCTCGAGCGCGGGATCGGCGGCGCCGTCACGCAGAAGCAGCGCGAGTATCTCGCCTCGATCCAGACCGGTGCCGAACTGCTGGTGGGCATCGTCGAGGAGCTTCTCGAGGTGGCGCGCGACGACGGCGCCGCCGACCGGCTGCACGAAGCCCCCGTCGACCTCGCCGCCCTGACGCGCGCGCAGCGCGACCTGATGCGCGCGGATGCCGAGATGCGCAAGGTGGCGCTCGCGTCGGACATCCCCGCCGAGCCGCTGGTGGTCCGCGCCGACGCCCGCAAGCTCGCCAAGGCGATGCTCGACCTGCTCTCGAACGCGATCAAGTTCACGCCGCCGGGAAGCACCGTCACGATCGGTCTTGGCCGCAATCCCGTGGGGGCGATCGTGATCTGGGTCGCGGACCAGGGGCCTGGCATTCCGCCGACCGACGAGCGGCGCCACGGCGATCCGACGGTCAATCTCGACAACGCCTATCTGCGGCGCACGCCGGGCTCCGGAATGGGGCTGGCGATCGTCCGGCGCTATGTCGAACAGCACGGCGGCCATCTCGACATCGGTACGGCACCGGGCGGCGGCGCTTCGGTCACCATCCGCCTGCCGGCCGAGCGCCTCGTCGGTGCCGCCGAAGCGCGGCGCACGGAGCGGCGCTAGACCGGCCTATTCGTTGGCGAGTGCCTCGAGGCAGTCGGCAAGCACGCGCGCACCGGCCGCCAGATCGCCGGGCGTCGCGGCTTCGGCTTCGTTGTGGCTGACGCCACGCTCGCAGGGCACGAAGATCATCCCCGCCGGACCGTGCGTGGCGACATGCATCGCGTCGTGCCCCGCCCCCGACGGCATGTCCATGTGCGGCAGCGAAAGTGCCGCGGCCTTCGCGCGGACAAGATCCACGATCCGCGGATCGAAGACCGTCGGCGGAACGTCGGTGATGCGCGCGACCGTCGCCGTGCAGGGTGCCACACTGGCCGCGACGACGCCGGCGATGGCATCGCCCAGACGGTTCAGCACGGCCGCGTCGGGATGGCGGAAATCGATCGTGAAATGCACCTGCCCCGGCACTGTATTGGGCGAGCCCGGCCGGCATTCGAACCGGCCGACGGTGAAGCGTACGACATCGGCCGGATCGTGCATGTGCCGCTCCAGCGCCTGCACGACGGCGACGGCGCTTCTGAGCGCGTCCTTGCGCACGCGCAGCGGTGTCGTGCCCGCGTGGGCCTCCTCGCCGGAAATGTCGACCGTATAGCGCTGCGAACCCTGGATGCCGGTGACGACGCCGATGGACCGCTGCTCCGCCTCCAGCCGCGGTCCCTGCTCGATATGGGCTTCGATATAGGCATGGAAGCGCCGGTCGAAGCCGTCCACGACGCGGCACGGCGCCGTCGCCAGCGTCTGCGCCAGCGCGTCGGCAAGCCGCACGCTGTCGCGATCCGCGACGTCGAGCATCTTCGCCAGCTCGTAGTGCCCCGCCCAGACGGCGGACCCCATGGCGCCCGGCTGGAAGCGGCTTCCCTCCTCGTTCATCCACGCGACGACCTGGACCGGCCGCTTCGTGCGGATGCCCGCATCGTCGAGCGCTTCGAGCGCCTCGAACCCGGCAAGAACGCCGTACATGCCGTCGTACTTTCCGCCGGTCGGCTGGCTGTCCATGTGCGATCCGGTCAGCACCGGCGGCGCATCGTTCTCGAGGCCCGCGCGCCGGACATGGAGATTGCCGATCGGATCGCCGAAGACGTCGTAGCCGCGTACGGCGGCCCAGCCGGCCAGAAGCCGGCGGGCGGCGGCGTCTTCGGCCGACAGCGCCTGCCGGTTGACCCCGCCTTTGGGCAGGCCGCCCAGCTTCGCCATGTCGACATGGCGCTGCCAGAGTCGGGCTTCTTCGATTTTCTCGGATGCGGACATGTCAACTCCCGGTCAGGCGCGCGGCGCGAGGCCGCCCTTGGCGACGATGAAATCGGCGATTTCGGCGACACCCTTGCCGCCTCGGATGTTCGTGAACACGAATGGACGCTCGCCGCGCATCTTCCTGGCGTCCCTGTCCATCACGTCGAGCGAAGCGCCGACATGCGGTGCCAGATCGATCTTGTTGATGACGAGCAGGTCCGAGCGCGTGATGCCGGGTCCGCCCTTGCGCGGGATCTTGTCGCCGGCCGACACGTCGATCACGTAGATCGTGAGATCCGCCAACTCGGGCGAGAACGTCGCGGCGAGGTTGTCGCCGCCGGATTCGACGAACAGAAGCTCAAGCCCCGGGAACTTCGCGGTCATCTCGGCGCATGCCGCAAGGTTCATCGACGCGTCCTCGCGGATCGCCGTGTGCGGGCATCCGCCCGTCTCCACGCCCATGATGCGCGACGGATCGAGCGCGCCCGAGCGGGTCAGGAACTGGGCGTCTTCCTTCGTATAGATGTCGTTGGTGATCGCCGCGACGTCGAGCACGTCGCGAAGGCGCTTGCAGAGCGCATCGACGAGCGCCGTCTTGCCCGAACCGACCGGGCCGCCAATTCCGACGCGCAGGGGACCTGTCATGACCTGAAAATCCTCGAATACTGGGTTTCGTGACGGAAAGAGAGGGTATCGACGACGAGGGCCGCACTACCCGCCTCGTCGAGCGGGCGATCCAGTGCGGCCAGTGCCGCCGCCGCGATGCCGGGCTCGAGTGCGGCAAGAGCGCGCTGCCCGTCGGTCTGGCCGAGCGGGATGGCCCGGACGGCCGCCGAAACGAGATTGGCCGCGAACGCGTGAAGGTACGCCGGAACGGCATCGGCAAGAGGAACATTCGCGACAGCAGCCGCACAGGCGACCGCGACCGGATAGGCCGGACGCACGCCGGCGCCCGCAAGGGCCGCCCGCCAGGGCGCCACGTCGACAGGCCACGCATCGCCGATCGCGTGCATGAAACTCTCGCCCTGCTGGGTCGCCTCGAGCGCCAGTTCGCCCGTTCCGCGCATCGCGGACGCGAGTTCGGCCACATCGAGGAACGCAGGCACGTCGTCGGCGGCGACGGCCCGATGGACATGGCAGAAGAAGACCGTATCGGCGCGCGGCGAGCCGTGCGCGACCAGATCGGCAATCCAGTCCTGCAGCGTCACGCGGTCGTGCACCAGCCCCTCTTCGATCGCCGCCTCCAGCGCATGGCTGTAGGCGAACGCGCCGACCGGGAACGACGGCGAGAGCCATGCGAGCAGCTTCAGCAGGCCTTCAGTGGCCATGCCCGCCCCCTGCATAGGCACCCGGCTCGGGATCGAATGGCGCCTCCAGATGGCGGACCCGCGCACCGAGCTTCTCGGCCATGTCGGCAATGACGTGATCCTCGAGAAGGCGCAGCGTCCCGTCGGGCAGGACCTGGACGGCAAGATGCCGGTTTCCGACGTGCCAGGCGACGCGCGCGAGATGTGCGGGGTCGGCGCAGGCGATGTCCATCACCGGCTCGTCGGCCGCCCGCACCTCGACATAGGAGCCGTCGTCCAGCGCAAGCCCGTCGCCGTGCTTCAGGTGGGCGGCATGGACGAGATCGAGCAGGAATTCGAACCCCTCGTCGGCACGCAGGGTCAGGCGGCGGCGGTGGCGCGCGTCCGACGCCAGCGTGACGATTCCGCGGCGGTTCTTCGTGTCCCAGCTCCCGGCCGGGTCGACCGCAAGCGCACGCATCAGAACAGGAAGTAACGCTGCGCCAGCGGCAGGATCTTCGCCGGCTCGCATACGAGCGGCGTCCCGTCGGCGCGCACTTCGTAGGTCTCCGGATCGACATCCACCTTCGGCATCGCGTCGTTGAGGATCATGTGCTTCTTGCCGATCTTTCGCGTGTTCTTGACCGGCAGCACGATGCGCGACAGGCCGAGCCTGCGCTTGATCCCGTCCTTGTGGGCGAGCTTCGACACGAAGGTCAGGCACGTCGAACCCAGCGCCTTGCCGAAAGCCCCGAACATCGGCCGGTAGTGGACCGGTTGCGGCGTCGGGATCGAGGCGTTGGGATCGCCCATCGGTGCCGCCGCGATCATCCCGCATTTGAGGATCATCTCGGGCTTGGCACCGAAGAAGGCCGGCTGCCAGATCACGAGATCGGCATACTTGCCCTTCTCGATCGAACCGACATAGCTGGATATGCCCTGCGCGATCGCCGGATTGATCGTGTACTTGGCGAGATAGCGCTTTGCGCGGAAATTGTCGTTGTCGCCGTTCTCCTCGGTCAACCGTCCACGCTGCTGCTTCATCTTATGGGCCGTCTGCCAGGTCCGCGCGATCACCTCGCCGATGCGGCCCATCGCCTGGCTGTCCGAGCTCATCATCGAGATGGCGCCCATGTCGTGGAAGATGTCTTCCGCGGCGATCGTTTCGCGCCGGATGCGGCTTTCGGCGAAAGCGACGTCCTCGGGAATGCGCTGGTCCAGATGGTGGCAGACCATCAGCATGTCGAGATGCTCGTCGATCGTGTTGACCGTAAAAGGCCGCGTCGGGTTCGTCGACGACGGCAGCACGTTGGGCAGGCCCACGACCTTGATGATGTCGGGCGCATGTCCGCCACCCGCCCCTTCGGTATGGAAGGCATGGATCGTGCGGCCCTTGAAGGCCGCGACGGTATCCTCGACGAACCCGCTTTCGTTGAGCGTGTCGGTGTGGATCGCGACCTGGATGTCGTATTTCTCGGCAAGCTTCAGGCACGCGTCGATCGCGTTGGGCGTGGTTCCCCAGTCCTCGTGCAGCTTCATGGCGCAGGCACCCGCGCGCACCATCTCCACCATCGGGCCTTGCGCCGAGGCGTTGCCCTTCCCGAAGAAGCCCAGATTGATCGGCAGGCCCTCGGCAGCCTCGAGCATCCGGTGCATGTGCCACGGGCCCGGCGTGCAGGTCGTCGCCGACGTTCCCGCCGCGGGGCCGGTCCCGCCGCCCATCAGCGTCGTGACGCCGGAATAGAGCGCGTCCTCGACCTGTTGCGGACAGATGAAATGGATGTGCGCGTCGATGCCGCCCGCCGTGACGATGCGTCCCTCGCCCGCGATCACTTCTGTTCCGGGGCCGATGACGATGTCGACGCCGGGCTGGATATCGGGGTTGCCCGCCTTGCCGAGTGCCGCGATCTTCCCGTCCTTCAGGCCGATGTCGCACTTGACGATGCCCCACCAGTCGAGGACCAGCGCGTTCGTGATGACGGTATCCACGGCACCTTCGCGGTGCGAGCGCTGGCTCTGGCCCATGCCGTCGCGGATGACCTTGCCGCCGCCGAACTTCACTTCCTCGCCGTAGACCGTGAGGTCCTTCTCCACCTCGATATAGAGATCCGTATCGCCGAGCCGCACGCGGTCGCCCGTCGTGGGGCCGTACATGCCGGCATAGGCGGCGCGGGAGATCTTGTGGGACATCTACTTCTTCCCCGGTTTCTTGAGCTTGCCGTTGACCGCACCGCGGAACCCGTGGACGACGCGCGCACCGCCATAGGCGACCAGCTTCACCTTGCGCGACTGCCCCGGCTCGAAGCGCACGGCCGTGCCGGCGGGGATGTCGAGCCGCATGCCGTAGGCGGCCTTGCGGTCGAACGACAGCGCCGGGTTCGTCTCGAAAAAGTGATAGTGCGAACCGACCTGGATCGGCCGGTCCCCCCTGTTCGAAATCTCCAGCTTCACGGTCGGACGGCCGGCGTTCAGCTCGATCTCGCCTTCCCGCACCAGAATTTCTCCGGGCTTCATCGGTTCCCTCAGCGGATCGGGTTGTGGACGGTCACGAGCTTCGTGCCGTCCGGAAAGGTCGCCTCGACCTGGATGTCGTGGATCATCTCGGCGATCCCGTCCATCACCTGGTCGCGCGTGATGACCTTGGCGCCGTCGCGCATCAGGTCGGCGACCGAGCGGCCGTCCCTGGCACCCTCGACGACGAAATCGGCGATCAGCGCCATCGCCTCGGGATGGTTGAGCTTGACCCCCCGCTCCAGCCGGCGGCGCGCGACCATCGCGGCCATCGCCACAAGCAGCTTGTCTTTCTCTCGTGGACTCAAGTTCATGCGTCGGCCCCTCCGTCGGGCGCAATCCTAGCATCACACGTGCCACAGGCGGGACAGGGACGCCGGCAGCCCGAACAGGCCGGCCCGCAACGCGAGCCAGAGGTCCAGATACCGCTCCCGGAGTGCCGGGACATTCGAATCCAGCAGCCGGGCGACGAGCACGTCCCCCACCAGTCCGCACGACATGTCCGGCAGGGCGCGGGCGATCTCGAGTGCCCGGGCCGGGGCCGCGCAGACACAGACCATCGTTGCCGTCGCGCGCGCCCCACCGAGTAGTGCCGGCCGGTCGAGAAGCGCGTCGTCGAGCGGATCGGCGACGAACGCATCGGCCCAGATCCGTCGGCCGCCCTGCCGGATCGTCCATCGGTCGCGCAGGGCGCCGCCGGTCATCGCCTCGCCCCGGGCGCGCCGGGCGAAGACGACGATCTCGCCGCCGAGGAACCCGGATCCTTCGTCAAGCCGGACATCGAGGCTCCGGTCGAGCCTCGCCTTGTCGAACAGGATGGTTTCCTGCGGAAACCACTCCAGCCGGCCGCCCGCGCCCACGTCGAGCGTGTTGGCGACGACGCTGGCGGGCCCCCAGCTCCGATAGACCTTCTCGGCCGCCTGGCCGACGACGAGTGCGGCCGCCCCGGCACCGATCCCGATCGTCGTCCGAAGGCTGTCGCCCCCGACGACGCCGCCGCCCGTGTTGACGAGGACGGCGACCGGCTGCGGTTCGCCCAGCGGGTCGGGAAACAGGATCTTGAGCGGGTCGCGCTGTTCGAGATCGGACAGCCGCACGACGCCTTCGCGGTCGCGCGCGAATGCCGCACCGGCGCGACCCGAAACCGCAGGACGCACAAGTCCGCGCGTGGTATCTCCAGTCGACATGACGAGCGAGTGTAGCCGCCGACATCACAAGCTGCACGGGGGAACCATCCTATGACCGACCAATCCTGCCGCGATCTTCGCGTGCTCGTGACCGCAGGCGCCGCCGGCATCGGCCGCGCCATCGCCGGGGCCTTCGCCGGCGCCGGCGCTCGCGTCGTCGTCTGCGACGTCGACGAGGCGGCACTGGCCCGCTTCCGGCAGGAACTCCCCGGTCACGAAGCCCTCGAATGCGACGTTTCGGACGAAGACGACGTCGACGAGCTTTTCGAAGACGTTATCGACACGCTCGGCGGGCTCGACGTCCTCGTCAACAACGCGGGCGTGGCCGGGCCGACGGGACCGGTCGAGACGCTGTCGCCGGACGACTGGCGCCATACGATGGAAATCAACATCGACGCCCAGTTCCTCTGCACGCGGCGCGCAGTTCCGCTGCTGCGCGCCAGCGGCGGCGGTACCATCCTCAACATGTCGTCGGCCGCCGGAAAATTCGGCTTCGCCCATCGCACGCCCTATTCGGCGAGCAAATGGGCCGTCGTCGGCTTCACCAAGAGCCTTGCCGTCGAGCTCGGGCCGGACAACATCCGCGTCAATGCGATCCTGCCGGGTGCCGTCGATGGACCGCGCATCCGAAGGGTCATCCAGGCGAAGGCCGCCTCTACAGGCGTCCCGGTCGACGAGATGGAGGCGCTCTATACCCGCCAGGCTTCACTCGGCCGCATGGTCGAAGCGGACGATATCGCACGCCTGGCAGTTTTTCTTGCCGGCGTCGGCGGTCGCAATATTTCCGGTCAAGCCCTGTCGGTCGACGGCGACACACAGGCGCTCGTCTAGCCGACCGGCGCTACTTCTTGCCGAGATCGTGAACGAGGGCGAGCGGGGCCGCTTCGCGCCCGGTGCCGGCCGCGTCTTCGATGCGCTGGATGTGCCCGTCGACTTGGGCTTCCTGCTCGACCGTCAGCGTCTCGTAGCGGATGTCGCCGACGACCTGGGCGCTGCGCCCGAGGTCGATCGATTTCGCCCGGATCGGCCCGAAAACCTTGCCGAGGACGCGCACGCGCTCGGCCGTGATCTCGCCGCGCACTTCCCCGGTCGCGCCGATTGTAAGCGACTTCGTCCGGATGACGCCTTCGACGCGTCCGTCGAGCTGGATGTCGCCTTCGCAGACGATGTCGCCTTTGATCGACAGGCTCGCCGAGATGATCGACGGAACGGAGGGATTGCTCGCCTTTGCCGCGCGGACGTCGGGGGCGGGCTTATTCGACTTTCCGAACATGGCGTGCAGCCTCCAGGAAACGGGCCGGATCGACCGGTCGGCCATCGACGAGAACTTCATAATGAACATGCGGGCCGGTGCTCCGGCCGGTCGAACCGAGCAAACCCACCGTCTGGCGGCGCTCGACCCGCTGGCCGACCCGGACATCGATCCGCGACAGGTGACCATAGCGTGTTGAAAGGCCGAAATCATGCTCGATTTCGACCATGTTGCCGTATTCGCCGTTCCAGCCGGCCGTCACGATCCTTCCGGCGGCGGTCGCCATCACGGGCGTGCGGGTCGGCGCCGAAAGATCGATGCCGCCATGCATGGCGAGTTGCCCGTTGAAGGGGTCCCGGCGCATGCCGAACGGGCTCATGACGGCAAACGTGTCGAGCGGGGCCCGCAACGGCAGGCGGCGCAGCGCCGCGCGCATGTCGCGCAGGCGTTCGAGGTCGGTTCCGAGGGAGGCGAGTTGAAGGCTGGGATCCGCCTTCGTCCGCTCCGCCGCGGCCATGACGAACGGGCCGCCTGCACTGCCGCCCCGGATGCCGAGTATGCGCTCGGTCTGGAGGCCGGCCGCGCGAAGCACGCGGACGATCTCGTCGATCTGGGCCCGGGTGCTGTCCGAAATCTCGGCCAATGCCGCATCCTGCGCGCGCGCCGCATCGCGGTCGACCGCCCGCAGGCTGGCAAGATCGCCGGTCGTCGCCCGATGCTCGATGGCAAGGCGCCGCGCCTCGACGGCAAGCCGCCCGCGTTCCGAAAGCGCTTCTATCCGCACGCGCTCCATCGCCGCGACGCGGTCCGCGGCGCTCGCCGCATCCGGCGCACGCCCGGCAAGCCGTGCTTCGACCCCGCGCAGACGTTCCATCAGGCCTTCGTGCGTGGCCAGCGCCCGCTCGCGCTCGCTTTCCGCCGCCGCGAGCCCCTGCTCGATCTCGGCCATCCGCTCGGTCAGGCGGTTGCGCTGCTCGATCAGTCCGGCCACCGCTTCGGCAGCCTCGGCACGGCCGCGCTCGGTCGCGCGGGCCAGTGCCTCGCCAAGCTCTTCGAGGCGGGTCCGGTGATCGTCCTGCAGCCGGACGACATCCAGAGCCCGCTGCTCGATCTCGACCAGCGCCGACCGGTAGCTGTCGACCGCAAGCGCGCCGGTCGACATCGCGAGAACGACGAAGGCGGTCGCGAAGCGCTGGGCGCGGGCCGAAATCGAGACCAGCCGGACATGCCCGTCGGTCCGGATCAGCATTTCCCGCCGACGGAAAAGCCGCGAATCCAGCCGCCCGAGCCAAGTCCCTCTGCGTCGCTCTCGTTCCTGCTGGTGCATCGTCTCCGCTTCGACTTCCGCTGTTCGTACCGTCGGACGATCGCCTACCTTCGGTAGTTGGCGTCGGATTCGACTTTTTGGACGGCGGATGATGCCGATTCAACGGTGTCCGTTCAAGCAAGCCTTTGGCCAGATGCCCGGAAATCAGATTGTCTGCTTCGAAGCCGAACCTTCACTCGAATTGTCGGGCTCAACGAACTGAAACGAAATCGATTCCGATTTTGCGAAAGACACACACTGTGGATAAGTACGGGACAGACTACGCCCCGATCTTGGCCGGGCGCGTGCCGAAAAAGGCCAGAATCGCGACGACGGCGATCATGACCGTCGCGAGGGCGTTGATCTGCGGCGAAAGGCCGAGACGCACGCTCGAATAAACGAGCATCGGCAGCGTCGTCGCGCCAGGCCCGGAAACGAAGCTCGCGATGACGAGATCGTCGAGCGAAAGCGTGAATGCCAGCAGCCAGCCTGCCGTGACGGCAGGCCACAGGAGCGGCAGCGTAACCCGGAAAAAGGCGCGCACCGGGCCAGCGCCAAGGTCGAGTGCGGCTTCCTCGAGGGCAGGATCGAGTCCGCGCAGGCGCGCCTCGACGATGACGGCAACAAATGCGGTTCCATAGGTCGCATGCGCCAAGGCGATGACGAAGAACCCCCGATCGCCCGGCCAGCCGATCAATCGGTCGAGCGCCGAGTAAGCCATGAGCATCGACAGGCCGAGGATCACCTCGGGAAGGACCATGGGGGCGAGGAGGAGAAGCGTGAACAGCGACCGCAGCCGGAAACGGCCGAGACGGCCGAGCGCGCAGCCGGCCAGCGTCCCTATCGCGGTCGACAGGCAGGCGGCCGTGGCGGCAACGCCGAGGCTGAGCCCCGCCGCTTCCAGCATGCGCAGATTGCCGAGAAGTTCGGCGTACCAGCGGGTCGAGAAGCCCGCCCAGACGGTGACGAGCCGGCTTTCGTTGAAGCTGAAGATCACGAGGATCAGGATCGGCAGATAGAGAAACGCGAATCCGGCGGCGAGAGCCGCCGGAATCCACGGCAGGGCGGCAGCCGGCTTCATGTCTTGCGGGACCGCAGCCGGTCGAACAGCAGGATCGGGCCGGCAAGGATAGCGGCAAGGACGGTCGCGATGGCGCAGGCGACCGGCCAGTCGCGGTTCTGGAAGAACTCCAGCCACAGGATGCGGCCGATCATCGGGGTGTCCGGACCACCCAGCAGGTCGGGGATCACGAACTCGCCGCTGGCGGGAATGAAGACGAGGAGCGACCCTGCAAGGACGCCCGGCAGCGAAAGCGGGAACGTCACGCGCCAGAACGCGCGCACCGGACCGGCGCCGAGATCCTGGGCCGCCTCGATCAGGGCCGGATCCATCCGCTCGAGCGTGGCGTAGAGCGGCAGGATCATGAACGGCAGGTAGGCAAAGACGATGCCCAGATGCACCGCGAACGCGTTCGCGACGAGGGCCAGCGGCTCGTCGATCAGTCCCAGCGCCTGCAGCGCCGAATTCACCAGCCCGGTCGGCCGAAGCAGCCCCATCCATGCGTAGACCCGGACGAGAAACGACGTCCAGAACGGGAGCATGACGAGGAACAGCAGCCACGCGCGGCGGTCCGGCCGCGCGCGCGCGATCCCCAGCGCCATCGGATACGCGATTACGAGACAGATCGCCGTCGAGGTCGCGGCGATGCGCGCCGACATCAGGAAGGCGCCGGCGTACAGATCGTCGGCGAAGATCAGCGCGTAGTTCGACGCGGTGAAGCCCCACTCGAAGGGCGGAGCACCCTGCGTGGCCTCGCCAAGGCTGATGGCCGCGACCAGCAGCAGCGGTGCGGCCACCGTCGCGACAAGCCATGCGAAAGCCGGGACGACGAACATCCGGCGCGCATGCGTTTCCCACGGGGCGGAACTCATCTGGCGAGCCTTCGCTCGGCATCCGCCGGCCAGCCGAATGCGATC
This sequence comes from Tagaea sp., assembly GCA_044356395.1. Taxonomy (GTDB): domain Bacteria; phylum Pseudomonadota; class Alphaproteobacteria; order CACIAM-22H2; family CACIAM-22H2; genus Tagaea. Next base: position 9,190 of record JBIKWI010000034.1, on the reverse strand, counting down.
TCGGTCCCGTTCTCGGGTGCGGGAATGTCCCCGGGGACGCTCGCCGTGACGCGGCCCAAGGCGCTGTCGATGAAGACGAGCCGACGTTCGCCGAGAAAGGCGCATTCGCGCACGCGGCCCATATACGGGCCGGTGCCGAGAGCCACGCGCTCGGGACGGACCGCGAGCCACCCCGCTCCGTCCTGGGCGGCGAAGATGTTTATCCGGCCGACGAACTCGGCGACGAACCGCGATGCCGGCCGCTCGTAGAGCTCTCCCGGCGTCGCGATCTGGGCGATCCGGCCGCGCTCCATGACCCCGATCCGGTCCGAGATCGCCATCGCCTCGTCCTGGTCGTGGGTGACGAAAACGAACGCGATACCGAGGCGGGCCTGCAACTCCACGAGTTCGAGACGGGTCTCCTCGCGCAGCTTGGCATCGAGCGCCGACAACGGCTCGTCGAGCAGCAGAACCTTGGGATGGCGTGCGAGGGCGCGCGCGATCGCCACGCGCTGGCGCTGTCCGCCGGACAGCTGGGACGGTTTCCTTGTTTCGAACCCGTCCAGCCGCACGAGCCCGAGCATCTCCTTCACCCGCGCCGCGCGCTCGCCGGCATCGAGGGGGAGCGTCTCGAGCCCGAAGGCGACGTTCTGCGCGACGGTCATGTGCGGAAAAAGCGCGTAGTTCTGGAAGATGGTGTTGACCGGCCGCGACCAGGGTGGAACCCGGGTCACGTCGCTGCCGTCGAGCAGGATCCGGCCTTCGTCGGGGGTTTCGAAGCCCCCGATGCAGCGCAGCAGCGTGGTCTTTCCGCAGCCCGATGGACCCAGAAGGCAGAATATCTCGCCGGCCCGGACTTCGAGATCGACGCCATCGACGGCCGCGATCCCGCCGAAGCGCTTGGCCAGGCCTTCGACGCGGATCAACCGGCGATGCCCCTATCTTCCGGACGTCACGCGCGTCCAGGCGCGCGTGCGCAGCCGCTCGTAGTCGCGCGCGGCCGGCGTGATCGTGTAGAGGCGTGCGCGGATTTCCGGCGGCATGAACACGGTCGGATCGTCGCGCACCTCGGGCGTCACCAGCGGCCGGGATGCCGGCACCGGGTTGGGATACCCGACCGCGTCGGAATTGAGCGCCGCGATATCCGGTCGCAGCATGAAATCGACGAAGCGGTGGGCCGCCTCGACGTTCCGCGCGTCGGCCGGAATCGCCCAGACGTCGTGCGACAGCAGCGCCCCCTCCTGCGGAATCGCGTACTCGACGCGCACGCTCGACTTCTTCGCCTCCGCGGCCCGGGCCGCCGCCTGCTTGATGTCGCCCGAATAGCCGAACACGACGCACGCGTCGCCGTTGGCGAGATCGTTGATGTACTCCGACGAGTGCCACTTGCGCACGAACGGCCGGATGCGCATGACCAGCTCGGTCGCGCGCGCAAGGTGCTCGGGCGACTTCGAATCGGGATCGAGCCCCAGATAGGCGAGTGCGGCAGGAAACACGTCGGTCGGCGAGTCGAGGACGACGATGCCGCAGGACTGGAAGCGCCGCGCGATCTCCGGATCGAAGATCATGCGCAGGGAATAGACGGGCGCGTCGGCCATGACCCGGCCGACGCGCTCGGCGTTGTAGCCGATGCCCGTCGTGCTCGACAGGTGCGGAATGCCGAAGCGGTTGCCGGGATCGAAGCGCTCGAGCTGGCGCATCACCGCCGGATCGAGATTGCCGAAATTCGTCAGGCGCGCCCTGTCGAACTCGCGATAGAGTCTTGCCGGGATCTGCTGGGCCAGGAACGGCGAGGCCGTCGGAACGACGAGATCGTAGCCCGAGCGTCCGGCGCGCAGCTTGGCATCGAGCGTCTCGTTCGAATCGTACGTGTCGTAGACGACGCGGATGCCGGTTTCCTTCTGGAAGCGCTCGATCGCCTGAGGCGACACGTAGTCGTTCCAGTTGTAGACGTTGAGGGTACCCTGCGCGCGGGCCGGCAAAATGCCCGCCAGCAGTGCGACGAACCCGAGGATCCATACTTTCCGCATTGCCCTGCTCCCTGTTCTGGCGACCCGATTAGAGCCCTGCCCGCCCCGCCACTGTCAATGCGTTGGAACGGGGACGCCGCGGCGAAGGCGGCGTGGAAATCCCGACCGTCTTTGGCTACGGTCTTGCATCGCGCGGCGCAACAGGAAGCTTCCGAGTCGGCATGCAGGACAGCCTCGATTTCGCCTCTCTCCGGTCGGCCTATTCCAATGGCCGCGACCCGCGCGACACCGTCGCGACGGTCTACGAGCGGATTGCCGCCCGCGGCGACGACCCGACCTGGCTGCATGTGGTCCCGCGCGAAAAGGCGCTTGCCGCCGCGGCGGACCTGACGGCGCTCCCGCGGTCGGCACCGCTCTGGGGGCTGCCGTTCGCGATCAAGGACAATATCGACCTCGAAGGCGCGCCGACGACGGCGGCCTGCCCGGCGTTCTCCTACGTGGCGCGGCGCTCGGCGCATGTCGTCGCGCGGCTCGTCGCGGCGGGCGCCATCCCCATCGGCAAGACCAATCTCGACCAGTTCGCCACCGGCCTGGTCGGCGTGCGCTCGCCATATGGCGTGCCGCAGAACACCTTCGACCGGCGCTATATCCCGGGCGGGTCGTCGTCCGGATCGGCGGTCTCGGTCGCCGCCGGTCTCGTGTCGTTCGCGCTCGGCACCGACACGGCCGGATCGGGCCGGGTTCCGGCAGGCTTCAACAATCTCGTCGGACTGAAGCCGACCAAGGGGCTGCTGTCCACGACCGGCCTTGTCCCCGCCTGCCGGACGCTCGACGTCATCTCGATCTTTGCCCTGACCGTTCCCGACGCGCTTGCCGCGACGCGCGCCGCTGCCGGTTTCGATCCAGCCGATCCCTATTCGCGCGCCGACGCCGACGGCGTTCCGCTCGCCCTGACCGCCCCGCCCGCCCGGTTCCGATACGGCGTTCCGCACCCGGACCAACTCCGCTTTTTCGGCGACAAGGAAGCCGAGCACCGCTATCGGGCCGCTCTCGATCGGCTGACGGCACTTGGCGGCGAAGCCGTCGAGTTCGACTACGCGCCGTTCAAGGAAACCGCCGACCTTCTCTACGACGGTCCGTGGGTTGCCGAACGCTATGCGGCGATCGAGACGCTGATGCGCGAACGGCCCGAGGACGTCCACCCGACGACGCGCGCCGTGATCGCCAACGCGTCGAAGTACGACGCCGTCGCGGCATTCCGGGCTTTCTATCGTCTGGAAGATCTCCGGCGCCGTTCGGCGGGCGTCTGGAAATCGATCGACGTGATGGCGCTACCCACGAGCGGCACGATCTTCACGCTCGACCAGCTCGCCGCCGAGCCGATCCGGCACAACACCGAGCTCGGCTACTACACCAACTTCGTCAACCTGCTCGACCTGTCGGCGCTCGCCGTTCCGGCCGCGATCCGCGCCGACGGCCTGCCGACGGGCATTACCCTGGTCGGAGAGGCCTGGCGCGACGGCTGGCTCGCCGCTCTTGGCGACGCGTTCCATCGCGATACGGGCCTGCCGCTCGGCGCAACCGGTGCGCCCCAGCCGGCACCTGCGCGGCTCGGACGGGCTTCCTCGCACGCGATCAATGTGGCGGTCGTCGGCGCCCATCTCTCCGGAATGCCGCTCAACGGCCAACTGACCGAGCGAGGGGCGCGGCTCGTCCGCCGGGCGAAGACGTCGCCCGCGTACCGGCTCTACGCGCTTGCGGACACCGTTCCGCCCAAGCCGGGTCTCGAACGCGTCGGCGAAGGCGGGGCCGCGATCGAACTGGAGATCTGGGAAATGCCGGTGTCGGAATTCGGCTCGTTCGTCGCGCTCGTCCCGCAACCCCTTGCGATCGGCTCGGTCGAGATCGATGATGGCAGCTGGTGCAAGGGATTCGTCTGCGAGCCGGCGGCCCTCAGATCGGCCCGCGACATCACCCGGTTCGGCGGCTGGCGCGCCTACATGCAGGACATGGCACAGCAATGAACCTCGATGCCTACACGCGACACGAGCGCGTCAAGATATCCGGCGCCGAGGACGGGCCGCTGCGCGGGACCGTGTTCTCCGCCAAGGACAACTACGACATCTCCGGCCATCGGACCGGTGCCGGCAGCCCGACCTGGCTGCAGACCCACAACAAGGCCACGAAGACGGCACCGGCCGTACAGGCCCTGCTCGATGCGGGCGCCATGCTGCTGGGCAAGACGCTGATGGACGAACTCGCCTACGGCCTGACCGGGCGCAACATCCACTACGGCACGCCCGCCAATCCGGCCGCACCCGATCGCGTTCCGGGCGGCTCGTCGTCCGGCTCGGCGGCCGCCGTCGCCGGGCGGGCCTGCGACTTCGCGATCGGAACGGATACCGGCGGTTCGATCCGGGTGCCGGCCAGTTACTGCGGCCTCTTCGGGATGCGGGCGACGCACGGGCGCATCTCGGCGGAGGGTATCGTGCCGCTGGCGCCGTCGTTCGACGCGGTCGGCTGGTTCACGCGCGACGGCGAACTTCTGGAGCGCGTGGGCCGCGCGCTCCTGGACGAAAGCACCGAGCCGCCCGAGCCGACCCGCCTTCTCGTCGCCACCGACGCGATGCGGCTGGCCGACGGCGACGTGTATGCGGCCCTGCTGCCTTGGATCGGGCGCGCGAAATCGTTCTTCGATCTTTCCTACGACATCGAGATCGCCGGGGCTGGTCTTGCCGACTGGGTCGAGACGTTCCGGATGCTCTCGGCGGCCGAAGCGTGGGCCTGCCACGGCCAGTGGATCAGCGACGTGAAGCCCCGGCTGGCGCAAGACGTGGCCGCGCGTTTCGATTTCGGGCGGACCGTCACGAAGGATGCGGTCGTCGAGCATGCGGCCCGCCGCGAAACCATCCGCAAGCGCATGGCCGAACTGATGACCGAGGGGACGATCCTCTGCATCCCGACCGCAGCGACGCCGGCCCCGCTTCGGGACGCCGACGACGCCACGTTCGACCGCGTGCGCCAGCGAACGCTGCCGCTGACCTGCATCGCCGGCCTTGCCGGCCTGCCGCAGATCTCGCTGCCGGCGGGTTTCGCGCAGGATGCGCCCGTCGGCGTGTCCTTCATCGCACCGCCAGGCGAGGACGCGATGCTGCTCAATTTCGTCCGCGTCCTCACGTCGATCAACGAAGCGGAGCCCGAGGCCGATGCCCAGCCCCAAGCGTAAGCCCACCGCCTACCCGCGCGACCTGATCGGCTATGGCCGCAATCCGCCGCATGCCAAGTGGCCCGGCAATGCGCGCGTGGCCGTGTCGTTCGTCGCCAACTACGAGGAAGGCGGCGAACGCTCGGTCCTGCACGGCGACAGCGAGTCGGAAGTCTATCTGCAGGAAGTCGTCGGCCTCGTTCCGCGCCGGCGCAAGCGCGACGAAAGCACGGAAAGCATCTACGAGTACGGCAGCCGTGCCGGCTTCTGGCGGATCCTGCGTGAGTTCGAGAAGCGGCGACTTCCCTTCACGTCGTGGGCGGTCGGCATGGCTATGGCGCGCAATCCCGACGCCGGAAAGGCGATGGTCGAAGGCGGCCACGAGGTGGCCAGCCACGGCTGGCGCTGGTTCGACTACCAGAAAATGCCGATCGCCGAGGAACGCCGCCATTTCAAGATGGCGATCGACGCGATCCGGAAAACGACGGGCGTGGCACCCGTCGGCTGGTACACGGGCCGCATGTCGCCCAATACGCGCGCGCTGGCCGTCGAGTTCGGCATGCTCTACGACAGCGACGCCTACAACGACGACCTGCCCTACTGGACCAAGGTCGGCAAGAAGGGCCATCTCGTCGTTCCCTACACCCTCGACGTCAACGACATGAAGTTCGGCACCGCGCAGGGCTTCAACACGGGCGACGACTGGTTCGCCTACGCGCGCGACGCCTTCGACGTTCTGTATGCGGAAGGCGCCGAAGCGCCGAAGATGATGTCCATCGGCCTGCACATGCGCCTGATCGGCCGGCCGGGACGTTTCCGTGCACTCCAGCGCTTTCTCGACCACATCGAGAAACACGACAGGGTCTGGATCGCGCGCCGGATGGACATCGCGCGGCACTGGATCAAGACGCACCCCTACGAGGGATAGAGCGGTTGGGCGATTTTGCCGACTATTCGCGTTTCGTCGTCACGCTGCTGGCGATCCTGACGCCGTTCGCGGCAATCCCCGTCTTCCTGGCGCTGACGGCCGGGCAGGACGACCGGTTCCGCGCCCGGACGGCCGACATGGCGGCAACGACGGTGTTCGCCGTCCTGTTCGTGACGGCACTGACCGGCGACGTGCTGCTGCGCGTGCTGGGGACAAGCCTCGACGCGTTCCGTGTGGGCGGCGGCATCGTGCTTTTCCTGATGAGCCTGTCGATGCTCAACGCCAAGGTCTCGCCCGTCCAGCAGACCCAGGAGGAGGCCGACGAAGCCGGCCAGAAGCCCGCCGTCGGCGTGGTGCCGATCGGCATCCCGCTGCTGGTCGGTCCGGGTTCGATTTCCTCGACGATCATCGAGACCAAGCGCAGCACCGAGTTCGCGCATGTGGCCCTCGTCGTCGCGTGCATAGCACTGGTCTGCGCGGTCGTCTGGATCACCTTGCGCCTTGCCGACCCGATCGGACGACAGCTTGGCCGCACCGGCCTCAACATCCTCAACCGGATCTTCGGACTGCTGCTTGCCGCGATCGCGGTCCAGATCGTGTCGGTCGGCTTGACCGGCCTGTTCCCCGCACTCGCGGGCCTACGCGCGTAGCGGGAGACGCCTTCGGCCGCGCGTGCGCGCAGGGCTGGCATGTCCGGCCTCCTATTCGGCGGGGGAAGCCGCTAAGGTATCGCCCGTCCTCGAGGATCCAATGCGCCGGAGCGAAGCACGATGAACCCGCGTCCCCACCACATCCAGAACCTGTCGATCCGCAAGCCCGGTGCCGGATCGGCGATCGGCGGCGTGATCTCCGGCCAGGCCCGCGATGCGATGGAGGTCGGCGCCGAGATCCTTCGACAGGGCGGCAATGCGATCGATGCCGCCGTCTCGGCCGCGTTCGCGCTTGCGGCGGCGGAGCCGTGGAACAGCGGCCTCGGCGGCATCGGCTTCCTGATGTATCGCCCGGCAGATAGCGGGAAGGTCCAGGTCGTCGATTTCGGACCCCAGGCGCCCGCCCGCCTCGATCCCAGGCACTTCCCGCTGACCGGACGGCAGGGCGGCGACCTGTTCGGCTGGCCGGAGGTCGAGGGTAACCGGAACGTCCATGGCCCGCTTTCGGTCGCGATTCCCGGCCAGGTCGACGGCCTCGCGCTTGCGCTCGACCGGTTCGGCAGCATGTCGTGGGAAACGGTGCTGGAGCCTGCCGCACGACTTGCCGACCGCGGACTCCCGGTCGACTTCTGGACGACGCTGAAGGTCGCCGCCGGCGCGCGCGACCTGCAGCGCTATCCCTCGTCGAGCGACATCTACCTGCCCGGCGGACTGCCGCCGACGACCGACAGCGGCATGGCGCAAAGCTATCTCCCGATGGGCAATCTCGCCGCGACGATCCGGCGGCTCCAGCTCAAGGGGCCGCGCGACTTCTACGAAGGCAACATCGCCGCCGATATCGCCGAAGACGTGCAGGCACTGGGCGGCGTGCTGACGCGGGAGGACCTCGCGGGCTACCGTGCCCGCTTCGTCGAGCCCTACGCGACGCGCTATCGCGGTGCCGATTTCGCCTGCGCGCCGGTCGGCAGTGCGGGTCCGACCCTCGCGCGGTTCCTCGAGTTGCTGACGCCGACGCTGTTCCGGCCGTTCGGCGCCGACGCGGCAAGCTTCGTCGCCTACGCCGACGCCCTGCGTCAGGCCTATGCCGAACGACTTGCCGGCACGCCGGCAGCTCAGGGCCCGGCCACGAGCACCACGCATCTCAACGTCGTCGACCGGCACGGCAACGTCGTCGCCCTCACGCAGACGCTGCTGTCGTCGTTCGGCAGCCGGCTGGTCCTGCCGCGGACGGGAATCCTCATGAACAACGGCGTCATGTGGTTCGATCCGCGTCCCGGCCGGCCGAACTCGCTGGCGCCCGGCAAGCGCCCGTTGACGAACATGTGCCCGACCATCGTGTCGAAGGACGGCAAGCCGTGGATCGCGATCGGCGCGTCGGGCGGCAGGCGCATCCTTCCGGCCGTCGCGCAGCTCCTGTCCTTCGTGATCGATCACGGGATGGATCTGGACGCCGCCTTCCACCAGCCGCGCATCGACGTCTCCGGCGGCGAGATCGTCGACTACGATCCGCGCCTGCCGATCGACGTCCAGTCGGCGCTCTTGGCCCGCTTCCAGGCACGGGCCGCCGAGCACACGGTCTCTCCGGCAAACTACGCATGCCCGTCCGCCGTCCTGATCGACCCGGCGACCGGCGGGCGTTCGGGGATGTCGGACCCGATGAGCCCGTGGTCAGCCGCACTCGCGGCCTGACGGAGGCGGCGATGAAGGACCTGCGCCCCTGGAAGACGCTCGCCACGCGCGAGGTCTATGCGTCGCTCCCCTGGGTGCGCGTCCTGGACGACCGGCTGGAGCTGCCCGACGGCCGTATCGTCGAGAGCTTCCATCGCATCCTGCTGCCGGACTATTCGATGCTGTTCCCGATCCTCGAGGACGGGCGCGTACTGGCGATCCGGTGCTATCGCCACGGAGCGGGCGCGGTCGTGCTCGGATTCCCAGGCGGCGGCATCGATGCCGGCGAGACGCCGGCCGAGGCGGCGCGGCGCGAACTTCTGGAAGAGACCGGCCATGTGGCCGCCTCGATCGAACCGATCGGCTCCTGCTTCACCGGTGCCAACATCCGCGGCGCGATGTGCCACATGTTCATCGCCAGGGGCTGCCGGCAGGTTGCCGAGCCCGATTCCGGCGATCTGGAAGAACAGGAACTCGTCCGCTACTCCCGCGAACAGATCGCCGCCGTGCTTTCCGAAAACCGGTTCCACATTCTTGCCCACGCGGCAATCGCCGCACGCGCCCTTCTGGAATGGAAGCCTGAATGAATCCGACCCACGAAGTCACGGATATCGCCACGCTCGAGGCGCTCTACGGGCCTGCCGTGCCGCGGTCGCTCGACAAGGAGATCGACCATCTCAGCGCGCACTATCGCGCCTTCGTCGAGGCATCCCCCTTCGTGGCGCTGGCAAGTGCCGGCACCGGGGGTCTCGACGTCAGCCCGCGCGGCGATGCCGCCGGCTTCGTGACC
>JBIKWI010000033.1:0-23813 GCA_044356395.1 Tagaea sp. | reverse complement strand
CGGTGCAAGAGCTGGAGCGCATGTCGGACAGCGGGCGCAAGCTCGACTTCGAGTTCGACGGCGAGATGGGCCCGGACGTTGCGCTCGACTACGACCTGATGCGCAACCTCTACCCGTTCTGCCGCCTCACAGGGCCCGCCAACGTGCTGGTGATGCCCGGCCTCCACTCGGCCAACATCTCCTCGAAGCTCGTCCAGAAGCTGGGCGGCTGCACGATGCTGGGGCCGATCCTGATCGGGCTCACCAAACCCGCCCAGATCGTCCAGATCGGCGCACCGGTCGGCGAGATCGTCAACATGGCGGCCCTTGCCGCCTACCAGTCGATCGTGCGGTAGGTGGGCGTGCGGTAGACGGGCGGGCTACTCGGCCGCGACGGGCGCGATGCGCCCGTAGACCTGCGGCATCTGCGCGATGTCCTTCAGCGCCAACCCGTCGACGGTTTCCAGCCGCGCGCGGAAGCTGCCGTCGGGCTCCAGTTCGAGGCCGACATAGCCGACGACCTTGGTTCCAAAGGTGTGCTGGTGCCCGTCGCCGACGATGAAGGCGGCGGACGGCGCCCAGACATGCGCCATGCCGGCCATGTCCAGCGTCCTGTACTGGTGCATGTGTCCGCTGGCCACCAGCGAAGGCCGGCGTTCGCCGAACGCCGCCAGAAGGCGCGCGCGTGCCGCATCGGTGACCCGCCAATAGGTGCCGTCGGGATCCGGGTCGATGCCCATGTAGAGCGGCTTGTGCACGAAAAGCGCGATGGCACTCGATCCGGCCGTCGCCGCCGCCCGGGCGACGAATTCGAACTGTTCGTCGGCGGCGGGCGACTCCGCACCCGTCAGCAGCCCGTTGATGCCCAGAAGCCGCCAGCCCGGCACGTCGCGCACGAACCGGTCGTTTCCGAAATGCCGCAGGTAGCGCTGGCGGCGCAGCTCGTCCAGCGGCTGGCGCGTGGCCACACGCGGATCGTCGCCGACGTCGTGGTTTCCCGGGACGGCAAGCCAGTCGATGCCGCAAGCGGCATGGCGGTCGCGGGCGAAATCGAGATCGGCGTCGCTGTCGGCGCCGTCGAGCGAGATGTCGCCGGTGTTGACCAGCAGGTCCGGCGGGTCGGCGCGCAGATGCGCCACGATCGTATCGAAGTTTCCGACGAAGTCGGGCTTGTCGGACGAAAGATGCGTGTCGGATATCTGTGCGATGCGGAAGGTCATGGGGCGTTCCTCGAAAATGCGGCCGCCGCCCCCGGCCGGGAGCGGCGGCCGTCCTGCAGGTCAACCGCGCGGGATCAGCTTGCGCACTTCCGTCGCCATGTCGGCCAGCACCTGCTCGGGCGTTGCCTTCTGTTCGACGATGCGCGCCAGGTTGTCGACCATGACGTTCGTCACGCGCACCGAGTTCGGCCCCGGGAACGCGTACCAGGGGACCATCAGGTGGACCTGCTTGGTCGCCGCCTGGAACAGCGGGTTCTCGCGGTAGAACGCGGACAGGTACTTCGGATCGTCGATCGCGATCTGGTTGCACGGCACATAGCCCGTGTTGATCGCCATCAGCGTCGTGCCCTCGGCCGAGGTCGCGAACTTGACGAACTCCCATGCCGCGCGCTGCTTGGCCGGGTCCTTGGTCACGATCATGGCGCCGGAGCCTCCGGTCGGCAGGCGGCCCTTCTGCGCGTCGATGACCGGCATCGTCGTGGTCTGCAGCACGAAGTTCTTTCCGACCGATTCGGAGATTCCGCGTACCTGTGCCGTCGTGCGGAACATCATGCCGAGCTTGCCCGCCGCGAACGCCTGCAGGTCGGCCGTGCCCGCGTAGTTGGGCATGCCGCCTTCCTTGACCATCCGGTCGAGCAGGCGCAGGGCGGCGAGTCCTTCCGGACCGGTGAAGGCGACGTCGGTTTCCTGCTCGTTGAGCATGCGCCCGCCATGGCCGTAGAGCAGGGCCGAGAACATCCAGTCGTCGCCGGGCCAGCGGAAGAACATGCCTTCCGTGCCGTCGCCCAGCGCGCGGATGCGCCTGGATGCCGCGATCGCGTCGTCCCAGTTGTTCGGGAACCGGGCGGGATCGAGGTTCGCGCGCCGGAAAAGATCGACGTTGTAGTAGGAGATCGGGTTCGAAGTCGCGAAGGCCAGCCCTGCCTGCATCTTCCCGTGAAAGCCGAGCCCGAGCAGGGCCGGCGAGTAGCCGAGCTTGGCCGGGTCGCCGTCCTGCGCCAGCAGCGGGCGCAGATCGACCGCGATGCCGCGTTCGGCGAACAGCCGAAGGCGGTTGAGACCCTGGAACGACACGTCGGGCAGGTTCTGCGTGGCGGCACCGCGCAGCAGCAGCTGCGCGCCGTCCTCGTAGGTCGGCGTCGGGTTGGCGTAGGTCGCCTGGATGTTCGGGAAGCGCTTCGCGAACGCCTCCATCACCGCGTCCTTCGCCGGCTTGAAGATCGCGGGCATGGAGTAGTGGACGCTGATCGCCACGGGCGTCTGCGCGCGCACGGCCGGCGCCATCAGCGCGGTCGCGGCCGTCCCGGCCATCAGGCCAAGCGTCGAGCGGCGGGTAAGGGTCCTGTGGATTTTCATGCCTGTCTCCTGTTCGGGTTGGAAAGTTCTGGCCTCAGCCCTTGAGACCCGTCATCGTGATGCCTTCGATGAAGCGGCGTTGCGCGAAGAGGAACGCGAGCACCAGCGGTGCGGTCACCAGCGTGGCGGCCGCCATCAGCGCGCCGTAGTCGTCGCCCGCTTCCTCGGCGCGGAAATAGAGGACGCCGAGTGCCGGCGTGTAGAGATCGCCCTTCGTGACGACGATCAGCGGCCAGAACAGGTCGCTCCAGTGCGCGACGACCGAGAAGATCGCGAACGCTGTCGCGGCGGGCCACGCGTTGGGCACGGCCACGCGCCAGACGATGGAGGCCTCGCCCATCCCGTCGATGCGCGCGGCGTTGACCAGATCGTCGGGCAGCGCCTTGAAGAACTGCCGGAACAGGAAGATCGCGAAGACCGAAATCGTGAACGGCGCCACGAGCGCCGAATAGGTGTTGAGCATGCCCGTGCCGGCGAGGGCGATGTAGAGCGGGATCGCCGGCACGTGCGTCGGGATCAGAAGGCCCAGCACGACGAACGCGAACAGCGTGTCGCGGCCGCGGAAGCGCAGCTTGGCGAGCGCGTAGCCCGCCGGCAGGGCGAAGGCGAGCTGGAAGGCGAGGATCAGCGCGCAAACGATCAGGCCGTTGGCCAGATAGCGGCCCACGGGCACTTCCGCCAGCACGCGGCCGTAGTTCTCGATGGCGTGCCAGCTCTGCGGCCAGAGCGACAGCGTGGCGCTGAACACTTCCGAGCGCGGCTTCATCGACACCGCGACCATCCACAGGTACGGCATCAGGAAAAGCAGGGCGAGTGCCGCCAGCAGCGCCAGGCGCGGCAGGTCGGCGCGCAGATCGGACGGCCTATCCATAGTGCACCCGGCGTTCCATCAGGCGCTGCTGGACGAGCATCAGCGCCAGCACGACCGCGAGGAAGACGACCGTCATCGCCGCGGCATAGCCCATGCGCAGGAACGTGAACCCCTCCTGGTAGATCGTGTAGACGATCAGCTCCGAGGCCTTGTTCGGCCCGCCTTGCGTGAGCGTGGCGACGGTATCGAATGTCCGGATCGCGCGGATCGTGGTGATCAGGACGACGAACAGCATCGTCGGGCCGAGCAGGGGCCAGGTGACGAGGCGGAAGCGCTCCCAGGCCGAGCGCACGCCGTCGATCTCGCTGGCGGCGTAGAGTTCGCGCGGAATCGCAGTAAGGCCGGCCAGGATCAGCACGAGATTGAAGCCCGCGTTCTCCCAGATCGAAATGAAGGCGAGCGAGACCAGCACCCAGTCGCTGCTGCCAAGCCAGTTCGGCCCCGCGATGCCCAGCATGCGAAGCGCCGCGTTGACGGGACCGATGGTGGGATGCAGCAGGTACTGCCACGCCGTCGCCATCGCCACGATCAGCGACACGACCGGAAGGAAGAATGCGGCCCGGAAGAGGGCGCGCCCGCGCACGTTCGCCTCGATCAGCAGCGCCAGCGCCAGCCCGACCCCGATCGACGCCGGCGTGACGAAAGCCACGAACATCGCGGTATTGCGCACCGACGTCGCGAAGCCGCGATCGGAAAGCAGCTCGGCGAAATTGTCGAGCCCGACGAACCGCAATGTCGGAAGGCCGAGCTCGTAATCCGTCAGCGACAGCACGCCGACGGCCAGCGTGGGCACCAGCACGAAAGCCGCGAAGGCAAGCGTGGCGGGCGCACAAAGGAACCACGCCGCCAGCGCCTCGCCGACCGGTGCCGACCGCCGGCGCACCAGCGTTCCGGCGACGACGTCAGCCACCGACGAGCTCCGCGACGCCCTTGCGCACGCGGCGCATGGCCACGCGCTTTCCGTCCGGGCCGAACAGGAACGCCCGCGCGGGATCGAAGCCGAGCCGCACGGCGGTGCCGACGGCAAGATCCGGCCGGGTCCTGCCGTCGAACCGCGCGATGAGGCCGGTCCCGCTGGACGTGTGGCGGACATGCACCAGGACCGATTCGCCGAGGAACTCGACATGCTCGAGGCGCGTCTCGAGACCGCCGCGCGGCGCCACGACGAGATCCTCCGGCCGTATGCCAAGCGTCAGCGGACCGGCGACGCTGGCCGCGATGTCGACCCGGTCGGCGCCGATGCGCACGTGTCCGTCGGCCTCGGCCGTCGCGGCGAACGTGTTGATGCTGGGCGAGCCGACGAACGCGGCCACGCGGATGTCGGCGGGATCGAGATAGATCGCCTCGGGCGTTCCCGTCTGCAGGATCTCGCCTTCCATCATGACCGCGACGCGGTCCGACATCGTCATCGCTTCGGTCTGGTCGTGCGTGACGTAGACGGTCGACGCGCCCACGCGCCGGTGCAGCTCGACGATCTCCTTGCGGGTCTGCACGCGCAGCGACGCGTCGAGGTTCGACAGCGGCTCGTCGAGCAGGAAGGCCTCGGGATGGCGCACGATCGCGCGGCCCAGCGCCACGCGCTGGCGCTGGCCACCGGAAAGCTGCCCGGGGCGGCGGTCGAGAAGACTGCCGATCGCCAATAGATCGGCGGTGCGGCGCACTTCGGCTTCGATCTCCGCCAGCCGCGTGGCCGTGCCGGGCAGGAAGCGGCCGACGAAGGGCAGGCGCTGCCAGGCGTCGAGACGGCGCATGGCGAGCGGAACGGCGATGTTCTGGCGCGCGGTCAGATGCGGATAGAGCGCGTAGGACTGGAAGACCATGGCCACGTCGCGGTCGGCCGCGCGGCGATCGGTCACATCGGCGCCGGCAATGCGCACGCGGCCGGAATCGGGCGTCTCGAGACCGGCGATGATCCGCATCAAGGTCGTCTTGCCGCAGCCCGAAGGGCCGACGAGCGAGACGAATTCGCCCTTGGCGATGTCGAGCGAGACGCCCTTGAGGGCCTGCACGTCGCCGAACCGCTTTGCGATGCTCTCGACCGATACGCCCGCCATCTGGTCTCCCTCTGCGACGGGCGGATGTTGTCCGGCAGCGATGACCCAAATGCTTAATCGGGGTGAAAAGTCGATGGCACTCCGGCGCCATTTGCGTGACAGCCGGCCCATCCGGCCTTGACGGGTGGCCGCGCTGCCGCGAAATTCGGCATCGGATGGCTCGCGTCGCGTTCACCGGCAACCTGAAGCGGCACGTCGCGTGTCCGACGGCGCTTGTCCGGGGGGCGACGGTCGGCGCGGTGCTCGAGAACCTGTTCGCCGACAATCCGCGCCTGCGCTCCTACGTCGTCGACGACCAGGGCCGCATCCGCAAGCATGTGAATGTCTATGTCGGCGATGCGCGCGCGGACCTTGCCGATCCGGTCGGGCCCGACGACGAGGTCTTCGTGTTCCAGGCCCTCTCCGGTGGCTGAAGGGGCGGGCGGTTGAAGGAGCAAGCAATGTCGAAACGCATTCTCGTGGCCACGCGCAAGGGACTGTTCGACGTCAGGCGTGCGGCATCGGGCTGGCGCATCGCGCGCACGGCGTTCCTCGGCGACATCCTTTCGCAGGCGATGCGCGACGGCCGCGACGGCACGCTCTATGTCGCCCAGTCGCTCGGCCATTTCGGCGTCAAGCTGCAGCGCTCGACCGACGACGGGAAGAGCTGGAAGGAAATCGCTGCCCCCGCCTTCGCGAAGACGAAGAAGAAGGACGGGCCGAGCGTGGAGTACCTCTTCTCGATCGAGACGGGCGGTGCGGACCGGCCCGGCGTGCTGTGGTGCGGCACCGTGTCGGGCGGGCTGTTCCGCTCGGCCGACCGCGGCGACAGCTGGACGCTGAACGAAGCGCTGTGGAACCAGCCCTCGCGCAAGGACTGGGGCGGCGGCTTCAACGTCGACAAGCCGGGTATCGACACGATCCTCGTCGATCCGCGCGACTCCCGCCGCATCGTGGTGGGTATCTCGACCGGCGGCGTGTGGCAGACGGCGGACGAAGGGAAAAGCTGGCGCAACACCTCGAAGGGTCTCTACGCCGAGTACATGCCGCCGGCCCGGCGCGAGGACCCGAACATGCAGGACGTCCACCGCATCGCGCGCTGTACGGCCGATCCCGATACGCTCTGGCTCCAGCACCACAACGGCGTGTTCCGGTCGACCGACGGCGGCGAGACATGGAAAGAGGTGAAGACGATCAAGCCCGCGAAGTTCGGCTTCGCGGTCGCGGCCCATCCGAAGGACGCGAGCACGGCGTGGTTCGTGCCCGGCGTGAAGGACGAATGCCGCATTCCCGTCGGCGGGAAGATGGTCGTCGCGCGCACGCGCGACGGGGCGAAGAGCTTCAAGGTCCTGACGAAGGGCCTGCCGCAGACGCACGCCTACGATCTCGTGCTGCGCCACGGGCTCGATGTCGACGCGACCGGCAAGTGCCTGGCGATGGGGTCGTCGACCGGGCATCTGTGGGTGTCGGAGAACGGCGGCGACAGGTGGGCGCTCGTCGCCGGCAACCTGCCGCCGATCGCCAGCGTGCGTTTCGCGTGACCTGAAGCGGTGCCGGGCCCGAAACGGAAAAACCCGCCGGTCGCCCGGCGGGTTTTCTACTCGGTCCGGGGAAGGTCCCGCTAGACCAGGATGTCGACGTTCTGCCCGCGGCCGGAACCGCTCGGGGCCGCCGGGCTCGTCTGCGACGTCGCCTCGGTGCGGTTGGTCGTGCTGGCGGACGCGCCGGTGTCTTCGGCGGGATCGGAGTTCGACACGGCGGCTGCCTGCGCGCCGCCGCCGACGACCGGCGGAAGGGTGGAAGTCGAGGTCGAGGAAATCGACGAAGCCATTTTGATCGCCTCTTGAAGATGCGGGACTGACTTCGATTATAGGCCACAATGCGCCGGCCGGCAAACGGCAGGCGCCTGCGCTTGACGCAAGGCGGCGCGTCCTTCACAAGCGGAGCGGTCATGGATCGAAACGGCCTCTCGGGCAATTTCTGGATCTCGCTGGTGGCGCTCGCGGCGCCGACGGCCGCCGTTCTCGGGACGTTCGCTTATATCCACACGATTCCATGGACTTCGGCGGTCGCCGGCATCGCGGCGGCCGGGCTCGCGACGGCGTTCCTGCTGGCCCGGCATCTGCGCCTGCTGCGCCGCCACGCGCACCGGCTCGACGAACTTGCCAAGGGCGAGCCGCCCGACGCGATGGCGCTGTCGGCCGACGAGGGGCCGACCGCCCCGCTCGCCGAGGCGGTGGCACGCCTCGAACGCGCCTTGCCCGAGCGCGTGCAGCCGATGGCGAGCGAGGCGGCGCTGGAATCGATCGTCGACGCGCTCCCCTATGCGATCTTCCAGATCGACGCCGACGAGCACATCGCGCGCGCCAACACCGCCGCGCGCGCGATGTTCGGCGACGGGCTGGAAGGAAAGCCGCTCTTCGCCTATCTGCGCGACCCCGGCGTGCTCGACGCGCTCGCGGCGGCACTGCAGGGCGCGTTCCCCGAAGCGGTCGACGTGCGGCTGGCCGGCCCCGTCGAGCGCGGCCTTCGCGTGCGCGCGGTCCCGCTGCCGCGCGGCGTGGGTGCCAGGCCCGCGGCCCTGCTCGCGATCGCCGACGTGACGTCGGTCCAGCAGGCCGAGCGCATGCGCCGCGACTTCGTCGCCAATGTCAGCCACGAGCTGCGCACGCCGCTCGCCACGCTGGTCGGCTTCATCGAGACCCTGCAGGGACCGGCGCGCGACGACGCGCAGGCGCGCGAGCGCTTCCTCGGCATCATGGGCGCGCAGACCGCGCGCATGACGCGCATCGTCAAGGACCTGCTGTCGCTGTCGAAGATCGAGGAAGCCGAGCACACGCCGCCGGCCACGCACGTGGATGCCGGACGCATCCTTGCCGGCACGCTCGACGCGCTTGCCATCGCCGCGAAGGAAAAGGGCACGGCCATCGCGGTCGACATCGCCCCCGACCTGCCGCCGGTCGTCGGCGACGGCGACCAGCTTGCCCAGGTGTTCCAGAATCTTGTCGACAACGCGATCAAGTACGGTCGGGCCGGCGGAACCGTGCGCGTGGCCGCCCGGCCGGCGGCGGCGCTGCCGCCAGGCTTCGCGGCGCGCGCGAAAAGCTATGTCGAGATCGGCGTGACGGACGACGGCGAGGGGATCGCGCGCGAGCATCTGCCGCGCCTGACCGAGCGCTTCTACCGCGTGGATGCCGGCCGTTCGCGCGACATGGGTGGCACGGGGCTCGGGCTCGCCATCGTCAAGCACATCGTCAACCGCCACCGCGGCACGCTCGACATCGACAGCGAGATCGGCCGGGGCACGACCTTCCGGGTCTACCTGCCGGTGGCGACCTAGAACGCCGTACCCACCGTCTTCGGATCGTCGGTGATGATGCTGTCCACGCCCCACGCGACCAGCTCGCGCGCGCGTTCGGGTTCGTTGACCGTCCACACCAGCGCCTTCAGGCCGGCATCCTTGATGTCGCGCACCTGCTGGCGGGTCAGCAGCTTCCAGCCCGGATGCACGGCCACGCAGCCCAGCGCCTCGACGTCGGCCCGCCATGTCCTGCCGAGTTCTTCGGCGAGGTAGCCGCGCGGGATGTGCGGTGCCGCATCGCGCGCGGCTTCCAGCGACGCGCGCTTGAAGCTCGACAGCACGGGCACGGGGGCCGTCTTCGGCCAGTGCCGGTCCATGAGCTCGCAGCACGCGCGCGCGGTCTCGGCCTCGCGGCCGGGGCACGGCTTGACCTCGATGTTGAAGCCCATGCCCAGTTCCGCGAACAGCGCCATCGCCTCGACCAGCGTGGGGATGCGCTCGCCCTTGAACTCCGGCGCGAACCAGGCACCGGCATCCAGCGCCTTGAGTTCGGCCAGCGTGCGGTCGGCGACGTTGCCCGTGCCGTCGGTCGTCCGCTCGAGCGTGGCGTCGTGCATGACGATGACGTGGCCGTCCTTTGTGAGCTTGGCGTCGAACTCGACCCAGCTCGCACCGTCTTCATGCGCGCGGCGGAACGCGACGAGCGTGTTTTCCGGCGTCACGGCCTTGGCGCCGCGATGGCCGACGATGCGGGGAGGATTGATCGGCATGTCCGGGATGGTCCTTTGCAAAGAAAAACCCCCCGCCGGATTCGGACTCCGGCGGGGGGTTCGGGTCTTGTCGGCCGTTGCCGCCCTTACTCGGCGGGGTTCGGCTTCTTGTCGAACTGGTCGGAGATGTCCGCACCGGTCGCCTGGTCGACGCGGCGCATCGACAGCTTGACCTTGCCGCGGTCGTCGAAACCGATCAGCTTGACCTTGACGCTGTCGCCGACCTTGACGATGTCGCCGGTCTTCTCGACGCGGCGCGGGGCCAGCTCCGAGATGTGGACCAGACCGTCCTTCGAGCCCATGAAGTTCACGAAGGCGCCGAAGTCCATGATCTTGACGACCTTGCCGGTGTAGATGGCGCCCATCTCGGGCTCCGACACGATGCCCTTGATCCAGTCGATCGCCTTCTTGGCGTTCTCTTCGGAAACCGAGGCGACCTTGATCGTGCCGTCGTCCTCGATGTCGATCTTGCAGCCCGTGACCTCGACGATCTCGCGGATGACCTTGCCGCCCGTGCCGATGACTTCACGGATCTTGTCCTTCGGCACCGTGAAAGTCGTGATGCGCGGCGCGTTCTTCGAGACTTCCGAACGCGGATCGTGCAGGCCCTTGGCCATCTCGCCCAGGATGTGCAGGCGGCCGTCCTTGGCCTGGCCCAACGCGATCTTCATGATGTTTTCGTCGATCGACGTGATCTTGAGATCCATCTGGAGTGCGGTGACGCCCTTTTCCGTACCGGCCACCTTGAAGTCCATGTCGCCGAGATGGTCCTCGTCGCCGAGGATGTCGGTGAGCACGGCGAAGGCGCGGTCTTCCTTGATCAGGCCCATCGCGATACCCGCGACCGGACGCGGCAGCGGAACGCCGGCGTCCATCAGCGACATCGACGAGCCGCAGACCGTCGCCATCGACGACGAGCCGTTGGACTCGGTGATCTCCGACACGACGCGGATCGTGTAGGGGAACTTGTCCTTGGGTGGGAGCAGCGGACGGATCGCGCGCCAGGCGAGCTTGCCGTGGCCGATCTCGCGACGGCCGGGCGAGCCCATGCGCTTGGCTTCACCCACCGAGTAGGGAGGGAAGTTGTAGTGCAGCATGAAGTGCTCGCGGTATTCGCCCTCGAGCGCGTCGATGATCTGCTCGTCGTCGCCCGTCCCGAGCGTCGTCACGACGACGGCCTGGGTCTCGCCGCGGGTGAACAGCGCCGAGCCGTGCGTGCGCGGCAGGAAGCCCACTTCCGTCACGATCGGACGGACGGTCTTCGTGTCGCGGCCGTCGATGCGGCGGCCCGTGTCGAGGATCGCGTCGCGAACGACCTTGGCCTCGAGCTCCTCGAACTGCGCGCCGAACACGGCGGCTTCCTCGGGGATGTCCTTGAACTTCTCGGCGGCCGCCTTCTTGATGGCCGAGACCTTGTCGCGGCGCGCGAACTTGACCGGATCGGTGTAGGCCTTGGCGAGATCGCCCGCGAACGCGGCGAGCTTCGACTTGACCGAGGCCACGGCCGGCGAGGCCGGAACCAGCGGCCAGGGGTCCTTGGCGGCCGTCTCGGCGAGCGCGATGATCAGGTCGATGACCGGCTGGAACGACTTGTGGCCGAACGTCACGGCGCCGAGCATCACTTCCTCGGTCAGTTCCTTGGCTTCCGATTCGACCATCAGCACGCCGTCCTTGGTGCCGGCGACGATGAGGTCGAGGTCGGAGGTGGCCATCTCGGTCTGCAGCGGGTTGATCTTGAACTCGCCGCCGAACACGCCGACGCGCGCGGCACCGATCGGGCCCATGAACGGGATGCCCGAGATCGTGAGCGCGGCCGAGCAGCCGACCATCGCGACGATGTCGGGATCGTTCTCGAGATCGTGGCTCAGCACGGTCGCGATGACCTGCACTTCGTTGCGGAAGCCCTCGGGGAACAGCGGGCGGACCGGACGGTCGATGAGACGCGAGGTCAGCGTCTCCTTCTCGGTCGGGCGGCCTTCGCGCTTGAAGAAGCCGCCGGGGATCTTGCCCGCGGCGAAGGTCTTCTCCTGGTAGTGGACGGTCAGGGGGAAGAAGTCCTGGCCGGGCTTGGCGGACTTGGCGCCGACGACCGTGCACAGCACGACCGTGTCGCCATACGTCGCCATGACGGCGCCGTCGGCCTGACGCGCGACCTTGCCGGTTTCGAGGACGAGCTTGCGCCCGCCCCACATCATTTCCTTGCGAACGACATCGAACATTTTTCTACTCTCTTTCTTCTTGCCGCGTACGGACCCGCCGGCGCGCACCCGTTGATGCGCGCGACGTGGTGCCGGTCGCGGATGCCCGGATGGCAACCGCCCCAACCGACACCGCCCCAGTTTTTCGGGACGTCGGATTATCGATGCGCGGCGTCGTACGATGGACCGCCGCGCGGGGATTTGGATCTGAAGGGTCGGAAACGAACACGCGCCGCACCGGCACCCGCCTCGGGTGCATGCGCGGCGCGCCGTTCGGTATTGCAGTCTTCAAGAGATGGGCTTCAAGCGGCCGGTTTCAGCGGCGCAGCTCGAGGCGCCCGATCAGCGTCTCGTAGCGCTTGGTGTCCTTGCGCTTGAGATAGTCGAGCAGGGCGCGACGCTGGCCGACCATCATCAGCAGGCCGCGGCGCGAATGGAAATCCTTCTTGTGCGTGGCAAGGTGCTCGGAGAGCTCCTTGATGCGCTCGGACAGCAGGGCGACCTGCACTTCCGGGGAACCCGTATCGCCCTTCTTGATGGCGTACGAGGATACGATCGCGCTCTTGCGCTCGGCGTTCATCGACATCGGTCACTCCTTGGACCCTAGAGGTTGAAGACGCGCGCGGGACGGAGAAAACCGTCGCCCCCCTCGGCGAGTGCGACGAGCTTGCCGTCGGTGAAGACAGCCAGCGTGCCGGGCTCGGGCGGGGAATGTTCCGCGCGGGGGTCTCGCAAGACGCGTCCCTGTCGAAGGGCAGCGGCTTCTTCCGCGGTCAGGGCCAGAGCCGGGATGTCGTCCAGCACGGTCTCGACCGGGGCGAGGGCCCCAAAGCGGGCAGGACTATGCCCAAACCCCTCCAGCTTTTCCAGTGAAATAGCCTGTTCCACGCGGAACCGGCCAACCGCCGTCCGGCGCAGCGCGGTGACGTGCCCGACGGTGCCAAGCGCCACCGCAAGGTCCCGCGCCAGGCTGCGCACATAGGTGCCGGAGCCGCAGGAAAGCCGCAGCCGGGCCTCGTCCGGCGACGGCGTTTCGAGCAATTCTAGCTTGTGAATCAGGACCTTGCGCGATTTCATCGCGACGTCCTCGCCGGCCCGGGCCCGGGCATAGGCACGCTCGCCGTCGATCTTGATGGCAGAATAGACCGGCGGGGTCTGGTCGATCTCGCCCACGAAGGCGGGCAGGGCCGCCGCAATGGAGCCCTGCGTGGGGCGGGCATCGCTGGTGGCCGTGACTTCGCCTTCCGCATCGTCGCTGGCGGTGGCGATCCCCCAGCGGACCGTGAATTCGTATTCCTTCGTCCCGTCGGCGAAGTGCGCCAGCGTCTTGGTCGCTTCCCCCAACGCGATGGGCAGCACGCCCGAGGCGAGCGGGTCGAGCGTGCCGGCATGCCCGCCCTTGGCCGCGTTGAAGATCCGCTTCACGCGGCCGAGTGCCTGCGTGGAAGACGGGCCGACCGGCTTGTCGAGGAGGACCCAGCCGTCGACCTTCTGGCGCGTCGACTTGCCGTTCACTTCTTGCGCGGCCGGCGCTTGGGCTCGGGCGGCGGCGGGACGCTGACGTCCATCGCGACCTTCGGGTCGCGGAACGCGCGGTCGATCTTCTCGGCGTGCTCGAACGCCGTGTCGCGCCGGAAATGCCATTCGGGCGCCTGGCGCAGATCGACGCGCCGGGCGATCTCGTGGCGGATATAGGCGCGTGCACGACCCAGTGCGGCGATCGCCGTCTCGACATTTCCGCCGCCCAGCGTGGTGACGAAGGCGGTCGCGTGCTTGAGGTCCGGCGTGGCGCGCACTTCGCTGACGGTGATCGACACGCCCTGCAGGTCGGGATCGCGGAAATGCCCGTCGAGCAATACTTCCGTAAGCGCCCGACGCAACGCTTCGCCCACGCGCAGCTGGCGCTGGGAAGGCCCGTCGGAGTTTTCACGATCACGATCCATGGCTACTTCTTCACATCCACGATCGTGCGGCCCTTGATCCGGCCGGCGACGATGTCTTCGGCGCGGGCGCGCAGGTCGCCGAGGCCGCACACGGCGAGCGCTTCGCCGGGCAGGCCGTCGGGCAGCAGGGCGGCAAGCTTGCGCCAGGCGATTTCGCGCTCGGGCATCGGGCATTGCGAGGAGTCGATGCCGATCAGGCGCACGCCGCGCAGGATGAAGGGCATCACCGTGGTCGGAAGATCCGCACCGCCGGCCAGCCCGCACGCGGCGACGGCTGCCCGACGCGCCATGCCGGCCAGCACGCCGGCCAGCGTCGTCGAGCCCACCGTGTCGATGGCCCCGCCCCAGCGCTCGCTTTCGAGCGGCCGGCCGGGCTTCGAGAGTTCCGAACGGTCGATCACCGTCTGCGCGCCGAGCGTCTTGAGGTAGGCGTCGAGTTCGCGCCGCCCCGTCGAGGCGACGACCTTGTGGCCGAGCTTGGCGAGCAGCGCCACGGCGATCGAACCCACGCCGCCGGCGGCTCCGGTGACCAGCACCTCGCGGTCGCGGCGCATGCCGTTGGCTTCGAGCGCGTGCACGCACATCATCGCGGTGAGGCCCGCCGTGCCCATCGACATGGCCCATTTCTCGTCGGTGCCCGCCGGCAGCTTGACGAGCCATTCGGCCCTGGCGCGCGCCTTCTCGGCCATGCCGCCCCAGTAGGTCTCGCCCACGCCCCAGCCGGTCAGGATCACGCGGTCGCCGGGCTTGAAAGAAGACGATGTCGAGCTTTCGACGGTGCCCGCCCAGTCGACACCCGGCACCATCGGGAAGGCGCGCACGATCTTGCCCTTGTCGGCGATGGCCAGGCCGTCCTTGTAGTTGAGCGACGAATACGCGACCGCGACCGTCACCTCGCCCTCGGGCAGCGCCGATTCCTCGAGCGAGGCGATCTTCGCGCTGAACTTGCCGTCTTGCCGGTCGAGGAGGAGTGCTCGGAACATGCGTATGGGTACTCCGCTTTTCCTATGAGTCCGTCGGCCCGCCGCTTTCGTCAAGTCTTGCGTCCGGTCCCGCCAGCGGCCATGTTCGCCGTCGGTCCACGTGAAAAAGCCCTTCTTCTTTTCCCTCAAGCTTGCGGTCTCGCTCGGCCTGATCGCGTGGCTCGCCGCGCGCGTCGACCTTGCACCGCTTGGCGAGCGCCTCGGTGCCGCCGATGCGGGCTGGACGCTGGCGGCCCTTGGCGTGTTCGCCGCCCAGCTCCTCGTGGCGGCCGTGCGCTGGAAGCACATCCAGCAGGCCATCGGCGCCCCCCTCGGCTTGCGCGATGCGGTCGAACTGGCCCTGATCGGCCAGTTCTTCAGCCAGACGCTGCCCTCCGCCATCGGCGGCGATGCCGTGCGCGCCGCCCTTGCCGCCCGGCGCGGCGTGCCGGCGGCGCGCGCGGCCAGCGGCGTGCTGGTCGACCGGGGAACAGCTCTTGTCGTGCTGGTGGCACTCGTCGCGCTGTGCCTGCCGCTGACGGCGACGGTGGCGCCCGATCCCGCCCTGCTTGGCGTGCTTGGCGCGCTCGTGGCGGCAACGGCCGTCGGGCTTGGCGTGCTCGTGCTTGCCGAACGCCATCTGCTGGGCCGGCTCGCCCCGGGCCGGATCGCGGGCTTCGCCACGGCGCTGGCCGGCGACCTGCGCGCGGCCCTCGTGCGGCCCGACATCGTGGCACTGGCCGTGGCCGTGCATCTGGGCGTGATCGCGACGATGTGGCTGTTGGCGCAGGCACTGGGCATCGCCGTGGGCTTCGCGGCATGCCTCGTGCTCGTCCCGCCCATCGTGCTTTTGACCACGCTGCCGGTCTCGCTCGCCGGCTGGGGTGTGCGCGAGAGTGCCGCCGTGGCAGGCTTCGCACTGGTCGGCGTGCCGGCGGGCGAAGCCCTCGCCCTGTCGGTCGCCTTCGGGCTCGCGCAGATCGCCGCCGGCCTGCCGGGTCTCGTCCTCTGGCTCAAGGGGCGCTGAGCATGGATGCCAACCGCGTCATCGACTGGCTGCTCGAAGAGGCGGCCCATCTGCCCGACATGGGCGTGCTGATCGAGCAGCTCGCCGGCAAGCTGCTGGCCGAAGGCGTGCCAGTCGCGCGCGTGGCCTCGCTGGTCGAAACGCTGCATCCGCGCTTCGTGGGCGCCATGCGCGTGTGGGAGCAGGGCAGCGACATGCGCCTGCGCCGCGCCACGTTCGACGACCCGGTCATCACCAAGGCGACCAAGATCTTTCCCATCGACGAGCTTCAGGAAACCGGCAAGCCGTTCGAGCGGCGTCTCGACGATCCGGACATCGGCAGATACGACCTGCTGCCGCGCCTCGCCGCCGACGGCCACACGCACTACCTGATGATGCCGCTGAAATTCCGCGACGAGCCGCTGCACGGCATCTCGTATTCGACGCGCGAACCGGGCGGCTTCGCGCCGGCCCATCTGGCGCTGCTGCGCGCGATCTGCCCGGCACTTGCCGCCGCGATGAACATCCAGTCCGTCCACCGCATGTGGGGCGACATCCTGAAGGCCTATGTCGGCACCGAGCCGACGGGCCTGATCCTGAAAGGCGCCATAAGGCGCGGCGACGTGAAGCGCATCCGGGCGGCGCTGTTCATCAGCGACCTGCGCGGTTTCACGGTGCTGGCCAATGCCGGCACGCCCGAGGCGACGGTGGCCGCGATCAACGCCTATCTCGACCGAGTCGTGCCGGCCATCGTGGATCAGGGCGGCGAGGTGTTGAAATTCATGGGCGACGGCGTGCTCGCGATCTTCCCGATCACCGATGCACGCGACGCGAAGGCGGCATGCACCGCCGCACTCGCCGCGGCAAAGGCCACGCTCGCGTCGGGCGACGAAAGCGGCAGGCGCGTGGGCATGGCGCTGCATGTCGGCGAGGTCGCGTACGGCAATATCGGCGCGGGCGACCGGCTCGACTTCACGATCATCGGGCGCGACGTCAACCTGCTCGCGCGCATCGAGAAGTTGTGCGGCGTTCTCGACGAACCCGTCGTGATGTCGGGCGCGTTCGCGGCACTGGTGGACGGACCTATGCGCGCACTTGGCGAATTCGAGCTGAAGGGCTTCGCGGAGAAGATGGACGTCCACGCCCCACGATTGTAGTACGCACGCGGCGCTGGATTCTCCGGACGTAAATGGTATTTTCCGCCGCATGATCCAGCTGTCGGCCGACCAGACCGCATCTCTCGACCGGCCGATCCTCTCGGCCCTGAAGACGGGCCATCGGCATCTGGCACTGCGGGGGCAAGCGGTGCTGCGCTATCCCGCCGAGATCTCGCCGTTCGCGGCGTTTCTCGAGGAAACGCCGGCGGCCCGCCGCGAACTGCGCGACGTCGCGGGCACGGGTCCCGTCGGGCTCCTCTATCCTGACGCCGGCGATCCGGCACCTGTCGACGGGCTCGAGACCCGGGCCGCCGCCCGCATCCTGCAGATGATCGCGACCGACCTGCCCGATGCCGATCCGGCCTTCGCACCCGAAACGCTCGGGGTCGCCGACGTGCCGGCGATGCTGGAGCTGACGGCTCTGACCAAGCCCGGCCCGTTCTTCGCGCGCACGCACGAGCTTGGCCGCTATATCGGCATCCGTGCGGACGGGCGGCTGGCCGCGATGGCGGGCGAACGCATGCGGCCGGCAGGCTTCACCGAGATCAGCGCCGTGTGCGTCCACCCCGATTTCCGGGGTCGGGGCCATGCGCTGGCGCTGGTGAAGTCGCTGATGGCGAGCATCGCGCAACGCGGCGAGCGGCCGTTCCTGCATCTCTACGCCGACAATCCGTCCGCGCGCACGCTCTACGAGCGGCTCGGCTTCGTGCCGCGCACGACGTTCAGGTTCGTCGTGATGCAGGCGCCCTAGGCGACCGCCAGCCTCGCCGGCCCCGCCGGCGATTTCGTCACGTGCCAGAACGCGGTGTGGAACGCCTTCAGTCCCGGCCGGTGGCCGATGCTGACGACTGCCGTCTCCGGCAGGCGTTCCGACAGCAGCGCATAGACATGCACTTCGGTCGCTTCGTCGAGGGCGGCCGTCGCCTCGTCGAGGAACAGGAAGGCGGGTTTCGCAAGCAGCGCGCGGCCCACCGCGAGGCGCTGCTGTTCGCCCGGCGACAGGCGCTGGCCCCAGTGCGCCACCTCGTCGAGCCGGTCCTTGAGGCCGGGCAGGCGCACGTCGTCGAGGATGGCGCGCAGCTTCGCGTCGTCCGCACCGCCGTCCTGCGGATAGAGCAGCGCTTCGCGCAGCGTGGCGATGGGCATGTAGGGCTTCTGCGGCAGGAACAGGATTCCCGCCCGGTCGGGCAGGCTGACCTTGCCGCGTCCGAACGGCCAGATGCCGGCGAACACGCGGAACAGCGTGCTCTTGCCCGAGCCCGAATCGCCCGTCAGCAGGATGCGCGCCCCCGGCGCCACGCGCGCGGTGGCACCCGCGATCAGCGTGGTCCCGCCCGGCAGGCCCACATCCACGCCGTCGATGGCGAGCGATCCGTCCTTCGAGGCTTCCTCGACGAGCGGGGCCACCTTGGATTCGGCTTCGGCCGCCGCGACCGCGGCCTCGAAATCGAGCAGCCGGTCGACGACCGATTTCCAGTCGGCGAGCTGGGCATAGGCCTGCACGAAGAACGACAGCGCCCCCTGCACCTGCCCGAAGGCCGACGCGGTCTGCATCAGCCCGCCCAGCTGCATGGCGCCCGAGAAATAGCGCGGGGCCGCGACGATGAACGGGAAGACGATGGCAAGCTGCCCGAACAGGCTGGTGAACAGGTTGAGCTTCAGCCCCGCCCACATCAGCGCGTACCAGTTGGCCGCCACGCCGGCGAAGCGCGCGACGAAATTCGCGCGCTCGCGCCCCTCGCCGCCATAGAGCGCCACCTGCTCGGCATTCTCGCGCAGGCGCACCAGCGCGAAGCGGAAATCCGCCTCGTAGCGCTGCTGGGCGTAGTTGAGCGGGACGAGCGGCTTTCCCACCAGATGCGTGAGCCACGTGCCGAGCACGGCATAGACGAGTGCGAACCACACCATGTAGCCGGGGATCGCGATCTCGACGCCGAACAGCGTCGTCGTGAAGTCGCCCGACAGGCCCCACAGGATGGTCAGGAACGCGGCCAGCGTCAGCACCGAATTGATGAGCTGCGTGATCAGGCCCAGCGTCGTCGACACGAAGAGCTTCACGTCCTCGGCGATGCGCTGGTCCGGGTTGTCGGTTTCGGCACCGGTCACCTGGAACCGGTAGTAGACGCGCGCCTTCAGCCAGCTGTCGACGTAGCGTTTCGTCAGCCACGTGCGCCAGCGGATCTGGAGCCACAGGCTGAAATAGCGCGTGGCGACGAAGTTCGCGATGAACAGCACGGCAAGCCAGCCGAACACGCCGAACTGCGTCCAGAACGTCGCCTCGTCCTTCTCCTGCAGCGCGTTGTAGAAGGCGTTGTTCCACGAATTGAACAGCACTTCGAGATAGACGCCGCCGACCGTCAGGCCGAGCACGACCGCGAAAAGGCCGCGCGCGGCCCAGCGGTCCTCGCCGGTCCAGTAGGGCCGGGTAAGGCGCCACAGGCGCACGAGGAACGTCGCGAGCCCGACATGGGGGCGCGGTGTGTCTTGCATGCAACGCGATCTCCCGAAAAGGGAGGGAACCCTAGACCCGGGGCTTCGCTTCCGGCAAGGGCGGCGCCGGGCTGTCGGCGCGCAGGCGCCGCATGCCTTCGCGCGCGACGACGTCCGGCACGGTCCGGCTCCCGTCGGCCTTCATGCAGACGAGGAAGCGCAGGCCCGTTCCCTCGTCGTGGGTGAAGGGCAGCACGAGGCGGTTCCAGCCTTCGACGGGCTGCCATGGCGGGGCAGCGCTCCACGTGACGAGCGGCAGGCCGCGCGTGCGGCAAAGCGCATACGTGGCGCGGTAGAACATCGGTCCCGGCGTGCCGGTGCGCAGGCCCATCCCGCGCACCGTCTCGCCGCGATAGTCGCGCAGCGCCATGCCCGAGATGGCCGACCCGTAGAGCGCGAAGCGGAAATCGTGCGCGCCGGGCAGCGGATCGACGATCGCGAGATGGACGACGTCGACGCCGAGGGATTCGACATGCAGGTCGCGCCAGTCCGGCATCCTCCGTCCGGCCCGGATCGCGTCCCAGCGGACGCGCGCCTGACGCAGCGTCGGGTCGGGCAGCGAATCCGCCGGCGGATCCCACGCGAGGCGCGGCGGATCCTGGCGATGGGCGGCGAAGTGCCGCGCGAACGGTTCGAGCCGGCCCTCCGCCAGTTCGGCGAACGCGGCATCGAACGCGGCATCGTAGGCGCGCGCGGCCTCGTCCGAATTCGCCAGTCCATCGTGAAAGCGGGGCATGGCGCGAAGCATAGGTGCCGGTCGTTAAGAAAACCCTTCGATGCCGCCCTCGGGATCGGCGAGCCGGTGCAGGCGCCGGCCGGCAAGGCGCGCGAAGCGCAGCACGACGGCCTTGCGGCGCGCAGGCGCCAGCTTCGGCAGGGCAAGGAATTCGCGCGACACCACCGCATCGAAGGCATCCGCGACGATCAGGCCGGCGTCGGGCGGCAGCAGCGCCACCGGGAAACCGGCGGGAACGGCGAAAGCGAACAGGTCGCACCAGTCGAGATAGTCCGTCCATTTTCGGTCGGCGCGGAAATCGGCGGCCGACGACTTGATCTCGACGACCAGCACGCGCGAATCGCCGGAAAGCGCCAGAAGATCGGCGCGCCGTCCGTCGGCAAGCGGGAATTCCGGCAGCGACGTCCAGCCGAGCCGCGCCAGCAGCCGGCCGGTCCCGCGCGCGACCGCGCGCGCGACCGGTCCTTCGGCCGCGTCGGCGTTCACATGAAGCCGGCCTGGCGCATCAGCACGAACAGGTCGCGCTGGGCGCGCGCCTTCTCGGCCGGGTCGGCGATGTCGGCCACGACCTCGTTCTCGAAATTCTGGCGCTTGAGCATGCCCACGATGATCTCGCGCGCCAGGTTCGACGCCTTGCCCGGCGGCAGCGAGGTGGGCAGGCACATCTTCATCAGCATCATCGTGCGCATGCGCAGCGGGCGCGCCGGATCGTCGATCTTCTCGAGGATGCGCTCGGACTTGACGAAATGGACGAGCAGGTCGTCGAGCCGCGTGCAGATGCGCTCGACATGCTCGAGCGGCAGGGGCGCGCGCCGGATCTCGTTCCACACCAGCGTGATGCCGGCCATCTTCTCGTTGGGCGGCAGGCGCGCCTTGACGATGTCGGAGATCGACTCGACCTTGACGAGGACGTCGTCGATCAGGCCGAACGTCTCCTCGGGATATTGCTGGCCGGTCGGCGACTGCGTCAGTGCCACCAGGAAGCGCGTCTTGCGCACGGGATTGAGCATCACCATGCAGACCCACGCCGCCGCCGCCCGATAGCCGGCAGCGCCGCCGCGGTTGAGGATGCGCATCTTGCGCTGGACGAGCGCGTCGACCATGTCGGTTCCGCCGAAGATCTGGTCGCCGTCGGGCACCAGCCGGTCGAGGAGGGCGCGGAAGCTCGGCACCTCCTGCTCGGGGTCCGAGCGCACCAGCGGATTGGCGCCGGCGAGCTGCAGGCGCACGCGCTCGACCAGCACGCGCCCGCAGTTGGGCAGGCGGCCGGCCGCGATCAGGCGGCCGATCTTGGCCATGCGGTCTTCCTCGCCGCCGGCAGCTGCCGCCCCGCCGGCACCCGGCGGCGGGGCTTCCCACCGGCCCTGCGCCAGGTCGAGCAGCTTGGTCACCGCGGCCATCAGGCTGGGCTGCTCGCCGAGCAGGTCCTGGATGACGCTGCTGGTGCCCAGCACGTCGCACACGAAATCATCCAGCCGGCGCGCCGCCTCGTCGTCCTGGCTGTCCTCGACCCACATCAGCAGCCGGTCGAGCTTGCCAAGATAGCTGCGGGTGTCGATCAGCTCGCGGCTGACGGAAACGCGGAACAGGTAGTTCGCGTTCTCCGGATCGTCGCCGGCGCGGGGTGCTATCTTGGCGATCATCTGGTCGACGCCGATCTGCTTGATCGACGGAAGCTGGAGGCTCTCGACCTCCTTGGCGCGCTTGGTGAGCTCGCCCAGGAACCCGTAGAGCGCGTCGCGGCGCTGGATGACGGTGCCGGCCGCGGGCCCCGACGAGGCCTGCAGCGTGGCGAGCTGGCCGACCGCACTGGTCATCAGCGAATCGGAATCCTGGACGCGCTTGATCTCGCGGTAGTTGTGCAGGATCTCGATCGGCGTCAGGTTCTGCTTGTCGAGATACTGGCGGAACAGCCGGTTCAGCGCCATGCGCGCGGGCAGTTCGCAGCATTCGCCGGCGGTCTGGCAGACCGGCGCGCTGTCGATCTGGCTGACGGTAATTTTTTCTTCCTTCTTCTCCTTGATCTTGGAGAAGACCACTGCCTCGGTGTTCGACGAACGCCCCTCGCGCTCGCGCACGACCTTGACGCCAAGGATCTCCTTCTTTTCGAGCAGCTTTCGCGCGTAGGCTTCGGCTTCCGTCTGGCTGGGGATGCTGGTCTCGATGATCCAGCGGTTCTCCTTCAGGCAGTGGACCTCGAAGCTTTCTTTTTTGCTGAACAGGGCCAAGGCGTCTCTCCGCGAAGACGGGCATATTAACTGTTGGCCGTTCTCCGATACAATGGTGCGATGCTCGAGATCGAACGTATCCCCTGCCGGACGGATAACTATATCTGGCTCGTCCATGAACCGGAAACGGGGTCGGTCGCCGTCGTGGATCCGGCCGATGCCGAGCCGGTCGAGGCCAGACTTGCCGCGCGCGGCTTCATCCTCACCCACATCCTCAATACGCATCATCACGGCGACCATGTCGGCGGAAATCTTGCGCTGAAGAAACGCTGGGACTGCACGATCGTCGGCCCGCGCGCCGACGCCGCCCGCATTCCGGGAATCGACGTGGCGGTCGGCGACGGCGACACCTACCGGCTGGGCGAGGCCGTCGCCCGGATCTTCGACGTGCCGGGCCACACGCGCGGCCACATCGCGTTCTGGTTCTCGCTCGAAAAGGCGCTGTTCTGCGGCGATACGCTGTTTGCACTCGGCTGCGGCCGGCTGTTCGAGGGCACGCCCGCGCAGATGTGGAACTCGCTGGGCAAGCTGCGCGCCCTGCCGGACGACACCCAGGTCTACTGCGCGCACGAATACACCCAGAGCAACGCGCGTTTCGCGCTGTCGGTCGATGCCGGCAACGCCGATCTCGTCGCGCGGGCGAAGGACGTGGACGCGGCGCGCGCGCAGGGGCTTGCGACGGTGCCTTCGCCGCTGGGCCTTGAAAAGCGCACCAATCCGTTCCTGCGCGCCGACGATGCGGGCCTTGCGCGCGCGCTGGGGCTTGCGGGGGCCCCGCCCGAGGCGGTGTTCGCCGCGGTGCGCGGCGCCAAGGACCGGTTCTGACGCTTCGCGACAAGGTTGTGGCCCCGGAACCGGAAAGTCTGTAAGACGCCACTATTCGAATTTGCCGCCGCCGGGGCCTTGCCGACGTGACCAGCGAATACCGCATCGTGTTCTTCGACGACCGCGAGCTTGTCGTGGCCCTGATCGAACACGCGCGCACGCAAGGCACCAAGCTGCCGCCGGGCCAGGCAAGCCGGCTGTCGATCGACCGCGAGACCTTTTCGGTGAAGCTGTTCTTCCGCAAGAAGGGCGCGGAAGCCGTGTCGGTCGAGTTCCACTCGGCGGCCCTCGCGCAGGCGATGATCCGGCACTGCAAGAAGTCCGGTATCCCCTTGCCGGTGAAGGCCAACAAGGAGCTGCGGCTGGTCGACGACCGCATGGCCTTCGTCGTCGAGCTGTCGCGCCCGCCGACCGAGTCGCTGATCCCGGTCGAGTACGTCTAGGCCTCGAACACCATCGCCCCGCCGAGCGCTTCGGCCAGCGCCACGACGCGGCCCTTCGCGACCTCGCGGCCTGCGGGCGCCTTCGCAAGATCCGCACATCCCAGCACGTAGCCCGCGATCCACGGCAGGCAGGGCGGCTCGATGCCCAGATGGGCGCGCGTGGCGGCTGGATCGCGGAACACGAGCTCGCCGCGCGCGGTCGCAAGCGAATGCGCGCCGTCCCGGCTGCCGGGAACAAGCCCGGTGTAGCGGGCGAAGCGCGCGACCGCCTCGGCCGGATCGGCGACGCAAAGCT
>JBIKWI010000177.1:0-7042 GCA_044356395.1 Tagaea sp. | reverse complement strand
GCAGGCGCAGTCCTTCCGGACGGATGAGGATCCGTACCCGGGAGCCCTCGGCGAAGCCGGCTGCGGCGACCCGGCCGAACGGCGTGACGGCGGAGCCGCCGGCAACGATGGCCCCGTACTCGTTGAGCTGGCCGAAGAAGCGGGCGACGAAAGCGGACGCAGGCTTCCCGTACACGCGCAACGGCACGTCGTCCTGTTCGATCCGGCCGTCGCGCATCACGGCGATCCGGTCGGCCATGAACATCGCTTCTTCCGGATCGTGCGTGACCATCAGCGTGGCTGCCCCGCTCCGCTTGAGGACGTGCAGCGTTTCGTCGCGGATCGCTTCGCGCAGGCGCGCATCGAGACCGGAGAACGGCTCGTCCATCAGCACCACGCGCGGCTTCGGCGCCAGCGCGCGCGCCAGCGCCACGCGCTGCTGCTGCCCGCCCGAAAGCGTGTGCGGCCATGCGTGCAGCTGCGCGAGCATGCCGACGGCCTCGAGCGCCTCGTGGACCCGCACCGTTCGCGCCGGCGCGTCCAGGCCCGCCAGACCGAACGCGACGTTGTCGGCCACATCGAGATGCGGGAAAAGCGCATAGTCCTGGAACACTAGGCCGACGCCGCGTCGCTCCGGCGGGACCGCATAGCCTGGCTCGGCGACGGCACAGCCGTCGAGTACGATAGAGCCCTTCTGCAACGGTTCGAGACCCGCCGCCACGCGCAGCAAGGTGGATTTTCCGCAGCCCGAAGGACCGAGAAGACAGACAAGTTCGCCCGGCACGACGGCCAGCGACACGTCGACGAGTGCGCGCGTGCTGCCGAAGGAATGCGAAATCCCCTGCATGCGCAGGCCCGGCAATTCGGGAATGTTCCGTCCAGGGTCGATCGGCGGGCGCGCGGTCATGACGGGGGCAAGCTAGGCGACCGACGCCCGCGACGCAACTTCACTCCGCGCGCGGAACCTCGGCGATCCGGTCCTCGGGCGACATCTCGCGGTCGTCGACCAACTCGGGCTCGGATTCCGCGGCGTCGCCCATCTCCGGTTGGGCGGCAAGTCCGCTGTCTTCGCTGTAGGCGCTGACGGCCGGACGCGTGTCCAGAAGTCCCAGTTCGCCGAGTTCCCGCAGGCCCGGCAGCGCCTTGATGCCGTCCAGTCCGAAATGCTCCAGGAAGCGGTCGGTGGTGGCGTAGGTGACCGGGCGTCCCGGCGTCTCGCGCACGCCTTTGGGCCCGACGAACCCGGCTTCCATGAGGATTTCCAGCGTACCCTTCGACAGGGCCACGCCGCGGATCTCTTCGATCTCGGCGCGTGTCACGGGCTTTTCCTCGGCCGTCTGGTAGGCGACGATCGCGAGCGTCTCGAGGGCCGCACGGCTCAGCTTGCGCGACTGCACGCGTTCGATCTTGAGCCTGTCGGCGACATCGGCAGCGGTGCGGAACGCGAACTTTCCGGCCACACGCACGAAGTTGACGCCGCGCGCGGCATAATGCGCCTCGATCTCGGCCAGCACCGCCTTGATGTCGACGCTCTTGGGCAGACGGCGGGCGATATCCTTGATGCTGAGCGCCTCGGACGACGCGAAAACAAGGGCTTCGACGACGCGGACAGCCTGGGCATGCAGCTCTTCGGGCGGCAACTCGACCGCCTCGACTTCGCTGGCTTCGGCTTCGCCGGCTTGGGCCGGAGCGACGGCCTCGGTCTCGGCTTCCGTTTCGGGTTCGGCGATTTCGTTGGCCGTGTTCATTGCGGTGTCCTGTCGACGGGAAATTCGGCGATCTGGTTTTCCGGCGGGCGGCGCAGATAGATCGGCCCGAAGTTGCTGTCCTGGCGGATCTGGAGCTTGCCGGTCCTGACCAGTTCGAGCGTGGCGGAGAGCGTAGCCGCGACATGGCTGCGCCCGACCGTATCGTCGCGCAGACCCGGCGGCAGGAACGACTGCAGGGTCGTCCAGTCCGGAATGTGCATGCTGCCGAGCATCTGCGAAAGCCGCTCGATCGCCGCTTCCATCGTGTCGAGCTCTGTCGCGACGATGCGCAGGACGGGCTTTTCCGACGACCGGTTGCGGTATTCGGCATAGGCCTTGAGCAGGTCGATGAGCTTGATGTCCCAGACCTCGGTCGTCTCGACCGGGACGCCTTCGGGCGCGCCGCGAACGAAGACGTCGCGTCCCAGCAGCCCGCGCCCCATCAGGCGCGCGCCGGCTTCCTGCATGGCCTGGAGGCGCTGGAGTTGGTAGCGCAGCGCCGCTTCCATCTGGGCCGCCGTCGGCTCGGGCTCCGGATCCTCGGGCGTGGGCGGCAGCAGCAGCTTCGACTTGAGGAAGGCGAGCCAGGCGGCCATCACGAGATAGTCGGCGGCGATCTCAAGTCGCAGGCGTTTCGCCGCCGCGATGAACGCCAGATACTGCTCGGCGAGCGCCAGGATCGAGATGCGCGTCAGATCGACTTTCTGGTCGCGCGCAAGTCCGAGAAGCAGGTCGATCGGTCCGTCATAGGCGCCAAGATTGACGACAAGCGACCCATCGTCGGCCACGGGCGGCTGACGTTCGGGATCGGGCTCAAAACCAGGATCGACGACTGCACTCATCCTAAGCCCACTTCGCTCGCGGTTACCGGCTGCAAAACGGCACGAACATCTGATATTTCACCGTAGCTTCGAGGCACAATAAACTGAAAAACATAGATAATTTTTCGATTTTATCGCGACTCGAGCGTCAACCACCTGTTTTTGGATACCCCATGGCTCGGCACGACGGAAGCACCACCTTTTCCACAGGGTCCGCGCCCCTGCCCCGCCTGAGATCCCTCAGACCGGCTCGGCATCCCGCGTCGCCCACATCTTCTTGAAGGCCGGGCGCGCCTGGCAGGCGGCGAGCCATGCCTTGACGTTCGGGGCGGCATCGAAAAGCGACGTTGCCGGCGTCGCGTAGCGGACGATTTCCGCCACGTTGATGTCCGCAACCGTGAAGCGGCCGCCGACCAGGAATTTCGAAGCGCCGACGGCCTGATCGAGAAAGGCGAAGCGGCTCTGCAGGGCCTCGACCGAAGCGGCTGCCAGTTTGGCGTCGCGCTCGGCCGGCGGCTTGCCGACCATGTTGTAGAGCACCTGGATCGAATAGGGCTCGACCTCGGTCGCGGCCCACAGCGTCCACATCGCGATCTGGCCGTCCTCGGCGGGCGATGCGGCGGCGAGCGGGCCGCCGTGCTTGCGCGCGAGATAGAGATTGATCGCGAGGGATTCGTGCAGAACCAGACCGTCGTCGTCGATGGACGGGATCCGGCAGAACGGGTTCAGCTTCGCGAATGCCGGCGACAGCGTGTTGAGGGGCGCGTCCTTGGCAAGCGGATCCGGGACCCGATTGGCCTGGATGACCGGAACATGCTCGAACGGAATTCCCAGCTCGTGGGCAAGCCAGATGATCCGCGACGCGCGCGACCTGTAGACCCCGTAGATCGTCAGCAAGATGCTCTCCTTCGGTTCAGCCGGCGAGGAATTCGACCAGTTCGGCTTCGGCCCCGGCCACGTCGAACCCGGCGCGTGCGCGGGCATCGCGCAGCCGGACGCCGGATGCCACGCGTTCGGCGCCCTCGTCGTCGAGCGGACGCGCGGCCAGCGCGACCTGTTCCATCTCGGCGAAATCGCCGTTGCAGTGAAGGACGACATCGCAGCCCGCAAAGAGGCACGCGCGCGTCCGTTCGGCCATCGTGCCGGCAAGCGCCTGCATCGAAAGATCGTCCGACAGCAGCAGACCGCCGAAGCCGATATGGCGGCGGATCACGTTCTCGATCACGAAGGCCGACGTGGTGGCCGGACGATCCGCGTCGATGTCGAGGAACTTCACGTGCGCCGTCATCGCCCAAGGCAGGTCGGCCAGCGCCTTGAAGGGGACGAAATCCGTCCGTTCGAGTTCGGCGCGGGACGCATCGACGACCGGCAGTTCGAGATGGCTGTCGGACCGCGCACGGCCATGTCCCGGGATGTGTTTGACGACCGGGATGACGCCGCCATCGAGCAGGCCGTCGGCGACCGCGCGCGCATAGGTGGCGATCTCGGCCGGATCGGCACCATACGCCCGGTCGCCGATGACGTCGTGGGCGCCCGGCACCGGCACGTCGGCGACCGGCGCGCAGTCGACATCGATGCCCAGGGCCGACAGTTCGGCCGCGATGAGCCGGAAGTTGGTCCGAACGGCCGCGAGTGCCGCGGCCTGTCCGCGCACGGACGCACGCTCGACGAAGGTCTTGGCCGGCGGCGACTTGCGCCAGTGCGGCGGCCGCAGGCGCGCAACACGCCCGCCTTCCTGGTCGATCAGCACCGGCGCATCGGCCCGCCCGACGGCCTCGCGGAACGACGCCACAAGTGCGCGCGTCGCTTCGGGCGTCGAGATGTTGCGCGAGAAAACGATGAAGCCAAGCGGATCGGCTTCGCGCAGGAACGCGAACTCGGCGGGCGTCAGGGATGTGCCGGTGCATCCGAAGATCGCGGCAAGCGGGTGGCGTCGGGTCATCAGCGCACCACGTTGCAGCCTGCACCGCGCGCGCGCAAGGCGTCGCATGCGGCGCGGGCCGATTCCGGGCTCGCGAACGGGCCGGCCTGGACGCGGATGAACACGCCCCTGTCGCCCAGGTCGGCAGGAACGAACTGCGGCGACAACCCGCCGAGCAGGTCGGGATACTGGCGCGTCACGCGCGCCCATTCGCGCTGCGCGTCGGCCATGTCGCGCACCGAGGCGAGCTGGATCCGGGGGCCAGGCCCGGCCGGCGTCGAAGCGGACGGCGCTGGGGCCGCCGGTGCCGGGCGTGCCGCCGCGACGGCAGGCGCCGCAGGGGCGGGAGCCGGCGGGGCCGCGGCAACGGGCGGAGCGGCGCGGGCGACAGGTGCCGGCGCCGGAGTCACGACGACGGCATCGGACGGGGCCACGATCTCGGGCACGGCCGGGATTGCCGCGACGGGCGCGGGCGGCGGCTGCGGTCTCGGCATCGGCGCTTCGGGACCGGGCAACAGGCGTTCGCCGGGCCTGGCCGGCGGTACCGATCCTGGAGCCGGCGGGCGCACCGGCGCCACGCCGCCCGTCTGCTGGCCGACGCGGTCGTAGATCTCGGTGTTCTGGAACGGCACGTCGATGCCGCCGGGATTGTCAGGCTTGACCTTCATGGGGCGCGGATCGGCCCGCACGACCGGGATGCTGGACGGATCGACGCTGCCGTCGCGGTTCTGGACGAAATAATAGGCGATCAGGCTGCCGAACCCGACGATCGCGGAGAAGGCGAAAACGGCCCCGAACACGCGCGCCCGCCCCTTACCCGACGGCCTGCGCGCCGCCGCCGGCTCGCGCACGGAGTCGCCGTCGACCTTCAGGATGGGGCTCGCACCTTCGGGCAGCATCGCCTAACGCATCTCCTCGACAGGACGCACGCCGAGCAGCTCGAGCCCGGCCGCGATCGTCAATCCCATTGCGCGCAGCAGCGCCAGCCTTGCCTTCGTGAGTTCCACGTCGTCCGGCACGACGAAGCGCAACGCCGTCTCGTGGTTGCCGCGGCTCCACAGCGCATGGAACTGCGACGCCAGTTCGTAGAGCCAGAACGCCACGCGGTGCGGCTCGCCCGCCTCGGCCGCCGCTTCCAGCATGCGCGGGAACCCGGATATCTGGCGAAGCAGCGAAATCTCTTCGCCGTCGACGATGCGGTCGAGATCGGCCGTGGCGAGTGCGGAATCCGACGTATCGATGCCGGGGAACGCCTGCTGCGCCTGGCGGAATGCCGAGCGGTGACGCGCATGCGCGTACTGGACGTAGAAGACCGGATTGTCCTTCGACTGTTCGCGCACCTTGGCATAGTCGAAATCGAGGTGCTGGTCCTGCTTGCGCGTGAGCATCACGAAGCGCACGACGTCGGGGCCCACCTCGTCGACGACGTCGCGCAGCGTGACGAAGTTGCCCGACCGCTTGGACATCTTCACCGGCTCGCCCTTGTCCATCAGGTTGACCATCTGGCAGAGCTTGACTTCGAAGGTGGCGCGCCCCTCCGACAACGCCTTGACGGCCGCATCGACGCGCTTGACGTAGCCGCCGTGATCCGCCCCCCACACGTCGATCAGGCGCACGAAGCCGCGCCGGTACTTGTCGAGGTGATAGGCCATGTCGGCCGCGAAATACGTCCAGCTGCCGTCGGACTTGCGCAGCGGCCTGTCGACGTCGTCGCCGAACTCGGTCGCCTTGAAAAGCAGCTGCGGGCGCGGCTCCCAGTCGTCGGGCTTCATGCCCTTGGGCGGTTCGAGCACGCCCGTGTAGACGAGATCGCGCAGCTTGAGCCGCTCGATCGCCTCCTCGACGCGGCCCTCGCCAACGATGTCGCGCCGTTCGCTCGTGAATACCGCGTGCTTGACGCCGAGTGCCGCCAGATCGCTCTGGATAAGCTCCATCATCGCGTGGATGGCGAAGGCGCGGAATTCCGCGAGCCATTCCCCCTCGGGGGCCGCGCGATACTTTTCCCCATGCATCTCGGCAAGCGATTTGCCGACAGGCACGAGATACTCGCCCGGATAGTAGCCTTCTGGGATCGGGCCGATGTTTTCGCCCAAAGCCTCGCGGTAGCGCAGATGCACCGACCGCGCGAGGGTGTCGACCTGGGCGCCAGCATCGTTGATGTAGTATTCGCGCG
The DNA here is from genome assembly GCA_044356395.1 of Tagaea sp. Classification (GTDB taxonomy): domain Bacteria; phylum Pseudomonadota; class Alphaproteobacteria; order CACIAM-22H2; family CACIAM-22H2; genus Tagaea. The sequence continues at coordinate 400 of JBIKWI010000177.1, read as the reverse complement.
TCACCGCGAAGCCCGTCTTGTCGAGAAGCGAGGCGAGCGCGTCGCCGACCACGGCACCGCGGCAATGGCCGACATGCATCGGGCCGGTCGGGTTCGCCGAAACGTATTCGACATTGACCGGCCGCCCTGCCCCGGCCTTGCCGGTGCCGTAGCCGGTGCCGACGGAAAGGATCGAGCGCACGAGGTCGCGCCAGATGGCCGGCTTCAGCCGCAGATTGACGAAGCCCGGCCCCGCGATCTCGGTCTTCTCGACGCGCGGATCGGCGGCGAGCGTGTCGGCAAGCATCTGCGCCACGTCGCGCGGCTTGGTACCCGCCCCCTTCGCGAGCACGAGGGCCGCGTTCGTCGACAGGTCGCCATGCGAGGGATCGCGCGGCGGCTCGACGACGGCGCGCGCGAG